>NZ_PSTN01000007.1:0-144153 GCF_002930955.1 Rathayibacter sp. AY1A4 | reverse complement strand
TCCTGAGCGGGCTCCTCCGCCGTCGCACTCGGCGACTCCGCGTCTGCCCCGTCGACCTCCGATTCTCCCGCACCCGCCGAGGCCGCGGAGTCGCCGAGTGCGACGGCGGAGGAGCCCGCTCAGGACGAGCCCGATCCCGCAGCACCCCGCGGCGCCGCAGGGACGGAGCAGCCCGTCGAGCCGGCGCCCGCCGGATCGGCGCCCGCTCCTCCGGCGGCTGCGGACGACGATCAGGAGTCGGACCGCGGCCCGCCCGCGACGGCGCGAGCAGCGGGAGGCTTCTCCACGCTCGCCGCCGGCGTCGCCGAGGCCCCGCGACAGGTGTGGACCGAGACCTTCGAGCAGGGCTTGACCGCCACCCCGAGCGCGCTCACCGCCTACGCGAACGGCCGCTACACGGCCGCCACCGGCTGGTCGACCGCCACGAATTGCACCGGCGTCCTGGTCAACTACACGGCGCCCTACCCCAACGCCGCCTTCTGCCCGACCCGGCCCCTCCTCACCGTCGGCACGGGATCGTCGGCCGCACGCGAGACCCGCCGCATGGCGGACGTCCTCGGTCAGGTGGCGGCCGGAGTGCCGGGGTCCGCCTCCAGCACCGCACCGGCCAACGGCTCGAACACCGGCACGCAGGCGAACCACGCCCTGGTCGAGTACCCGTACGCCACCATCACCGGCGGCACGACCGTCGCCCAGAGCGCCGCGGGGATCGGCGTCTCCGCTCCCGCCGCCCGCTACTACGCCGTCGGCATGAACGCCGCCGGCGGGCAGTGCGGGACGAACAACGCGTCCCTCTCCCTCAACCTGATCTCGGGCGGGTCCACCGTCCTCACCGGATTCGCCGCACCGGTCGTGCCCTGCACCGCGACCGGCAGCGTGTTCTACACGTCCCCGACCCTCCCGCTGGTCGGCGGCCTCGGCGCGCTCGTCGATCCCGCGCTCCCCGCCTCCGCCCGCGCCGCCGCCTACACCGGCACGAGCACCGCGCTCCTCACTCCGGCGCAGATCGCCGCGGCCCAGGTGCAGCTCGTGAACACGGTCACCGGCACGGGAAGCGCCTTCGCCGTCGACGACCTCCGCGTGCTCGACGTCACCCCCGCGCTCGACGCGGCCTTCACGCAGGCGGTGCCGACCGCGACGGTGCCGACCACGCTGACCTACACGGTCACCAACACCAGCGACCTCCTCGCGAAGGCCGACTGGCGCTTCTCGACCGCTCTCCCGGCCGGCCTCGTCGTGGCGCCGACGCCGGCCGTCGGCGGGTCCTGCACCGACGTCACCGGAACGGCGTTCGCCGTGACCGCGGCCGCCGGGTCCTCCTCCGTCTCGACGGTCGGCGGCGACCTCGCCGCGGGCGCGACCTCCTGCACGGTCTCCGTGGACGTGGTGGCCGCCGCAGCCGGGACGTACAGCACCGGGACCACGACTCCCACCGGCCTCATCGCCTCCGCCCCCACGTCGGTGACGGTCCAGGCCGCGACGACCCTCACCGTCCGGAAGAACCTGCCCGTGCGCAGCGCCACGGGCGACCAGTTCACGCTCTCGGTGCGCAGCGGCACGACCGTCCTCGCGTCGGCGACCACCACGGGCACCGCCACCGGGATCCAGGCCGCGCAGATCAGCCGCCTCACCGTGCAGTCCGGAGCGACGTACACGATCGCCGAGGCGCAGACCGCGGGCGCGGGCCTGGGGTACTCCAACAGCTACGAGTGCTCGCGCGGCGGCACGGTCATCGCCTCCGGAGCCTCCGCCGCCGGGTCGATCACGATCCCCAGCGAGGCGGGAGCGGAGGTGCTCTGCACCTTCACGAACACGGTGCAGACGCCGCGCCTGGTCTGCGACACCGGCCGCTTCTACTCCCTCACGGCGGCCGGCGCCCTGCAGCAGGCCGACATCGTCACGGGATCCCTGACCTCGATCGGCAGCTGGTCGGGGACCGCCGAGGCCAACGCGCTCGGCGTCGGCGCGAACGGTGCCTTCGCCTACGCGCTGGACCGCTCGTCCGACGCGACGGACGTCGACGCCGTCCTCAAGTGGACGCCGGAGGCCGGCTTCCAGAGGATCGCGAACAGCGCGTACACGACCGTGGCCGGCGGAGCGCAGGTGACCGGCAGCATCGTCGCCGGCGCGGTCGACCTCCGGACGGGCCGGTACCTGTTCGGCAGCTTCGCGAGCGGCCAGTTCTACATCTGGAGCTTCACGGAGGCGAACCCCGTCGCCACCCGGTTCGCCCTCGTCGGCTCCTTTCCCACCTCCGGAACCCCCAACGGCAACGGCGACATGGCGTTCGACGCTCGCGGCAACCTCTACGTCGTCGGCGCGGGCTCGGTCAACAACGCCAGCAGCGCCGCGATCTTCACCGTGCCGGCCGACGCCCTTGCCGCGGCGACCGGCGGCACCCTCCCGGTGAACACCTCGATCGCGAAGGCCGTGACGGGGACCGACGCCGCCTTCGCCAACATCAACGGCATCGCCTTCTCGCCGCGCGGAACCGTCTACCTCGCCAACGGCGACGTCGCCGCCGCGAACGGTGTCCCCGCCATCCCCGGCAGCGCCTACGAGTTCGACGCCACCACCTGGACCCGCGTCAGCGGCACGCCGCGCGTGAGCGTCAACGCCGTCGACCTCTCCGGCTGCTCCTCGCCGGCCACGATCACCGTGCAGAAGAGCGTGGTGGGCCACCTGGCCGCGGCGGACCAGTTCCAGCTCACGGCCGCCGCCGGCTCCCCGGCGTCGCCGTTCGCCACGGCCACCACCACCGGCGCCACCACCGGCCGCCAGACCGCGCAGATCGGCCCCTTCCCCACTCCGATCAACAGCACGGTGACGGTCTCGGAGGCGATGGCCGCGGGCTCCGCCTCCCCGATCACCGCCTACACGAGCATCTACGAGTGCTACGCGGACGGCGTGCGGGTGAGCACGGGCTCGAACCCGACCGGGACGGTCACCCTCCCGAACCGGCTCGGCGTCAACGTCACCTGCACCTTCTTCAACTCCCCGCGCCCCGCCTCGACGGTGCGCATCACCAAGACGATCCGGGACGCCTCCGGCACGACCCGCCCCGGCGCGGACTGGACCGTGGGCACGACGGCGACGGCCACCGCGGGCACCGTCGCCCTGCTGCCGGAGCAGTCGCCCCGCCAGCAGACGGACGCCGCGGGCCAGGCCGCCTGGACCGTCCTGTTCGGCACGGAGGCGTCGCGGGCGACGCTCACCGTCTCGGAGGTGCAGCAGACGGGCTTCGCGTTCGTCAGCGGCGCCTGCACGGTCAACGGCACCGCCCGGGCGACCACGTTCTCGCAGTCGGGGACCGTCATCAGCGCGAGCCTCACCGGCATCGCCTCCGCGGCGGTCGTCGAGTGCTCGATCGTGAACCGGCCCACGGCCTCGCTCACGCTCGTGAAGACGGTGAGCTCCGGCAGTGCGCTGCCCAGCGACTTCACGCTCAGCGCCACCGGCCCGACCGGCGCCCTGCCCGGCCCGACCGGCCGCGCGGGCTCCGCTGGCGTGTCGGCGATCCCCGTCACCCCGGGTGCCGCCTACCGGCTCGCCGAGACCGGGGGCCCCGCCACCTCCGTGCAGACCGGACCCTGGCAGTGCCGCACCGACACCGGCGCCGCCCTCACCGTGAGCGCGGCCGGAGACGTGACCCCGACGAACGGCGCCGCCGTCACCTGCACCGTGGACAACGCCAGCGCGACGATCACCCTGGTCAAGCAGGTCCTGCGCCCCCAGACCGGCTTCCAGGCCGCCGACTGGCGCGTCACCGCGACGCCCGCCGCACTGGCCGGAGCGACGCTCCCGACGGAGACCCGGGCCGGCGCGGAGTACGTCGCCGCGGGCAACCCGGCGAGCACCTTCGAGGTGCGACCGGGTCACGGCTACACGCTGTCCGAGGCGGCGACGGATCCGACCCGCCGCCTCGCCTACCAGGAACTGCGTCTCGAGCGCCTGACCGGGACGACGTGGTCCCCGGTCGCCTCGCGGACGATCACGGCCCCCACGGCCGGTCAGACGGCGGTCTACCGCTTCGTCAACGCCCCCGTGGACCCCACACGCCTGCCGCTGACCGGTGGCGCCAGCACCGACGCGTTCCTCCTGGGCGGGGGGTCGGTGCTCACTCTCGCACTCGGCCTCCTCCTCTGGGAGCGGCGCCGGAGGCTGCGAGGCCCCTCCCGGTGACGCCCCGACCGAGAGCCCCGGTGCTCTCCCGCAGACCCCTTCCCGCACACCTTCGACTCCACGACACCAGCACTCACGACCTCAGTAGGAGAGATCACATGTCCCGCACACTCACCAGGCGGCTCGCCGCCGCAGCCGGCGTCCTCGCGCTGAGCGCTGCGGCGGTGTTCACCGCCGTCGCGCCGGCGTCAGCGGTCACGCTGCCCGGCAACATCGACCCGACCATCAGCCGCACCCTCACCGTGCACAAGCTCGCGCTGGGCTCCAACAACGGCCAGGCGATCGGCACCGGCCAGGAGATCACGGTCCCCGGAGACGCGCTGCCCGGCGCCGTGTTCACCGCCGCGCGCGTCCAGGGCGTCGACCTCACCACGCCCGACGGCTGGAACCAGGTCGCGAACCTGACCCCGGGCACCGCCGCGACCCGCGTCACGGCCGCCGACACCTTCACCGCCACCAGCGGCACGGACGGCGAGGCCGTGTTCAACAACGGCGCGAGCATGCCGCTCGGCCTCTACCTCGTGACCGAGACCCAGCTCCCCGCCGGAGCGACCAACGGCGCGGCGCCGTTCCTCGTCACCCTGCCGTTCCCGACGGGCCCGACCGGTGCGCCGGCGAACCAGTGGATCTACGACGTCCACGTCTACCCCAAGAACGCGGTCACGGAGCTCACCAAGACGCGCGTCCCCGCGGCGGCGAACTCGGTCGAGGCGCGCAACCCCGACCTCATCCGCTGGGCCATCGCCTCGGACGTCCCGGTGCTCGCCGCCGGTGACGCGCTGGAGGCGTTCACCCTCACCGACACGCTCCCCGCCGAGCTGACCTACCTGCCGACCGGCCCGGCCGGCGTCGCGCCCACCGGCATCACGGTGACCAGCGCCGCGGGCACCGCGCCCGCACCGGCGTTCATCGCGAACACCGACTACACGCTCGCCTACGACGCCGCGACCCGGAACGTGACGCTGAACTTCTTGCAGTCCGGCCTCACCAAGCTCCAGGGCCTGCAGGGCGGCGTCGTCACCCTCACGGTGCTCACCCGCGCCACCGCCATCCCGGCCAACGGCATCATCACCAACTCGGCGACGAGCGTCGTGAACGGGGCCACGGAGACGGTCACCGGCAGCACCCCGATCGGTCAGCTGACCGTGTACGCCTACCAGAACAACGGCGCCAACCGCGTGCCGCTCGCGGGTGCGGTCTACCAGGTGTTCCTCACCGAGAACGACGCCAACCTCGGCCAGAACCCGGTGTTCATCAACGGCAACCAGAACTGGACGACCGGAGCGAACGGCTTCGTCGAGATCCCGATCATCACGCCGGGCAACTACTACGTCCGCGAGCTGACTCCGCCCGCCGGATTCCGTCTGCCCACCCCGGCCCAGGTGCTGACGCAGGTCGTCGCCGGACCGAGCTCGGCCACCGCGCCGATCCAGAACTACGTCGAGTTCCTCCACACCCAGGTGCCGGCGTTCGCCCTGCCCCTCACCGGTGGCGGCGCGCAGTGGTTCACCCTCGGTGGAGGCGCGCTCCTCGCCCTCGCGATCGGTTCGGGCCTGATCGCCTCGCGCCGCCGCACCGCGCTGGCTGCTCAGACCGCGGAGTAACGTCACACCATGACGAAGTCGAATGCGGGGCACCCGTCGGGTGCCCCGCATTCCTCTGTCTCCAGCCCTTTTCCTCCGCGGAGGCGGATCCACCGCCGACCGCGCTGGCGGCTCCCGGTCGCCCCGCTGGTCATCGCGCTCATCAGCCTCTCGGGAGTGGCGCTGCTGCTGTACCCCGTCGCCGCCAGCTGGCTCAGCGCCGTCGAGCAGGCGCGCGAGATCGACTCGCTCACGCAGGACATCACCGACCTCGGCGCCGAGACCCTCCGGCAGAATCTCGTCGAGGCCCGCGCCTACAACCAGAGCCTGAGCGGAGGCGGCGCGGCCGTCGCCGCGAACGAGCGCCTCCCCCTGGCCGACGACGAGCAGGTCGCCGACCGCGAGCGCTACTCCTCACTCCTGCGCGGCGACGCCGAGGGTCTGATGGCCCGGATCAGGATCCCCGCCATCGACGTGGACCTGCCGATCTTCCACGGCACCAGCGACGCCGTCCTCGAGCGGGGCGTCGGCCACCTCGAGGGCACCGCCCTGCCGGTCGGCGGCCCCTCCACCCACTCGGTGCTCACCGGCCACCGCGGCCTCGCCTCGGCCGAGCTCTTCACCCACCTCGACCGCGTCGACGTCGGCGACACCTTCACCATCGAGGTCTACGGCGAGGTGGTCACCTACCGTGTGCGCGAGACGCTGGTCGTCGAGCCCGAGGACACGCAGAGCCTCCTCGTGCAGCCCGGCCAGGACCTCCTGACCCTCGTCACCTGCACCCCGCTGGGCATCAACACCCACCGCATCCTCGTCACGGGCGAGAGGGTGATCCCGACGCCGCAGTCGGACGTGGACGCGGCGGGGGAGTCGCCCGACGTCGCCGGGTTCCCGTGGTGGGCGGTCGCGGCCGGAGGCGCTGTGGTCGCCGCCGGAATGTACGTGTGGTGGGCTGGGCGGCCGGCGCGGGGCGCGTGGGCGCCGGTGGTGGTCGCCGGCGAGGAGCGCGACAGAGTTCCTGCGGATCTGTGAGGCGAGGGGGGCGCGGATCTCCGCAGTCCTGCTCCGGCCGCTTCGGCGCCGGCCCGGTCAGGCGGGGCGCCACTCCTCGAGGAACTCGGCGACCGTCTTCGTCTCGAGGTCGAGCTCGACCTGCCCGAGCAGGTAGTGGGGATCGGTGAGATCGGCCTTCACGCGGATGATCTCGGCCCCGGTATCGAGGCGGACGACGACGAGGTCGTAGGGCGCGAGGAACCCGCTGCCCAGCGCCATGTCGATGGTGAGGCGGAGCCGCCCGAAGCGCCGCAGCTGCAGCTCGGCTCGGAGGTGCTCGGCGGCGACCTCGGGGGCGTCGGGAGTGGGGTCGGGCATGGGGGAGACGGTACCGAAGCGGGGGTGGCAGGACCCTGGTCGCGCCCGGGACAGCGATGTCGCGACGTGAGCCGCTGGTCAGTCCCGCAGACCGACCGTCACCGCCCGGCTCTCCGGCGCCTCGATCAGGTTCTTCGCCACCGCGGCGGACAGGTACGACGTCGCGTCGTGCCGGCGGAGGGTGACGACCGAGGCGACGGCTCGCACCGCCAGGACGATCGGAGCGAAGCTCGGCCCTGAGGTCAACCAGTCTCCGACCGCGACGCCGACCTCGGTCATCGGGATCAGCAGAGTCATCGGATCGAGTCGCCCGCCGCCCTCGCCCTTCAGAGGTCCGGACGCTCGATGCAGCTCCGTGACGCGCGCCTTATAGGTGAGGAGCGCGTCCTCGAGCTCCCGGCTGTCCTCCGCCTCGGCGACGGCGTGCCGCACGTCCCGGAGACCGTCGATGTACCGGGCGAGGAGCTTCTCCTTGCTCTGCCGGAAGGCCATTATGTCGTCGAAGGTCGCATTCGGATGCGGCTCGGGAATGTCGTAGAGCGTGAGGGCGAGTGCACGCTGATCGGAGGCGTCGTCGATCGCGAACAGCGCCTGCCGGGCCGTCGCGGTCGTGGCCACGCCGTACTGCCAGCCCTTCGCCTGGCAGAGTCGCCGCCCGCAGATCGCGAGCAGCCCGGGGACCAGATTCTCCCTGCTCGCCCGGAACTCGGAGCCGTCGCGAGAAGCCGGCCTGAGGTAGTCGTTCTCGACGAGCCAGTGCTCCAATTCGTAGGGGAGCTTGCGGGCGAACAGCCTGTCGGACTGCTTCCAGTCGTCGGTCGTGAAGGTGTACCGCGCAGCGGCGTCGATGCACTCGCGGACGGCGAGTTCTCGCGTGGGGTCGTCGAGATCGTCGAGATGGGCGGGGATTCACCAGCCTCGTTCCTTCATCTCGGCCATGGCCTCAGTGGGTGGGAACCCACGCGGAGCTATCGTCGAGAACCGCTCGCTCAGCAGCAGGGCCTTCTTCATCTCGGCCTCGGGCGGAACGATGAGCGGCGACAGCAGGAGGGTCTCGTCGAGCGTCGAGTTCATCGGTTCTCCGATCGTCTAGCCGGGTGGGCAAAAGGCAACTCGTGCCGACATCCGCATTCCGGCGTCACTTCTCTCCCGGATGCGTGGGACGGGGTCGTTGGGGGTACTCGCACCCTGCTTCTGGCCGATGCCGTGCGCATCTGCGGCCCTCGCCCTTCTACTCGGGGCGTGGTAGCCCTGAGAGTAGGCCCGACGCTCCGATCGGGATAGGGCCGGAATCGCTGCTCCTCAGGCGGGCCGCCACTCCTCGAGGTACTCGGTGACCGTCTTCGTCTTCAGGTCAAGCTCGACCGGCCCGAGAAGGAAGTGCGGGTCGGTGAGACCGGCCTTCACACGAATGATCGCCCAGCTTGGGTGGACGCGCGGCCGGACGGGCGAGAGGCGGAGGCGCCACGTCCCTAGCGCCACCACGATCGCGTCGCTGCTGCGGTCGGTGAAGCGGCGGCCGGGTCGCCCTGATTGCTCGCCGAAGCGCTCGTGGTTCAAGAGTCGGAGCCCGTGAAGAATTTTGGCGGAGTCTTGCAAGAGTCGTACAAGACGTGTCAACTTCGTCTTGTTCGAATCCAACCCACCACGAAGAGGAAATGGTCATGTCTGACTATGTGATGGTTCCCGTCCCCGAGAGCCTCGTGATCCCCGTGATGCGCCTCATCGCCGAGCACGACTCCGCCGATGAGCGACTGCTCGGTCGAGGATCCGCAAGAGTCTTGGATCACGACGACACGGAGGCCGAGGATTCGCGAGAGTGGACCCTCGAGGAGTTCGAGGTCCTGCGTTCCGGCGAGGCGAAGTCCATCAAGCTCTTCTGCGAGGTCCTCGACGTCCTCGCCGCGGCGTCGCCGTCGGCGGTCGCCCTCGAGGACGTGGCGAAGGTGACCGGCGTCGAGCCGCTGACCATGCAGCGCGCGTTCGGTCGGGCAACGGTGTGGATGAAGAACCGCATGGGCGGCGACACCCGCTGGCCGATCTTCTGGCCCGGCGACGGCTGGGCGATGACGGAGACCAATGCCTCGCTGTGGAAGTCGCTCGCTGAGTAGACGGTCGCGCGGGAGGGGGCGCCCAGCCCGGGATGGCCTCGTCACACAGGTCCAGACCTGCGACGTCAGCCGTAGCCGAGGGTCACGAGTGTCGGGGGTGTGCTCTGCTGTCGGTCTCACGTTCCAGAGTTGCGGCTGTTGGTACCTGGCTGGCCGCACGGCAACCCGATCCATCGATCGGGTGCCCCAGGGGAAGAACGGGCGACGACCATCGGCCGTCGCAATCTTGATGGACGGGACCACCGTGCCCGAACAGCTTCCCTATATCTTCCGCATCCCCACAGCCCTTTCTTGGACGGGCGCGCAGGCTCGACTTCTCGCACACGCAGACGGCCTGCGCTCGAGCGAGGCTCTGGACGTCCGCTTCTTCGTAGATGCTCGGCTCCTCACACGCCTGCGCGTCACTTCCCCCGAGGACGCACGGCGAGCAGTGGAAGCGGTCGCTCAGCTGCCAGGCATCCCAACTGAGACGGACGCGCTTCGCGGTGGTTGGGGGATGCGGGGAGCTCTCGACATCCGCGAGCTCCCGGCGGACGCGACAGGCCAGGCTCCTCGCTCTTTGGAGGAGTTCGCCGAACATAGAGCTGCGGACGAGCTCGCGCGATTCCTGCATCTGCTTCATTGGATCCCGCAGAGCCGTGGCATCACCGATGCGTTCGTGGCTGAGCACTACCCGGCACGCACGTGATCAGGCCTCGTGCTCGTCCTCACAGCGGCCGGCATCCTCGTGAGCCGCGGTGGAAGCCCTCCCTCCCTCATGCCGACCGTCGCGATGCTGCACTTCACAGACGCGACACGGTGGGCCGTGAAGTGGGAGGACGGCATCACGACCGCATCTCTGCCTCCCGAGCTCACTGCCCTCCCTCGTTAGCGATCGGTCGTCCGTTCCATCGGCGGCGTCGGAGGGGGCGTGTTGATGCTTGTAGATAGACTCGGCTCGGTGGCGCTTGCGGCCGGGTAGAGCAGTGATGGGAGTTTCCAGCGTTGGATGCATTTAAGGTTCACCGCGACTTGATCGAGGACTATCGCCGTTTCACCGAGGGCTTTGTGGGGGCTTCCGACCCCAGGATCCGTGACTACCTCGAGAAGCAGAGCACCAACGGTCGGCAATGGCCCGACCCGTGGCTCTCGCTAAACCCATCGTTCGCGACCGGCGGTTCTGTCGATGATTTGGTGTCCGACGACACGCTCCACTCGGACTCCGCGCAGATCTTCCGCGTCAAGAAGCACCCGGCTGACAGTGGAGCCGAATCGCCTCTGGTCTTCCACAAGCATCAGCGCGATGCGATTCAAGTCGCTGCCACGAGGAAGACTTACGTGCTGACAACCGGCACAGGTTCCGGAAAGTCGCTCGCCTACATCGTTCCCATCGTTGACCGCGTCCTCCGCGAAGGAAGCGGCAAGGGAATTAAGGCGATCATCGTCTATCCGATGAATGCGCTTGCAAACAGTCAGATGGAGGAGCTCAAAAAGTTCCTGCACTTCGGATTCGTCGGCAAGCCGCCCGTCACATTCCGGCGCTACACGGGTCAGGAGTCCCGGGAAGAGCGCGAGGAGATTCTGGCGTCGCCGCCGGACATTTTGCTCACGAACTACGTAATGCTCGACCTCGTCATGACGCGTCCTGACGAACGCCGCTCGCTAATCACCGCCGCTCGCGGTCTGCAGTTCCTCGTTCTCGACGAGTTGCACACCTACCGCGGTCGCCAGGGGGCAGATGTCGGGATGCTGGTCCGTCGCCTGCGAGAGGCGTGCAAAGCAGGCGACTCGCTCCAGTGTGTGGGGACGTCGGCCACCATGTCGAGCGGCGGCACGATGGCGGAGCAGCGAGCAGACGTCGCCAGCGTTGCCACGCAAATCTTCGGAACTGCTGTTGAACCAGGTTCTGTGATCACAGAAACTCTTGTCCGCGCCGGACGAGGCGACCAAGTCACCGCGGATCAGTTGCGACCCTTGATCAAGCAACGAGGACCTCAGGAGGCCAAAAAGCCCCAACTTACCGCCGACGAACTCGCGACCGACCCCCTCGCGGGCTGGATTGAGCAGAAGTTCGGACTAGACGTCGAGTCCCAAAGCGGAATACTCGTACGCCAGAAGCCCACGACCGTGAGGGCGGCCGCCAAGGATCTCGCCGCATTCACGAATACCGACGAGACAGAAGCCGCGAACGCCATCCGGGCCACCCTGCTCGCAGGGGCGAACGCAAAAAACCGCATTGGGCGGTCCTTCTTTGCCTTCCGCCTGCACCAATTCCTGTCCAAGGGCGGCAACGTTTTCGCGACGGCCGAGTCGCCGACCGCTCGCGCGATCGAGACGAACTTCCAAGTGACGCTTCCCGGCACTCCCGAGCGTCGGCTCTACCCACTCGCGTTCTGCCGCGAGTGTGGGCAGGAGTATCTCGTCGCCCGTCGGCACGATTCGAAGGGACCGGGGGTCGCCGCAGCGCGTCATCAGATCAGGGTCCAGGACAGGTCAGATGGGTACCTCTTCATTTCCGACGATCAGCCGTGGCCCGTCGATCCGGTGACTGAGGCGCGTCTGCCTGGCTCGTGGCTCTCGAATACTCCGGCGGGTATCGGCGTCACCAAGCTACGCGCTTCCGACGTCCCAACGCGGGTAAATATCACTCCTGATGGCTACGTCGCACCGATTGCTTCAGACGAACTCGCTCAGGACACCCTCGCGGCGTGGATTCCTGGAACGTTTCGCTTCTGCCTCGCGTGCGGCGTGTCGTACGAAGCTGCTCGAACGTCCGAGTACACCAAGCTGGCAACGCTTGATCGCGAAGGTCGCAGTAGCGCGATGACAGTGCTCGCGACATCCATGTTGACATCGCTCAAGGGAATGCCCGAGGAAGACCTCCCTGAGCGGGCACGCAAACTGCTCACCTTCGTCGACAACCGGCAGGATGCTTCGTTGCAGGCCGGCCATCTCAACGACTTCGTGCAGGTTGCGCAACTGCGGGGTGCGCTGCATCGGGCGGTAAAGGATGCCGGCAAGGAGGGACTCGACCTGCTCGACGTCGGGGCGAGTCTTCTCGACGTGCTCGACCTCGGCTCAGTCGACTACCTCGCTGCCCCGGAGGGTCTCGCGACAAGAGCGGGGCGCGGGGCCTTGAAGAATGTGCTCGAGTACCGAGCGATCGCCGATCTTCAGCGCGGGTGGCGGGTCACACTCCCGAACCTCGAGCAGACCGGTCTCGTGATGATCGACTACCCGATGGTCGAAGAACTCGCAAAGCGCGACGACTACTGGGAGGATGCTGATTTCCGGCTCAAGAGCGCTTCAGCCGGCCAGCGGCGTGAGGTTAGCAAGATCCTGCTCGACGAGTTCCGGCGCGTCCTCGCCATCGACGCCGAGGCGCTTTCGAAGGACACCTTCGAGCGCCTTCAGCGACTGAGCCGCGAGTACCTCACTGGGCTGTGGGCGATCGGTGATATGGAGCCGCCGGCCAGCGTCGGGCTCGCTGTCGCCGAAACGGGCACAAAGGGTGGTGCGCGCAACATCCTCACCCTGACCGGGCGGGGGGCCTACGGCCGCTGGCTGAGGGACAAGGACCGCTTCGGCACAGCACTCAGCCCAGCGGATGCCGACGAGGTCATTGCATCCCTTCTCAGGGTGCTGGAGAAGGCCGGCATCATCACGAAGTTCGTCGACGAGAGGCAATCCGGATATCGATTGAAGTCGTCTGCGATCGTGCTGCGGTCCGCGAAGGGCGAGCATGGCGCGCCCGATCCCGTGCGGCGGAGGTTCCAGAACGAGCAGAAGCCCCGCGTGGTCGAGTACTTCCGCGATCTTTACCGCGACCATAGTGCGGGCCTCGCCGGCCTCCGTGCCGCCGAGCATACGGCCCAAGTGCCGGCGGACATCCGCTTGGAGCGCGAGCGCGCGTTCACCGACGCGGAATTACCTCTGCTGTTCTGCTCGCCGACGATGGAACTCGGCGTGGACATCGCCGAGTTGAACGCTGTCGGCATGCGCAACGTGCCCCCGACACCAGCGAACTACGCGCAGCGGAGTGGACGCGCGGGTCGCTCGGGCCAGCCCGCGATTGTGTTGACCTACTGCTCGTCGGGCAGCGCACATGACACGTACTACTTCGAACGCTCTCACCTAATGGTGGCTGGTCAGGTCATTCCGCCGAGGCTTGACCTGGCAAACGAGGATCTTGTCCGCTCCCACATGCAGGCGATCTGGCTCGCCGAAGTTCTGGCGACGAGTGCCCGCGGGCTCGGAAGCTCTATGAAGGACGTCCTCGACCTCGACGACCCCAATGACCGATACCCGGTAGCCCCGTCGCTGCGCACCAAGCTCGAGGATCCCGCCGCCGCCGCCCGTGCGCTTGCGTCAGCTCTGACAGTGCTCGAGCCGCTGACTTCAGTGCTCACCGAATCGAGTTGGTGGTCGGGTACGTGGGTGACAGCCGTTATCGGCAACGCCTCCCGGAGCTTCGACCGCGCGTGTGACCGGTGGCGTGACCTCTATGTGTCTGCCAGGGCCGAGCATCTCGCGGCGTTCCAGCAATCGCAGAGTCACACCGCTACGAAACGTGAGCGGGATGATGCTCAGCGTCGGCAGTGGGAGGCAAGTCAGCGAGTCTCGCTCCTTCTCAACGACACCGACCAATCGGGCTTCAGTCAGTCCGACTTCTATACGTATCGCTATCTAGCTTCCGAGGGCTTCCTTCCCGGCTATTCGTTTCCCCGCCTGCCGCTCGCGGCATTCATCCCCGGATACGGCAATCGGCCAAGCAGTTGGCTCCAGCGCCCGCGGTTCCTCGCTATTTCGGAGTTCGGTCCGCAGTCGCTCATCTATCACGAAGGCGCCCGCTATCAGGTGACCCGCATCAGTCTGCCGCGCGAAGGGGGCGAAGCGGGAGGCGATGTCACGCTGACCTCCGTCAAGAACTGCGAGTCGTGCGGAACCCACCACCTTGACCCTCAGAACGTCGACGTGTGTGTCACCTGCCAGACTCCGCTGCCTGCGGAGTGGAAAAACCTTCTCCAGCTCCAGACGGTGCTCACTCGAAGGCGTGAGCGCATCAGCGCTGACGAAGAGGAGCGCAACCGCGTCGGCTATGAACTCCGTACGACCTATCGGTTCGTGCCCCGTGCGGGTCACCCGGGCAAGGCAACGGCGACGGCCAAGCTGGATGCCGGTGATGATGTTCTCGAGGTGATCTACGGTGACTCTGCCGACGTGCGCGTCACAAACCTCGGGCGGCGCACGCGCAAAGACGCCGACCGCCACGGCTTCTGGCTCGACACCGTCAGGGGTCGCTGGCTGAGCGAGCGCGACGCGCAGCAGACCGATGCCGAGGCCGATCCTGCCGACGATGACGGCCCCCTGCCGGCTGACGTTACAGCGAAGGCCTTCGTCACGCCCTACGTCGAGGATCGCCGCAACATCGCCATCTTGCGATGGGCTGAGCCGGTCAGCGAAGAGCAGGCGATTACTGCCCGTTACGCCCTCGAGCGTGGCATTGAAGCACGGTTCCAGCTCGAGGATTTGGAACTTGTCAGTGAGCAGCTGCCCGACGCCAACCAGCAGGGACGACTTCTGCTCACCGAGGCGGCAGAGGGCGGCGCTGGTGTGCTCCGGCGACTGCAATCCGAAACAACGGCGCTGGCGGATGCCGCGCGCGAGGCCCTCCAGATCATCCACGTCGACCCGATCACAGGAAGCGACAACAAGGATGCTTGCGGACGCGGCTGCTACAAGTGCCTGTTGTCCTACGCAAACCAGCCCGACCACGAGAAGATCGATCGTCGACAGGTCGTCAACCTGCTTCTCCAGTTGTCGCAAGCTCTCGTTGCGCCCGACGATGCCGCGCCTATCACACCGCCCTCCGTGCCGCTAGAGCCCAGTGACGCACCCGCCGGCGACAGCGCTCCGGCAAGTGCACCCGTCACCGCGCCCGCGGCGGAGCGCGCGGCCGCGTTCCTGCAGCACCTCCAGAGCCGGGTTCTTCGGCTTCCGAACCGGGGGGAGGGCGAAGTCGGCGGGCTGCTAGTCGACTTCGTCTACGACAGCCCACTCGCAGTGGTTGTCGTTCACGACGACCTCGCCCAGGTGAACGCGCAAGACCTGGCGTTCGACGGTTACCAGGTTGTTACCGTGGCGCTCGACCGCGAGTTCGACGACGTGATTCGCGAACACCCCAGCGTGTTCGGAGAGGCAGTGCAATGACCGCGAACGACTTCGCTATCGGCTCTCTAGTAACAGCCCGGGGGCGCGACTGGGTTGTGCTTCCCGAATCCGCCCCGGACTTCCTCGTGGCAAAGCCACTCGGGGGCTCGGATTCTGAGATCGCCGGTCTCATTCCAACAGTCGAGCAGGTGACGGCCGCAACCTTCCCGCCACCGTCACCGTCCGATCGTGGTGACGATCGCAGCAGCAGGATGCTGCGCGAGGCGCTCCGAATCGGATTCCGCTCTTCGGGTGGGCCGTTCCGATCGCTCGCGAGCCTCAACGTCGACCCGCGGCCCTATCAGCTCGTACCACTCCTGCTCGGGCTGCGGCAAGAGACCGTGCGTCTGCTCATCGCTGATGATGTGGGTATCGGAAAGACCGTCGAGGCGGGTCTCGTCGCGAGCGAGCTCCTGGCCCAGGGCACAGTTCAGCGCGTGGCGGTGTTGTGCCCGCCGAGCTTGGCGGAGCAGTGGCGGGCTGAGCTCTCTGAGAAGTTCGGCCTTGAGCCCCAACTGGTGTTGCCGTCGACAGTCACGCGCCTCGAGCGCTCACTCGCGACGAACGAGTCGCTCTTCGAGCGTTACCCGGTCACGATCGTTTCGCTCGACTTCATCAAGAGCGAGCGTCACCGCCATGAGTTCCAGCGCACCGCGCCCGAGCTCATCATCATCGATGAGGCGCACACAGTTGCTGCGGACGACACCGGCAAGAGATCCGGCGGACGCACGCAGCGCTACCAGTTGGTGCGCGCGCTCGCCGACGACCCCAATCGGCATATTGTCCTTGCGACGGCTACTCCACACAGCGGCAACGACGGTGCGTTCCGTAACCTGATCGGGTTGCTCGACGATCAGCTGAAGACGATCGACCTTTCAGCCGAGAACGGACGGCGCCTGCTCGCCCGGCACATGGTTCAGCGGCGTCGCGCCGATATTCGTGACTACCTCGGTGCCGAGACGAGGTTCCCGAAGGATCGCGAGACGAGCGAGGCGCCGTACAAGCTGAGCGGCGCGCATATGGACCTTTTTCACGACGTGCTCGAGTACATCCGCGGGCAGGTGCAGGACCGCTCTGGTACCAGACTGCAGCAGCGCGTTCGGTGGTGGTCGGCGCTCGCGCTTCTACGCGCCATGGCGTCATCTCCGGCTGCCGCGGCGATGACGCTGCGCACACGCGCTGCGACTACCGAAGCTCAGTCCGACGTTGAGGCCGACATCGTTGGTGCCGCCGAGGTGCTCGATCAGTTCGAAGACGAGAGTCTGGATGCCGCCGACCTCGTGCCGGGCACTGAGCATGAGGCAGCCGAATCCAAACTCTTGCATAGCTTTGCTGACCGAGCGACCGTCCTCGCCGATAACCCCACTGACGATGCGAAGCTCGCGCTCCTGACCAAGCAGGTGAAGGCGCTCCTCAAGGACGGCTACAGCCCGATCGTATTCTGCCGGTTTATCCAGACGGCGAAGTACGTTCACGAGCAGCTCGACGGCGCGCTGCGCAGTGTCGAGGTGGAAGTCGTGACCGGCGAGTTCCCGTCCGAGGAACGCGCGGCGCGCATTGCCGCCCTCGCCGAACGCTCTCAAGGCGCGAATCGCGTCCTCGTCGCCACAGACTGTCTGTCGGAGGGTGTCAACCTGCAGGACGACTTCCAGGCGGTTGTTCACTACGACCTCGCGTGGAATCCGACGCGGCACGAACAGCGTGAGGGCCGGGTCGACCGCTTCGGCCAGCCGCGAGAGATCGTGCGGGCTCAAACGCTCTACGGCGCCGACAACGGCATCGACGGCATCGTCCTAGATGTGCTCATCCGCAAGCACGAGAAAATCCGCCGCGATCTCGGGATTAGCGTTTCTGTGCCGGCTCAGAGCGATCAGGTGCTGAGCGCACTGCTCGAAGGCGCGGTGATGCGCGGCAAGGAGTATCAGCAGCTCGCTTTCGACTTAGATCTCGATGGCAGCAGCGTGAAGGACTTTGAGGCCGAGTGGGAGTCGAGCGCGCAGAAGGAGAAGCAGAGCCAGACGATGTTCGCGCAGCGGACGGTCCGGCCCGATGAAGTGAAAGAGGCGATGGATGCTGCGCGGGCAAGCCTCGGCGAGCCCGACGATGTAAGTGGCTTCGTGGCCGATGTGCTGCACACACTCGGCGCGCTTCTGTCAAAGACGCCGACAGGTTTCCGAGCCGACCTTACACAGGTACCAGTCGCAGCACGCGAGGCTCTGACGGGAGCGGACGGGCGCACGATTGTCGACGAGTTCTACGCCGACCTGCCCGCACCCCGCCACGCTGCAGTGCTGCAGCGGACCGATCCGACGGTATCGGCACTGGCGAGCTACGTTCTCAACAGCGCTCTCGACGCAGCGCTTCCCACTGATCAGCGTCCGGCGAAGCGGACGGGAATCATCACGACCGACAGTGTGGCTCAGGTGACCACCGCGCTCCTGATGCGCTTCCGGACGCACCTCGTCCTCCCCACGAGTGACGGGCAGCGCACGACGCTCGCCGAAGAGGCACGCGTCGTCGCGTTCCGCGGACGACCCTCAAGCCCCGAGTGGCTCACCCCCACCGAGATTCAAGAGCTGCTGATCGCCACGCCCTCTGCAAACACGCCCGTAGATGTCGCCGAGAATATGCTCGGCGCCGTCATCGCTGCCATACCGACGATTCAGGAGCAACTCTCCGTACAAGCCGCGGATCTCGCCGCCCAGCTAGAGCGCGACCACATCTCAGTGCGGGTCGCTGCGCGTGGCGAGCGCGCGGGCGCGCTGTCGGTGCGCGGACTCTCGGTGCGTGCACAAGTGCCACCCGACGTGCTCGGCGTTTACCTCTACCGCCAGGGAGGTGCCGCGTGAACGGCGACCTGCTGGGCATCCGGCTAATCGGCGGGGTGCTCCCCTCCGCGCTTCTCGGTCGCATTCAGGCGAACGAACTTAGCAACGCACAGGGACTGTCGGGCTCGTCCTACCATCTGGTCGGCAACGAGAAGCCTCGGGATGCGGCGGCCCGCGCCTGGTCGTACCTTCGCGGCGCGTGGACTGCATGGCGTGACATCGCTGCCAAGGAAGTGGGCCTCCCCGGAACGGGAACCGCCCGCGACAAGTGGCTTCTCGTGCTGTTGGACGAACTCGGCTACGGCCGTCTGCCCGCCACCCGGCAGGCGGAACAGATCGACGGAGTCGAGTACCCAATCTCGCATCGCTGGCACCACGTGCCGATCCACCTGCTTGGCCCAGGGATCGACCTTGACAGGCGCAACCCCGGAGTGCCCGGAGCCGCGCGGGCACCACAGGCGATGCTGCAGGAGTACCTCAACCGCACAGATGCGGACCTGTGGGGGATCCTGAGCAACGGTCTGCGTCTGAGGCTGCTGCGCGACTCCACCGCGTTCGCAGGATCGGCCTATGTCGAGTTCGACCTCGAGGCGATCTTCGACGGGGAGCTGTACTCCGAGTTCCAGCTGCTGTGGCTGCTGTGCCATGTTTCACGCCTCGAAAAGCGCGGGGGAGGAGCGGATGCCGCTGCCGCAGACTGCTGGCTGGAGGAGTGGCGCACCGAGGCGGCCGAGGCGGGCACCCGCGCGCTCAATCGCCTGCGAGGCGGCGTTGAATTCGCGCTCAAGATCTTCGGTACCGGGTTCCTCGCGCATCCATCGAACGATTGGCTCCGGGCGGGGCTGCAAAAGGGAACGCTTTCTGACCGCGATTACCAAAAGGCCCTTCTGCGACTAATCTACCGCCTGTTGTTCGCCTTCGTCGCGGAGGATCGCGGTGCCCTGCTCGACCCGGCGGCGCCACGCGAGCAGCGAGAGCGATACGATGAGTACTTCTCCACGTCGCGCCTCCGAAAGCTCTCGCGGCTGAGTACAGGCGGCACCCACCCGGACCTGTGGCGCGGGCAACGCATGATCCTCGCGGCATTGGGAGATAAGGGACTGTCGCAGCTCGGCGTCCCTGCACTCGGCGGACTGTTCGACCCCGACCGTCGGGCACCTGTAGTGACGGGTTCGCCTCACCGCGACCTGCTGCTCGGGGCCGAACTCACAAACAAGGACACGCTCGCCGCGATCCGGCGATTGGCGTGGATCATTGTCCCCGGGCAGCGCACCCAGCCGATCGATTACCGTCACCTCGGCGCGGAGGAGCTCGGTGGGGTCTACGAGTCTCTGCTCGAACTCGTACCCCGAATCGATCTCGACTCGCGGGAGTTCGGCCTCGTGCATCTGTCGGGCAACGAGCGGAAAACAACAGGCTCGTACTACACCCCCCCATCGCTCGTCTCGGCTCTGCTCGACGCCTCGCTTGACCCGGCGCTCGACGACGCAGTCCAGGCAGGTCGGAGCGTTGAGGAGAAGGAGGCGAACCTCCTCGCAGTGACGGTCTGCGACCCCGCAAGCGGATCAGGTGGCTTCCTCGTCGCAGCCGCCCGTCGCATCGCGCGGCGACTCGCACAAGTGCGTTCTGACGAAGACGAGCCGACGCCCGAGACCGTGCGGCATGCGCTTCACGACGTGATCGCGCGCTGCATCTACGGCGTCGATATGAACGACCTCGCCGCCGAACTCGCTAAAGTCTCTCTTTGGCTCGAGGCGCTCGAGCCCGGGAGGCCGCTCGGCTTCCTCGACGCCCGCATTCGAATCGGCAACAGCCTGTTCGGCAGCACGCCCGCGCTCCTCGCGAAGGGGGTACCAGACAAGGCATTCGTCGAGCTCGAGGGCGACCAAAAGGCGTACGCTGCCCAGGTGCGCAAGCGCAACAAAAACGAGGCGACGGGGCAGGGCCTGCTCTCTTGGGTCGATTCCGAAGCGCTCGCCGCCGAGAGTCTGCGGGACCGTGGACGATTGCTCGCGCCGAGCGATGATGTCGACGCCATCCGCGCCCGCGGCGAGCAGTGGGACCTCTACCTCGACTCCGACGCGCGCCGGGCGCTGAAGAGGCAGGCCGATGCCTGGGCCGGAGCCTTTGTGTGGCCGCTCGTCGACGGGACCCCCCTGCCACCGACGTCGAGTGTTGTTCGCGCGATGATCGACGACACCAGCACGACCCAATACGCCGAGACCGTCGAAAAGGTTGAGGAACTCGCAACCGAGTACCGGTTCTTCCACTGGCACCTCGAGTTTCCCGAGATCTTCGGTGCGACCACGGGCGATGGCCTCGGGCCAAATGGGTGGGCTGGCGGATTCTCGTGCATGCTCGGTAATCCACCCTGGGAGCAGATCGAACTCAAGGAGACGGAGTTCTTTGCACCGCGAGCACCAGAGATAGCCCAGGCGGCGGGTTCGAAACGAAAGTCACTGATTACACAGTTATCCGTCACGGACCCGATTCTGGACCGTCAGTTTCGTGACGAGAAGCGGTCCATCGATGGACTTCGTGCCTTCGTATCGGCCGGACGTTACCCGCTGGCGGGCCGCGGCCGCGTTAATACCTATGCGGTATTTGCGGAACTGTTCGTGGGCTTGACTGCGCCTACTGGGAGAGCCGGTGTCATCGTCCCTACCGGCGTCGCTACGGATGCGACAACTCAGTACTTCTTCAAGGATCTCGTGCAGACGGAGTCACTGGCGGCGCTCTTTGACTTTGAGAACCGGAAAAAGCTCTTCACCGACGTGGACTCTCGATTCAAATTCTGCATCCTGAGCACGACCGGCCGCGATCTACGCACGCCGGCAGCGCAGTTCGCATTCTTCCTCG
Organism: Rathayibacter sp. AY1A4; assembly: GCF_002930955.1. Taxonomy (NCBI): domain Bacteria; kingdom Bacillati; phylum Actinomycetota; class Actinomycetes; order Micrococcales; family Microbacteriaceae; genus Rathayibacter; species Rathayibacter sp. AY1A4. The sequence goes on along the minus strand of NZ_PSTN01000007.1, from coordinate 123,030 downwards.
ATGACCCGGAGCTGATTGAGTCGTCCCGGTTCGAGCTGACGCCTGAAGAGATCATGTGTCTCAACCCAAACACGGGCACCATACCCATCTTCCGAACTCGGCGCGACGCCGAGATCACCCTCGGCATCTATCGACGCGTGCCGGTGCTGATCAACGAGAACGACCCGGTAAATGGAAACCCCTGGGGCATCTCGTTCATGCAGGGGCTGTTCAACATGACGAGCGACTCGCACCTCTTCCATACCCGCGATGCGCTGGAGGCCGACGGCTGGACCCTGAACGGCAACATCTTCGAGCGCGACGGCAACCGTATGCTCCCCTTGTACGAAGCGAAGATGCTGAATCAATTCGATCACCGCGACGCAGATGTGGTGAAGAGCGCAACGGCCGCAAAGCGTCAGAACCAGCCTCGTTACTTCACGCCGGCTGATCATCGAGACCCATTGCGACTTCCGCTATCAATGGCATGGGTGGCGGAAGGGGAAGTACCCCGGCTGGGTCACTCGTGGCTCATAGGGTTCTCTGACGTAACGAGCGCTACTAATGAACGCACAATTCTCGCGTCGGCACTTCCGATGGGGCCAGTCGGCCACACTTATCCCCTCATGTTCGGGAAGCGTCGTGAACTCCTGCTGGCTCAACTCAATAGCTACCCCTTGGACTATGTCGCACGACAGAAGGTAGCTGGCTTGCACCTTACGTACGGCTACGTCAAGCAGCTCCCCTTTGTCGGTCCGGCCGCTCTGGCTGCCAGGTTCGGGTCCGCCACCGCTGAAGAGTTGATCTCGCCCCGGGTGCGAGAGCTCGTCTTTACGTCGTGGAATATGTCGGACTTTGCACGTGATCTCGGTGATCACGGCGCACCATTCGTATGGGACGAGGCTCGGAGGGAGACCATTCGAGCGGAACTCGATGCCATGTTTTTCCACTTGTTCCGGATGCCTCGCGATGAAGTTGACTACGTGCTCGACACCTTCTGGACGGTGAAGCGGAAGGACGAGGCTGAGTTCGGCGAGTACCGCACGAAGCGGCTGATCCTCGAGAACTACGACTGTATGCAGGAGTGCATCGACGACGGCACCAAGTTCGTTTCGACGCTTGATCCGGCGCCCGGCCTCGGCCCACGACATCGCGAAAGGACGATTGATGCCTGACCTCGAAAGGGATTACGAGCGCGGAGTGGGCGCGAACCCGACCGTCGACGCGGCGGCGTGGAGGATTCTGGGTCCGGGCCTTCGAGGTGAGATTTCTCCGCTGTTGCCGTCGGAGGTGACATGGACTTTTGGGAACGCGCGCGAGCTGCATGACCGCGTCTCGCAGAACAACATCTCGCCTTCGAGCTTCCTCGAAAAGCTCGAAGGCGAACTCAGGACGGCGAGGGAGGGCGTGATCGTCCTCGCGGCCGAGCTGATGTATCTGCAGGTGCTTCCGCTCTCGAACGTGGGAGCCGGGACGAAGATCGATCGCATCGAGACCGTTCTCGGGTGGACATCGAATCGGGCACATCTCGATGCCGAGCTACGGGCGGGGCTGCAGGCGGAGAGCAACTTCAACGGCGGGGCGGGGTTCAGCATCGGTATTTGGCAGCACCTGCCGTGGCTCTGTTCGTTCGTTGAGCACTGGACGTCGCTGAGCGACGATGCTCGATCCCGAGCGCTGCGGAATCCGTGGGCCTTCCGGGAGGTGGCGCTCGCAACGCCCGGCAACGACGAGACCGCGCTGCGGCTGTCGCTGCAGGAGTTGGTGTGGCCGGGGTATTTCGACAACGTCGTAAAGCTCGATCATCGTCGGCGCATTCGAGCCGCCTTCGAACACCATCTCGACGTCTCTGATCCTGGCGGCGAGGCCGATCTTGATTACGACCTCTGGCGAATCCGCGAGCGAATCCAGGAGTCCGGAAAGTCGAGGATTGACTGGTACATCGGTCCCTACCTTGACGAGTGGGGTGGGCTCCACGGCCAACTGAAGACCGTGGAAGGGCAGCGAGCTTGGCTGGTGCGGCCCGGTCAGGGCGGCGGTCATCTCGCTGACATCTGGCGCGTCGAGTCGTTCGTGTCGCTGCCGGCAACGAACCTGCGTGTTGACCTCGATGCCGCGACCGAGGCCTCCATCCGGGACGCTATCGAGTCGGGGTACACGCACCTCGACTACGCTCAGCGCCTGCAGCTGACACAGGCGGACCAGGCTTTCATCTTGCGAATGGCGCCGGACGACCTCGTGCTCGCCCTCGCAGGCGAGAATGCATCCCTCGGTGTCGTATCTGGCAACCCGTCCTGGAGCGAAATTGACGGCTCACGTCTGCGCCGTTCGGTCGATTGGCTCCCGGGGAGTCTGACCAAGTCGGAACTGCCCGAGCCGCTGTCGGGCATGCTCGACAGGCAGGGCGACGTCGTCGACCTCACGAGTGCAGTCGATGTGCTGACCGCGGTCGCCGCTCGTCTGACTGACACACGGGAGGGGGAGGGCGACGGTAACCCGCCGGCCGTTGGCCCCAACGTCGCTCTGGGAGTCAGTATCCCGCCGGCTACAGACGCTCTCGTCACAAAGCTGCACATCCCTCGCGAGACGCTTCAGGAGTATCTGGATGTGCTCGCCGACCGTCAACAGATCGTCTTCTATGGGCCTCCTGGTACGGGCAAGACGTTCATCGCCGAGGCTCTCGGCGCGCACATCGTCGGAACCGATACCAATCATCGGCGGACTGTGCAGTTCCATCCTTCGTACGCCTACGAGGACTTCTTTGAGGGACTGCGACCCGCGGTCGAGGGCGGCAATGTGCTTTATGCGGTCGTGCCGGGACCGCTCCGTAACCTTGTCGCCGAGGCGACGACGCCGGGCAATGAGTCCAAGGCATATGTGCTTGTCATCGACGAGATGAACCGCGCCAACCTCGCAAAGGTCTTCGGTGAGCTGTACTACCTGCTCGAGTACCGCGATCAGTCGATCAGCCTGCAGTACAGCCCTGAGACCGACTTCCGCCTGCCAAAGAACCTTTTCATCATCGGCACGATGAACACCCTCGACCGGTCTATCTCCATAGTGGATGCCGCGATCCGTCGTCGATTCCCCTTCGTTGAGCTGCATCCGGCCGTCGAACCAGTGTCGGGTGTGCTCGACGCCTATCTGAAGGCACAGGAATCGGACGATATGCGCGCGCGGTTACTGAACGCACTGAACGAGAGTATCGACGAGCGCGATTTGCAGATCGGACCTTCGTACCTGATGAAGAACTCAGCGCGTGATTACATCGGACTCGAGCGCATTTGGAAGTACGACATCCTGCCCCTGCTTGACGACCACTTCTACGGCGTGCAGACGCCCGAGCAGGTGCGCGCGCAGTTCGGTCTCGCAGCGCTACTCGCGAAGGTCGACCGCGCCGGAGCCGGTGTGGGGCCGGTAGATGTCGTGACGGACAAAGCCGTGACCATCGCGGCGCCGGTCTCGAACCAGGAATTCAACGAGGTGTGACCGACCCGCGCCGCCTCACTCTGGCGGAGACATTTGAACCATGTGCGGTTCAGATGACTCCGGCGCAGGCGCGCGCGCTTGGGGCAAGCCGGCTCGTCTCGGTGGTCGTCACGGAAGGTGGCGAGGCGGTGATTACGCCCAACGGACGGGTGGGTGCTGTACGGGTTGGTGACCTCCAGGTAGAGGTCTGGCCGAAGGAGAAGGTCAAGCTCGCACACCTGCTGTTCATGCTGGGCTATGCGGCTGACCCGGGCTTTCGGCCTGAAGCCATCGACGCCGAGGCGTACGACGAGCTCTGGCCAGCGCTCGCGGAGTCGCTCGCACGTCTGGTGGAGCGGGCGCTCCTTGGGGGAGTGCTGCAGGGCTACCGCACGATCGAAGAGTCTTCGAACGTCGTGCGCGGGCGTGTCCGCGTTGCTGACCAGCTGCGCAGGCATCCTGGTCGTATCTATCCGACCGAGATCGCGTACGACGAGTACCTCACGGACATCGCGGAGAATCAAATCCTACGCACCGCACTGCGCCGAATGCGTTCGGTTCCGCGACTTCGGCGTGATGTCGTTGCGCGGCTCACTCATCTGGATAATCGTTTGGATGGTGTCGCCGTCCTTCGGCGCGGTGTACCAAGCCCGGCGTGGCGTGCCACGCGACTTAACGCGCGCTATGTTCCGGCGTTACGGCTCTCCGAACTTGTTCTTCGGAACGCTGCTGCCCGAGCGGGTGATGATGGCGTGGAGATCGCAGCTTTCGTCGTCGTGATGTGGAAGGTGTTCGAGGACTTCGTCACCGTTGCACTCAAAGAGGAGATCGCTCACCAGGGACGACGCTCAGTAGCGCAGCAGCGATGGTGGCTGGACGCCGAGCGAACTGACCTCATACCGCGGGTTCCGATGGCTATCGACTTGATCGAGTACGACGGCGGGGCCCCGCACGTAATCTACGACGCCAAATACAAGGCCTCCGGCGGAGAGGGGCGGTACCCGAATGCAGACTTCTACCAAATGCTCGCCTACTGCACCACGACGGGGCTCGATCGCGCGATCCTCGTATACGCGCAGGGCGGTTCGCCTGTTGATCGGTGGGTCGAAAACTCCGCCGTCAGGATTAGAGAATGGCCGCTCGACCTGTCGCTCACGCCGGAGCAGATGCTCGCGTCTATTCACGAGGCCGTGGCGACGGCATCCATCCCGCTGTCCGCCGGGAACAAGAAAGTCGCACAGGGCGTTTCCGCATGATGATCTGATCGCCGAGCGACTGCTGCAGCTTCTCGCGAGCCAGCCCGGTAGGCGATCTCAAGGGCCGGACACATATGCTCCGCCGGCCACCAGGTTCGCTGAGCTGACTTCGGAGGATCGCGTGCTCCCAAGCTCCTGGTGCTCGCACCGTCGGAGGCGGCGCGCGGTGAGAGCTCTCCTTGATTATTCTCCGCGGCGGCGTGTGTCGACGTGTGATGCCAGAAGGGACGCGCCTAGCCCGGCACGCCCCGTCAACCTCCTACTTCCGCCGGTTCAGCACCTTCGTACCCACCCCCGCGATCGCCGCACCCACGATCGGCGCGACCAGGAACACCCACAGCTGCCCCAGCGCATCCGGCCCCGCGAACACCGCGGCGGCGATGGACCGCGCCGGGTTCACCGACGTGTTGCTCACCGGGATGCTGATCAGGTGCACGAGCGTCAGCGTGAAGCCGATAGCGAGCGGCGCGACGGCCTTGTACTCGCTCTTCGCGGTGACGGAGAGGATGACGGCGACGAAGACGGCGGTCAGGACGATCTCGGTCAGCAGGACCGCGCCGAGGCCGAAGCCGCCGGGAGAGGCGGCGCCGTAGCCGTTGGAGGCGAAGCCGGAGTCGCGGGCGGCCGCGAGGTAGCCGGCGGGGCCGTCGGCGGCGACGAGGAAGACGACTCCGGCTCCGACGAGTCCGCCGAGGATCTGGCTGAGGATGTAGCCGGGGATGTGCTTCCACTCGGTGCGGCCGGCGATGGCGAGGCCGATGCTGACGGCGGGGTTGAAGTGGCCGCCGGAGATGTGGCCCACGGCGTAGATGCCGGCCATCACGGTGAGGCCGAAGGCGAGGGCGACGCCGAGGAAGCCGACTCCGAGCGCGTTGCCGGAGTCGGGGAAGGCGGAGGCGAAGACCGCGGTGCCGACGCCGCCGGCGACCAGGAGGAAGGTGCCGAACGCCTCCGACGCGTAACGCGCTCCGGCCGAGTACTGCTCGGCGTGCTCGGTGCGCTGCTCGCTCGTGGTGCGGCTGGCGGTGTGGGGGCGGGCCATGATCGTTCTCTCTCTCGGGTCGGGGGAGTGCCTGCGGGGTCACCGGGCATCGGGACACTCCAGCACCCGGCAGCCGAGCCGGAGTCGGGACGCGGAGGGCTCTCAGATTCCGCCGTACGACGGTTCCGTGAGCGGCCTGGAGCCACTCGCTCGGCGGCCATCCCGGGCGCCCATACGCAGGTGCCGTCACCGTAGCGATCGGCCGACGCGTGCACGTCCCAGCACCGGGGACAGGCGGGAAACAGGCACCAAGTGGCACGAGCGGCTCCTCAGCCACCTGCCTCTTCTCCTCCGCCCGCCTCCCTGCTACGGTGCTCTGAACCGGTTTACAAAACCGGTTCAGGCGCGGCGACGAGCGAAGGAGCTCCCATGGCGGGCAGACCGACGATCCTCGACGTCGCACGTGAGGCCGGCGTGAGCAAGGCGCTCGTCTCGTTCGCGCTCAACGACCGGCCGGGCGTCTCGCCCGACTCCCGCGAGCGGATCCTCCGCGTCGCCGCCGAGCTCGGGTACCGGCCCAGCCTCACGGCCCGCTCCCTCTCCACCAGCGTCTCGTTCGCGGTGGGCCTCGTCGTGGCGCGCGACCCGGCGGTCATCGCGGCCGATCCGTTCTTCCCCTCCTTCATCTCGGGGGTCGAGCGGGTGCTCGCCGAGCGCGGCCGCGTGCTGGTGCTCAGCGTCGTCGATCCGGGCGCCTCCGAGGAGGCCGTCTACCGCACGCTCGCGGCCGACCGCCGCGTCGACGGCGTGTTCCTCACCGACCTCCGGCAGGACGACTCCCGGCCGGCACTGCTCGCCGAGCTGCAGATCCCGGCCGTCACGCTCGGGCGCCTCGAGGGCTCCTCCTCACCCGCCGTCGTGATGGACGACTCCGCGGGCATCGCCGACGCCGTCCGGCACCTGGCGGAGCTAGGCCACCGCCGCATCGCGCACGTCGCGGGGCCGGACCACCTGCTCCACTCCTCCCGCCGCCGCGAGGCGTTCACGCGGGCCTGCACCGACGCGGGGCTCGAGCCCACCGCGCTCGTCGCCACCGACTTCAGCCCGCAGCAGGGCGCGGCGGCCACAGAGCGCCTCCTCGACAGCCCGACTCCGCCCACCGCGATCGTCTTCGGCAATGACCCGATGGCCATCGCCGGCCTCGGCGTCGCGCACGCCCGCGGCCTCCGGCTTCCCGACGACCTCTCGATCACGGGCTTCGACGACTCCGAGATCGCCGCCCACGTCTACCCGTCGCTGACCTCGGCCCGCACGCGCCCCGCGCGCTGGGGCGAGGAGGCCGCCCGCACGCTGCTCGACCTCATCGAGTCCGGCAGCGCCCCCGACGTCGACCTCGAGCCCGCCGGGCTCGTGGTGCGCCACTCGACCGCTCCTCCGCGGCCGTCGACCCACTGAAGACGCGTGCGCACCGTCGCGCACGCCGGACAAGGAGAACACCATGGCCCCCTCGACGACGAGACGCTGGCTGACCGGGATCGCCACCGCCTCCCTCGCGACCCTCGCCCTCACCGCCTGCAGCGGCGGCGGCGGAGCGTCGACCGACCTCACCGCCACCGGACCGATCACCATCTGGTACTCGAACAACGAGCAGGAGGTGCAGTGGGGCAAGGCGATGGTCGACGCGTGGAACGCCGACCACCCGGACGAGGAGATCACCGGGCAGGAGATCCCCGCGGGCAAGAGCAGCGAGGAGGTCATCGGAGCCGCGATCACGGCCGGCAACGCGCCGTGCCTCGTCTTCAACACGGCCCCCAGCGCGGTCGGCCAGTTCGAGCGCCAGGGCGGACTCGTCGACCTCTCGAGCTTCGACGGGGGCGCCGACTACATCGAGAGCCGCAGCGGCGACCTCGCCGAGCAGTACCAGAACGCCGACGGCGAGTACTTCCAGATGCCGTGGAAGAGCAACCCGGTCGTCATCTTCTACAACAAGGACCTCTTCGCGAAGGCGGGCCTCGACCCCGAGAACCCGTCGCTGTCGACCTACGACGACTTCCTCGCCACGTCGAAGACGCTCGTCGAGTCGGGAGCCGCGCCCGCCGCGATCCAGCCCGCGCCCACCAGCGAGTTCTTCCAGACCCAGTTCGACTTCATGCCGCTCTACGCTGCGGCCACCGGTGGGACGAGCCTCGTCGAGGACGGCAAGGCCACCTTCGCCGACGACGAGGGCTACGAGGTCGCCGACTTCTGGAAGAGCCTCTACGACCAGGGCCTCGCCGGCCGCGAGCAGTACCAGGGCGACGCCTTCGCCGACGGCCAGGCCGCGATGTCGATCGTCGGCCCCTGGGCGGTCTCGGTCTACGACGACCTGAACTGGGGCTCCGTCTCGGTGCCCACCCCCGACGGCACGCCCGCCGAGGACACCTGGACCTTCAGCGACGCGAAGAACGTCGGCCTCTACTCCGCCTGCGCCAACAAGGGCACGGCGTGGGAGGTGCTGAAGTTCGCGACCAGCGAGGAGCAGGACCGCTCGCTGCTCGAGACCACCGGCCAGATGCCGCTCCGCACCGACCTGCAGACCACCTACGCCGACTACTTCGAGGCGAACCCCGCCTACCAGCGCTTCGGCGACCAGGCGAGCCGCACCATCGAGGTGCCGTCCGGGCCGAACACGGTGCAGATGCTGCAGGCGATCCGCGACGCGTGGGGCAAGACGGTCATCTTCGGCGAGGGCGACGTGACGACGGCGCTCGACGGAGCGGCCGAGACCGTCACCGGGCTCGCCGGCCAGCAGTGACCCGGCCGTGACCACCCTCACCCGCCGGCCCGCGCCGGCCGGGGCGCCGGGGAAGCGGAGCCTCCTGCACCGCGTCCTCGGGCCCCAGCCCCTCGGGCTGCTGTTCGGCAGCCCCTACCTCCTCTTCGTGCTCGCGGTCTTCGCGTTCCCGGTCGTCTACTCGGTCTGGATCGCGTTCCACGACTTCTTCTTCGCAGCTCCCGGCGTGCAGGTGGAGCGGCCGTTCGTCGGGCTCGACAACTTCGTCACGGCGTTCTCGAGCCCGCAGGTCATCCGCTCCTTCGGCAACATCGGGATCTTCCTGGTGATCAACGTGCCGCTGACGGTGGTGCTCTCGCTGCTTCTCGCCGCGGCGCTCGACAAGGTCGTGCACCTGCGGACGTTCCTCCGCGTCAGCTTCTACGTGCCCTACGTCACGGCGAGCGTCGCGGTCGTCGGCGTGTGGCTGTTCCTCTTCAACGGGAACGGGCTGGTCAACAGCCTCCTCGGGCCGCTCGCGCCGAACCCGTCGTGGCTGATCAACGAGCAGCTCGCGATGCCGATCATCGCGCTCTACGTCACCTGGAAGCAGCTCGGGTTCTACATCCTGCTGTACCTGGCGGCGCTGCAGAACGTGCCGAAGGAGCTCTACGAGTCGGCCTCGACCGACGGCGCCGGACGCATCCGCCAGTTCTGGTCGGTGACCGTGCCGAGCGTGCGGCCCGCGACCCTCCTGGTGCTGCTGGTGTCGACCGTCACGGGAGCGAACCTCTTCACCGAGCCCTACCTCCTCACCGGCGGAGGCGGCCCCAACGGCGCGTCCGCCTCGCCCGTGCTGCTGATGTACCAGCTCGGGATCCAGCAGGGGCAGCCCGACGTGGCCTCGGCCATCGGCGTGGTCCTGGTGCTGCTGGTGCTGGTCATCGCCTATCTGCAGAACCGCTTCGCGGGGGAGAGGAACTCATGAGCACCCTGTCCAGTGCCGGAGGCGCCGCCTCGGCCGTGCCCGCCGCCGCAGCCCCGGAGACGTCGCCGCGGAGGCGCCCCGTCGGCTCCAGCCGCGGAGCCGTGATCCTCCGCGGAGTCGTGCTCGCGATCGGCGCGATCGTCTTCCTCTTCCCCTTCTACTACATGATCGTCGGCTCCCTGCAGACGGATCCGGACCCGACGCTCGCGGGAGCGATCCCGGAGCCGGGCAACCTCACGCTCGACAACTACGTCAACGTGAACGAGCGGATCAGCCTGCTCACCGGACTGGTCAACTCCGGGATCTTCACCGGCGGCGTGCTGCTGTGCACGGTGTTCTTCGGCGTCCTCGCCGGCTACGCGCTCGCGATGCTGCAGTGGCGGGGGCGCAACGCGGTGTTCGCGCTCGCCCTGCTGGTGCAGGTCATCCCGTTCCAGCTGCTGCAGATCCCGCTCTACGTGCTGATCGCGCGCGACTACGGCCTCGCGGACAGCCACCTCGGGATGATCCTGCCGTTCGCCATCAACTCGACGGCGGTGATCATCTTCCGGCAGTACTTCCTGCAGCTCCCCAAGGAGCTGTTCGAGGCGGCCCGCATCGACGGCGCCGGCGAGCTGAAGCTGCTGTGGACCATCGCGCTCCCGCTGGTGCGGCCCGCGCTGGTGACCGCCGTGCTGCTGACCTTCATCGGCCCCTGGAACGAGTTCCTCTGGCCGTTCCTCATCACCAAGGACGCGTCGCTGCAGCCGCTCGCCGTGTCCCTGGCCAACTACATCTCGAACGTGGCGTCGTCGACCGACAACCCGTTCGGGGCGATCCTCGCGGGAGCCGTCGTGCTCGCCGCGCCCGTCGTGGTGCTGTTCATCGTGTTCCAGCGCTACTTCGTCTCGACCGATCTCGGATCCGGAGTGAAAGGCTGACCATGTCTCCCACCCTCACCACTGTCCCCTACCGTCTCGAGCGCGTCGGCGTCGTGATGGAGCCCGCCCCGGGCGACGAGCTCGAAGCCGAAGGGGTGCTCAACCCCGGCAGCGGCCGCGGACCCGACGGCGAGCTCTACCTCCTGCCCCGGATGGTCGCCGCCGGCAACGTCTCGCGCGTGGGCCTGGCCCGCGTGATCGTCGAGGGCGGCGTGCCCGTCGGAGTCGAGCGCGAGGGCGTCGTGCTCGCGCCCGACCGCGGCTTCGAGCGCGGCGCGCACAACGCCGGCGTCGAGGATCCGCGGATCACCTTCATCGAGGCGCTCGGCCTGCACGTGATGACCTACGTCGCCTACGGGCCGCTCGGGCCCCGGACGGCGCTCGCCGTGTCCGAGGACCTCCGCGACTGGCGGCGCCTGGGCCCGGTGACCTTCGCCTACGACGACGCGCTCGACATCGACCTGGGCCTGTTCCACAACAAGGACTGCGTGTTCTTCCCCGAGATCGTCGCCGCTCCGGACGGCACCCGCTCGTTCGCGGTGCTGCACCGGCCGATGTGGGACCTCGGCGAGACGCGGCCGGGCGAGGGCGTGCGCCTCCCGGCCGGGATCGAGGACCCGCGGCAGAGCATCTGGATCAGCTACGTGCCGGTGGACGAGGTGGACCGGGATCTGGCGAACCTCACGCGTTGGACCCGGCACCGGTTCCTCGCCGGGCCGGAGTTCCCGTTCGAGGAGCTGAAGGTCGGCGGCGGACCCGCGCCGCTGCGCGTGCCCGAGGGGTGGCTGCTCATCCACCACGGGGTGACCGGAGTGATCGACAGCGCCTTCGCGCAGCAGCAGCACGTGAACTACTCGGCCGGAGCGATCCTCCTCGACGGCGACGACCCCTCGCGGGTGATCGCGCGCACCGCCGAGCCGCTACTCGAGGCCGAGACGGAGGAGGAGCGCAGCGGGATCGTCCCGAACGTCGTCTTCCCGACGGCGATCGAGGAGATCGACGGGCAGCACTACGTCTTCTACGGCATGGCCGACTCGAAGATCGGCGCGGCCCGCCTCGTCCGCACGGACAGCTGACTCCCCGGATCGAGTCCGCCCGCGCCTCGTGCTGATCGAGTAGGCGCGCATCGCGTATCGAGATCCGCCCCCCACATCCCCCACCCAAGGAGAGTTCGATGACGAACACGCTCACCAGATCGGCGGCCGTCCTGGCCGCCGCCGCCCTCACCGTCGGGGGCCTCGCCCTCGGCGAGACCCCCGCGCAGGCGGCCGAGCCGCTGACGAACACGGCGCACCTCGACTTCCTCCTCGACACCGCCACTCCGGTGCCCGAGCCCGGCCACACCACCTACCGGCTCGACGAGGAGCCGACCCTGGTGATGCCGTGGACCTACGCCGACGCCCGCGACGGCGGCGCCTTCGAGCGCGTGGGCGGCGGCCGCCTCGATCCGGCGACCGGCGACTATGAGCAGGGCGCGTTCAACACCGACGACATCTCGCGCGCCGCGGTCGTCTACCTCCGCCACTGGCAGCAGACCGGGTCGACCGAGAGCCGCGAGAAGGCCTTCGAGACGCTCCGCGCCCTCGCCTACTTCCAGACCACCGAGGGCGACGACGCCGGGAACGTGGTGCTCTGGATGCAGACCGACGGGGAGCTGAACGCGAGCGCCGAGCCGGTCGAGCTGCCGGACCCGAGCGACTCCGAGGACAGCTACTGGCTCGCCCGCACGCTCTGGGCGCTCGGCGAGGGCTACGCGGCGTTCCGCGACACGGATCCGGAGTTCGCCGCCTTCCTGCAGGAGCGGCTGCGCCTCGGCGTCGCGGCGGTCGACCGCGAGGTGCTCACCCGCTACGGCGAGTACGCGCAGGCCGACGGCGTGCAGGTGCCGGCCTGGCTGATCGTCGACGGGGCGGACGCCACCTCGGAGGCGCTGCTCGGCCTCTCGGCCTACCTCGAGGCCGCCCCCGACGACTCCGCGGTGCGCACGAGCACGGCCCAGCTCGCCGAGGGCGTCGCCGCCTACGCCCGCACCACGACGACGGAGGCGGACACCACCGCCTGGCCGTACGGCGCGATCCTGCCGTGGACGAAGTCGCGCACGCTCTGGCACTCCTGGTCGTCGCAGATGGCCGGCGGCCTGGCCGCGTCGTCCGCGGCGCTCGATGACTCCTCCCTCCTCGAGCCCGCGATCGTCGACGGCGCCCGCTTCGCTCCGGAGCTGCTCACCGCCGGCGGCCCCGACAACGGCTGGAACCCCACTCCGACCGACCGCGTGCAGATCGCCTACGGAGCCGACTCCCGCCTGCAGAACTCGCTCGCCCTGGCCGACGCCACCGGCTCCAGCGCCTTCACCGACCTCGCGGCCGTGCAGGGCGCCTGGTTCTTCGGCCTGAACCGCAGCCTCGGCCCGGTCTACGACCCGGCCACCGGAGTCGTCTTCGACGGCGTCCAGGCCGACGGGTCCGTCAACCGCAACAGCGGCGCCGAGAGCACCATCCACGGCCTGCTGGCGATGCTGGCGCTCGACGCGCACCCGGACGTCGCCGACCGTGCCCGCTCCGTCGCCTCCGAGCGCTCGCGCGACGGGCTGACGCTGGTCGAGGCGGAGAGCGCGCGCGGCGGCACCGTCGTCACGCCCGAGTCGTCCTGGACCGGGGAAGCCGGCTGGAGCGGCTCGTACCTCTCGCTGACCGACCCGCGCCGCGCGATCTCGATCCCGATCGGCCCGTCCACGCAGGACCGCGTGGTGGAGGCCGTCATCGACCAGCCGCAGCGCGGCACGGAGCGCACGCCCCTGAGCGTCTGGACGTCGGGGAAGCGGCCGCTCGACCTGCTCCGCTCGACCGTCGGGTCGCAGGGGGTCACGGAGGCGTCGGGCGCGCTGCTCCCGGAGAAGCTCCGCCGCACCGTGCCGGCCGGCTCGTCGAGCGTCGAGGTCCGCCCGCTGAGCGGGCAGACGCGCCTCGATGCGCTGCTGGTGCGCCCGCTGGTGACGCGCCTCGTGGTCGGAGGAGAGGGCGGCCGCACCGAGCTGATCCGCAACTCCACCGACGGAGTGCGCACCACGGCGATCGGCGTCTCGGGCGGCTCCGGCACCCTGCGCGTCTACTCGCAGGACGGCGCGCTCGTGAGCGAGACGTCGCCGTCCGGAGCCGTCTCCGTGCAGCTGCCCGCGCAGGGCTTCGCGGTGCTGGTGGGCTGAGGGCGTCCCTGCTGGTCGAGTAGCCGCTGCTCGATCGGCAGGGGGCGGTGAGTCCTCGGAAGTCGCGGTACTCGCGTTCGAGTACCGCGACTTCTGCGTTCTCGTGGGGGCGAGGGCGGCGGGGAGGTGCGCGGCTGGGCGCGGACCATCAATTCAATGAGAGCGCTCTCTCGAAAACGCTTGACCTCTCCGCGGGGGCGTGCGTAAGCTCGCCGCACACCTCGTGAGAGCGCTCTCACTTACGCGGAACAGCACGCGTGAGAGCGCTCGCGGGGGTGCCCCACCACCATCACGAAGGAGTGACCGTGCCCTATTCACGACGCACCAGGATCGCCGCGGCGATCGCCGGCGCCTCGGCCCTCGCCCTGATCGTCACCGGATGCTCGTCGGGATCCGACGCCTCCGAGGGCGGCGAGATCGAGCTGACCGTCACCACGTTCAACGCCATGGGCTTCGACGAGCTCTACGGCGAGTACGAGGACGCCAACCCGGGGATCACCATCGTCCCGAACAACATCGACACCGGCGGCAACGCGCGGACCGACGCGTTCACCAAGCTCGCCGCCGGCTCCGGACTCGCCGACGTCGTCGCCATCGAGGAGGGCTGGCTCGGCTCCGTCATGGAGGTCTCGGACCAGTTCGTCGACCTGCGCGACCACGGCATCGAGGACCGCAAGGCCGACTGGGTCGATTGGAAGTACGAGCAGGCGACCGACCCCGAGGGGCGCGTCATCGGCTACGGCACCGACATCGGACCCGAGGGCCTCTGCTACAACACCGCTGCCTTCGAGGCAGCGGGCATGCCCACCGACCGCGCCGCCGTCGCCGAGATGCTCGGCGGGCCGGACGCGACCTGGGACGACTACTTCGCCGCCGGCCAGAAGTACCACGACGCGACCGGCAAGGCGTGGTTCGACCACTCCGGATTCGTCTGGAACGCCATGGTCAACCAGCTGCCCGAGGGGTACTACACCTCCGACGGCGAGCTGAACGTCGAGGGCAACCCGGAGCTCGAGGAGCGCTGGGGCCAGCTGACCGACGCCACCGCCTCCGGACTCTCGGCCGCGCAGAAGGCGTGGGACTGGAACAAGGGCAAGTCGTTCACCGACCAGACCTTCGCCACCTTCGTCTGCCCGGGCTGGATGTTCGGCACGCTGAAGAGCAACGTCGAGGCCGGCGGCGGGAACGCCGAGGCCACCGGCTGGGACTTCGCCGACGTCTTCCCCGGCGGCCCCGCCAACTGGGGCGGCTCGTTCCTCTCGGTCCCGACCCAGTCGAAGCACCCCGCTGAGGCCGCCGCGCTGGCGTCGTGGCTCAGCGAGCCGGAGCAGCAGCTGAAGGCGTTCGAGGCGGCCGGACCGTTCCCGAGCACCCTCGACGCGCAGAAGGAGCTCGCCTCGGCGGCCGCTCCCGACCCCGGCATGAACGACTCCCCGACCGGCGCGATCCTCGCGCAGCGCGCCGAGGGCGTCGTCGCCCAGTACAAGGGCCCGGACGACTCGCTGATCCAGGAGAACGTCTTCGGACCGGTCCTGCAGAAGGTCGACCGCGGCGAGATCGACGGCAAGGAGGGCTGGAACGAGGCGCTCCAGCTCCTCGGTGAGCTCGTCGACTGATCCGGTCGGGCCGACGCCCGGGGGCTGACGCCTCCGGGACGACGCCCACCCGATCCGGGAGGTCCGGCCGCCACCGGACCTCCCGGTCCCCGTGCGGCCGGGCCGCCCGCATCTCGGGCCGCCTCGCCGCACGGGAGAAACGCTGCCGCCCGCCGGCCCGAGGCCTCTCCGGCCCCGCCGCCCGTGACTCCTCCCGGCCGGCCCCGCCGCACGAGAGACTCCGGCCCCGCCCCATCCCCTCCGACTCCGACTCGACCTCGAAGAGAGCGCCATGACGAGCACACTCACCCCGCCGACCACGGCGACGCCCCCCGCGGGGAAGCGGCGCCCGGCGCCCCGACTCCCGCTGACCTTCCGCCAGCGCGCGAGCCGCTTCGACGTGAAGGCCTCTCCCTACCTCTACATCTCGCCGTTCTTCCTGCTCTTCGCGCTCACCGGCGCGTTCCCGCTGGTCTACACGCTCGTCGTGTCGCTCTACGACTGGCAGCTGCTGCAGGGCCAGGGCGACTTCGTCGGGTTCGCGAACTTCGCGGCCGTGCTCGGCGACCGCTTCTTCTGGAACTCGATCGTCAACACGCTGAGCATCTTCCTGCTCTCCACGATCCCGCAGCTCGCCGTCGCGCTGCTGCTCGCGGCCGCCCTCGACCAGGCGCTGCGGGCCAGCACCTTCTGGCGGATGAGCGTCCTGCTGCCGTACATCGTCTCGCCGGTCGCGGTCGCGCTGATCTTCGCGAGCGTCTTCAGCGACCAGGAGGGCCTGATCAACAATCTGATCGGCCTGGTGGGCATCAGCCCGATCGAGTGGACGAACGACCGCCTCGCCAGCCACGTCGCGATCGCGACGATGGTCAACTGGCGCTGGACCGGCTACAACGCCCTCATCCTCCTCGCCGCCATGCAGGCCGTGCCGCGCGAGCTGCACGAGTCGGCCGCGATCGACGGGGCGAACGCGTTCCGCCGCTTCCGCTCGATCACGATCCCCAGCATCCGGCCGACCCTGATCTTCGTGATCATCACCGCCACCATCGGCGGCCTGCAGATCTTCGCCGAGCCGCGCCTGTTCGACGTGTCGAACGCGGGCGGCATCGGCGGGTCGGACCGGCAGTTCCAGACCACCGTCCTCTACCTCTGGGAGATGGCGTTCTTCCGCCAGAACTTCGGCGAGGCGGCCGCGATCGCGTGGCTGCTGTTCCTCCTGATCGTGCTGATCGGCCTGCTGAACTTCGCGATCTCGCGGCGGATCGCCTCCGTCGAGAACCGGATCTCGCAGCGCTCGAAGCGCCGCTCCGCCCGCCCCGCGACCGCCGACGAGATCGCCGCCGCGGACCCCCTGCTGACCACCACCGGCCTCGGCCAGAACGAGAGCGAGCGATGACCGCCCCCGCCACCTCCGCCGCCTTCCCGGTGCGCCGCGTCCGCGCCTCCCGCGCCGGCCGCGTCGACCGGCCCGGCTTCCTCACCTACGGGCTGCTGAGCGCCTTCATCCTCGGCTCGACCTACCCGCTGTGGTGGTCGTTCGTCGTGGCGAGCGGCTCGAACGCGACCCGCAGCGAGACCCTGCCGCTCGTCCCGGGCGGCAACTTCCTCGCCAACGCCTCGCAGGTGCTGACGGCGATCCCGTTCTGGACGGCTCTGCTGAACAGCATCATCGTCTCGGGGATCATCACGCTCTCGGTCGTGTCGTTCTCGACGCTCGCCGGCTACGCCTTCGCGAAGCTGCGGTTCCGCGGGCGCGACGGCCTGATGATCGGAGTCGTCGCGACCATGGCGATCCCGACGCAGCTGGGCATCATCCCGCTGTTCATCCTGATGCGGCAGCTTGGCTGGACGGGCTCGCTCGGCGCCGTGATCGTGCCGACGCTGGTCACCGCGTTCGGCGTGTTCTTCATGCGGCAGTACCTGGTCGACGTGATCCCGGACGAGCTGATCGAGGCGGCGCGCGTGGACGGAGCGAACCAGTTCCGGACGTTCCTCACCGTCGCCGTCCCGGCGGCACGACCGGCGATGGCGATCCTCGGGCTCTTCACGTTCATGATGGCGTGGACCGACTTCCTCTGGCCGCTGATCGTCCTCAGCCCCACGAATCCGACCCTGCAGACGGCGCTCGCGCAGCTGCAGTCGGGCTACTACGTCGACTACTCGATCGTGCTGGCCGGCGCCGTGCTCTCGGTGATCCCGCTGCTGGTGCTGTTCCTCCTCGCCGGACGCCAGCTCATCGCGGGCATCATGAGCGGAGCGGTGAAGGGCTGACGCCCGGAGACTCCCGCGGGACCGGGTCGGGGGACATCGGACCGCGGGACGGGGGCCTCGGGCCCGGGGCCGTGGTGCTCCGGGTCCGGGGGTCGGGGGCTGCGGTGAGGGATGGGGCCGTGGACTGAGCGGCCGGTGGGTTCGCGACCCGGCCGGTCGTCGTGCTCGGCTCATCCCGACCGCTGCCGCGCAGGATCCCGTCGATCACGCCCCGTCCGGCCCTCCTGGCCCGGCCTCCCGCCGCCTAGGCTGGCGCGGAGGAGGCGACATGGAGCCGAAGGACCGGCGCGACGAGGACCCCTCGAGCGGGTCGGCGCAGCCGCGTCCAGCGGACGGGCCGACGCCGTCGGAGCAGGCGCTGCGCGCCATCCGCGACGTCGCGAACGGGGCGGATCCGACGAGCGAGGCGTTCCGGCTGTCGAACGACTTCACCGACCGGCAGGCCGAGCGGCTCCGGAGCCTCCTCGCGCGCTTCCGCCGCGGGCGCTGACGGGCGCGAGGCTGCCTGCCTCCGCCAGTGCGCGACCGATCGCCGTGCGCCGGTCGCGCCGGTGATCGCCGAGGCGGCGCCCCGACCGCCCGGCGCCACCCCGAACGGCCGCTATCCGCGCCCTCGCAGGCCGCGGACTCACTCCGCCGGCCCGCTCCGCCGCCCCGCATCACCCCCGAATGGCCGCGATCCGCGCCCCTTCACGCCGCGGACGCCCCGCACGAGCCCGCTCCTCCGGCGCTCGGCTAGCCTCGGAGGCACCCGCGAGGAAGGCCTGCATGACCCACGACACCGCCTCGGCCGCCCCGACCCTCGAAGCCGTCGCCGCGCTGGCCGGAGTCTCCCGCGCGACGGTCAGCCGGGTCGTCAACGACTCCCCGCGCGTGAAGGACGGCGCCCGGACGGCCGTGCTCGCCGCGATCGAGCAGCTCGGCTACGTGCCCAACCGCGCCGCGCGCTCCCTCGCCAGCCGCCGCACGCAGACCGTCGCGCTCGTGGTGCCGGAGTCGGCGGCGAAGGTGTTCGCGGATCCGTTCCTCGCCTCGGTGGTGCAGGGCGCCGCGATGGCCTTCGCCGGCACCGAGTACACGCTCACCATCGTGATCGCGTCGGAGGCGGCTCCCGAGAAGACGCGGCGCTACCTGCTCGGCGGCAACGTCGACGGCGCGCTCGTCGTCTCGCACCACAGCGGCGACCACTCCTACGCGCAGCTCGGCGCCTCCCTCCCCGTGGTCTTCGGCGGGCGGCCGCTGACGGAGGAGGGCGGCAGCTACTTCGTCGACGTCGACAACACCGGAGCGGCGCGCACGGTCACCGAGCACCTCCTGGGCCTCGGCCGCACGGCCCCCGCGATGATCGCGAGCCGCCAGGACATGCCCGCCGCGATCGACCGCCTGTCCGGCTGGCGCTCGGCCGTCACCGCCGCGGGCCTCGACGACTCGCTCGTCGAGTACGGCGACTACTCGCCCGAGGACGGCGCGACCGCGATGCGCCGCCTGCTCGACTCCGGCCGGCCGATCGACGCGGTCTTCGCCTCCAACGACCAGATGGCGTCGGGCGCCCTGACGGCGCTGCGCGAGCGCGGCCTCACGGTGCCGGGCGACATCGCGCTCGCGGGATTCGACGGCGACTACTTCGCCGAGGCGAGCGAGCCGCGCCTCACCACGGTGCGCCAGCCCTCCACGGGCCTCGGCGAGGCGATGGCGGACGTGCTGGTGCGACTCCTGGCCGGCGAGGAGGTGCAGCGCGTGACGCTGCTGCCGACCGAGCTGCTGGTGCGCGGCTCCACGGTCGCGGGCGCGTGACCCCGCGCTGAGTGCGCTGACCCGTTCGCTGAGTCGCCCGGATCGGCTCCCCGCTGCGGTGTGTCGCGAGCCGATCCGGGCGACTCAGCGCTGGACGGGCTCGTCGGGGATCTCGAGCAGGTGGAAGGGGCCCCGGGGGAGCGGGCCTGTGCTCCACAGCGCGACGACGGCCCAGCCGAGGTCGGCGTGCGCGACGGCGCCCTCGGGCAGGGTCCGGGTGAACAGGGCGTAGTCGATCCCGTCGAGGGGGAGGGCGCTCACGTCCCACGCGGGCCGGTCGGCGGCCAGCTCCTGAGCCCGCGCCTCCGCCGCCACCATCGCCGCTCGCGTCCGGTCCCCGGGCAGGCCGGCGGGGATCACCGAGAGGAGGAGCGAGCCGATCGCGAGCGCGGCCGTCGCGACCGGGTCGGTGACGACTCCGTGCACCGAGCCGCGCGGCCCGAGGCGGACACCGGTCAGCCGCAGCGTGCGGACCGAGTACGAGCCGCCGCCCCGCTCGGCGCGGACCGAGAGGTCGTCGACGGGCCCGTCGTCCGTCCGCCCGCTCCCGTCGACGGACCACGGATCGGAAACGGGGACCAGCGCGCGCACGCCCTCATCCGACTCCCTGCTGCGCCGCCGGTCAAGAGGCGCAGCTGGAATGCGGCCCCGGCAGGCCGGCCGGTCGGTGGGGACGCGTCAGGCGCGGAGCGCTCGCAGGACCCGGTCGACGTGCCGCTCGACCCACGTGCCGGTGAAGGGGCCGCTCCGCAGGAGCCATCGGTGGAGGATCGGGCCGAGCAGGAGCTCCGCCGCGCCGGAGGGGTCGGCCGCTCCTCCACTCGCGAGACGCGCGGCGATCGCGCTCAGCTGGGGCTCGAGCAGCAGGGTGCGGTACTGCGCGGCGAGCTCGGTGTCGGTCTGGATCGCAGCGGTCACCGCGCGCAGGAGCGGCTCGGCCACTGGGTCGCTCAGCTCGGCGGCAGTGCCGGTGACCAGGAGGAGCAGGTCGGCGCGCAGATCTCCGGAGTCCGGGACGGCGACGGCCCCGTCAGGAGTCAGGCTCCGCGCGAGGAGCGCGTCGAAGAGGATCGCACCGGTGGAGGGCCAGCTGCGGTAGAGGGTCTGCTTCCCGACTCCGGCGCGGGCGGCGACGCCCTCCATCGTCAGGCGCGGAAGCCCCTCGGTCCCGACGAGGTCGAGCACGGCGGCGTGCACGCGCTGCCGTGTCCTGCTGGTGGCCATTCTCCGATCCTACTGCGAAACGAGACGGAGCGTCTTGTTCGGAGTAGCGTGCAGGCATGACCACTCGACAGACCTGGCTGATCACCGGAGCCTCCCGCGGGCTGGGGCGTGCGCTCGTCCTCGCGGCGCTCGCCGAGGGCCACTGCGTCCTGGCCGCAGTCCGGGGCGCGCACTCCCTGCCCGAGCACGAGCGGCTGCAGGTCCACCGGCTCGACGTCGCGGACTCCTCCGCAGCCGCCGGCGCCGTCGACGCGGCCACGGCGATCGAGGGGCGCCTCGACGTCCTCGTCGACAACGCGGGCTACGGGCTCATCGGCACGGCGGAGGAGGTGGGCGAGGACGAGGTGAGGGGGCTGCTGGACGTCGACCTGCTCGGTCCGCTCTGGCTCTGCCGGGCCGCGCTGCCTGTGATGCGGCGGCAGGGGTCCGGACACATCGTGCAGATCTCGACCGTCGGCGCGGTGGGGACGATGCCGACGCTCGGGGTCTACAACGCGGCGAAGTGGGGCCTCGAGGGCTGGACGGAGGCGATGGCCGCAGAGGTCGCCCCCTTCGGCGTCCGCGTGACGCTCGTGCAGCCCGGGGAGATCGCCACCGACTGGGCCGGCGGCAGCATGCGGTTCGCGGCGCCGATGCCGGAGTACGACGACCTGCGGCGGAAGCTCTTCGGAGCGGCCGAGGTCCCCTGGCCGACCGACGGTCCGCAGGGAGGCACGCCTCCGGCCGAGGTGGCGGCCGAGATCCTCGCGCACGTCGCTGATCGGAGCGACGCCCGGTTCCGTCTGCTCGTGGGCGACGACGCTCCCGGTCAGGTGCGCGCCGCGCTCGAGAAGCGCCTCGCGGACTACGCCCTCGACCCGCGCTGGGCTGCGTCCGCGCTCTGAGGGACCGCCGCTGAGGTGCCCGGATCGGCTGGCAGTTCCGGCGTGTCGCGAGCAGATCCAGGCACCTCAGTGCGGAGGCGTGAAGGCCCGCAGGCGCTGCTCAGAACTCCTCGTAGTTGTAGGGCTCCGGGTCCTCGTCGATCACGGGGCGCGCGATCGTGGCGCGGTTGCTCTTGATGCGGGAGCGGATGTCCTCGACGGCGGCCTCGACGGCGCCGGTGGTCGACTCCTCGTCCTTGATGGAGACCTCGACGGGGACGGCGACGAGCTCGCTGCTCGCGTCGAGCGTCATCTTCGCCTCGATGAGCTCGCCGTCCTCGGTGAACGCCGGGACCGTGACCGCTTCGGAGTGCTCCTGGCGGTCGATCGCGGTCACCAGGTCGAGGAGGGCCTCGGTCACGGCGTCGGTGGTCACGAAGCTCTTGGAGGCGTAGGTCAGCTGCTGCATGCCTCCACTCTCCCGAACGGGAGCGCCCCTCGCGCGGGGTTGCGCCTCGTCGGCCCAGCCCGTAGCGGAGGGTCAGCCCGCCCGGCGACGGCCTGCGGTCGTCGTCTGCGCCCGGCGCTGCGCCGAGACCGGTCGCGGGCTCACGGCACCGGCGCCGCGACCGGGACGGGACGCGCGGCGACCGCGGCCGCGCGCCGCGTCGCCCAGTTGTTCAGCAGCAGCGCCGTCACGACGATGGCCGCGCCGAGCAGGGCGACGGGCCCTGGCCGGTAGCCGCCCGCCATGCTGATCGCGAAGGTCGTGACCGGGACGAGGTTCTGGAAGAGCGTGCCGTTGAGGGCGCCGAGCAGTTTGATGCCGGCGTTCCACAGCAGCACGGCGACGACGCCGGCCAGGAGGATCAGGTAGGCCAGCTGCGGCCAGGCCGCGAGCACCTCGGCCCCGGTCGGCGGGTGCGCGGAGCCGGTGGCCGTCGCCACGGCGACCGCGACGGCGATCGAGGGGCAGCCGAGCGCGGTGGTGAGCGTCGAGTACCGCAGCGCCGACCAGCCGGGGAAGGCCGCGGCTCCGCGCGTGTAGACGACCCAGCAGATCGCTCCGAGCAGGGCGAGCAGCTCGCCGAATCCCAGCTCGCCGTCGAGGAGGAGGGCGACATCGCCGCGGGTGACGACGAGCGCGACTCCGGCGAGCGCGAGCAGGATGCAGCCGACGGTGGCGGCCGGCGGTAGGCGACGCGCGCCGATGCTCGCGAGCACCGCGCCGATCGCGGGCATCATCCCCATCATCAGGCTGACGTTCGGGGCCGAGGTGAACCGCAGAGCCGTGAAGGCGAGCAGGCCGAAGCCGGCGAATCCGGAGGCGCCGAGCAGCGCCAGCCGCCACCCGCGGCCGTCGAGCCGGAAGGCGCGGAGCCCCTCCGCCCGGGCGAGCAGCAGGGCGAGGACGACCGCGGCGGCCGTGTAGCGGATGAGGGTCATGAAGAAGGAGTCGACCGTCGCCGCGATGCTGTCCGCGACCGGCAGCATGCCGCCCCAGAGGATCGGCGGGATCAGGCAGAAGAGCAGACCTCGCGACCGCATGGCGCCCCTGACCCGTCGGGTGCGGCCGCCCCGGGCGGGGGCCGTCGCTCGATGGTGGACCCCGGCGGCTCGGCGCACAAGAGCGCCGCCGACCCCCCAACGGCCCGCCGCGGGGCCGAGCGGAGACGGGTGCGCCGGGTGTGGAGGAGGCTCGGCGAGCCGATTGACCTGCTACGACGAAGACGAAGAAGCCGCAAGGGCCTTGCGTGGCCCCTTTAGGGTGACAAAAATCACTTGCTTCCATCATCTCCGTGCCCCTAAATTGATCGCAGCACCCCCCGATGCTGTCCTCTGTCAGGCACTGCTCCGATCCCCCCGTCGGACGCGGTTCCTCACTCGGGTCGCGCCCACCCCGGCGACGACCTCCGTTCCGCGCGGGCGCTCATCAGCGCACATCGGCCCCCGGCCGCGGAGAGGAACAGTCATGAGGACACAGCCCGGTCACGGCGCGGACGAGCCGACGGCTCCCCGTCGCCGGGCGACCTGGGAGGCGCACGA
This sequence comes from Rathayibacter sp. AY1A4, assembly GCF_002930955.1. Taxonomy (NCBI): domain Bacteria; kingdom Bacillati; phylum Actinomycetota; class Actinomycetes; order Micrococcales; family Microbacteriaceae; genus Rathayibacter; species Rathayibacter sp. AY1A4. The sequence goes on along the minus strand of NZ_PSTN01000007.1, from coordinate 99,690 downwards.
CGAAACGGCCGCGCGCCCGCTCTCGGGACGCCGCGCCGCCCGCTCCGGGCGCGAACGGGTCTCCGCGCCGCGCCGCCTGGCGTCCGCGCTGCCTGCCGGAGCGGTGACGGTTCCCGCCGCCCCGACCGCGGTGCTGGAGCGTCCGGCCGCCCCGTCCGCGGTGGTCGAGCGACCGGTCGTGCCGACCGCTGTCCTGGAGCGTCGGGCTGCGATGGTCGAGGGTCCGGCGGCGCCGACCGCCGTGGTCGAGCGTCCGTCCGCCGCGACCGCGCTCCTGGAGCGTCCGGCCGCCCCGACCGCGCTGCTCGAGCGTCCGCCGGCCCCCGCCGCGGTCCTCGAGCGCACCGTGCTCCCCGCCGTCGACGCCGACCGGCTCCCTCCGGCATCCACTCCGATTCGCGGCACGCGCCCCCGCAGCGGCCGCCGCGCCTCGTCGCGCATCGGCGACCTGGTCGCCGCCCTCCCCGCCCACAACGAGGAGGCCGGGATCGCCGCGGCGATCGAGGGCCTGCGCCGGCAGACCTGGCCGCCGGACCGGATCGTCGTCATCGCCGACAACTGCACCGACGCCACGGTCGAGATCGCTCTCGCGCACGGCGCCGAGGTCTTCGTCACCGTCGGGAACAGCCACAAGAAGGCGGGCGGCCTCAACCAGTTCCTCGCCGAGGTCCTCCCGGGGCTGCAGGACGACGACCTGGTTCTCGTGCAGGACGCCGACTCCGCGCTCGACCCCGGGTTCCTCGAGATCGCCCGCGGCAGGCTGCACGGCGGCATCGGCGCGGTCGGAGGAGTGTTCCGCGGCGGCGAGGGCGGCGGCTTCGTCGGCCACCTCCAGCGCAACGAGTACGCGCGCTACGCCCGCGACGTGCGCCGGCTGAACGGGAAGTGCCTCGTCGTCACGGGCACCGCGGCCGTGCTTCAGGTCGCCGTGATGCGCCGCATCAGCGCGGCCCGCCTGGCCGGCTCCCTCCCCTCCGGAGACGGCATCGGCGGCATCTACGACACCACGGTCCTCACCGAGGACAACGAGCTCACGTTCGCGATCCGCCACCTCGGCTACGACGTGCTGAGCCCCGCCGGCTGCACCCTCGTCACCGAGGTCATGCCGACCTGGGGAGACCTCTGGCGTCAGCGCCTGCGCTGGAAGCGCGGAGCGGTCGAGAACTGCGTGCAGTACGGCTTCACGCGGGTCACGGCTCCCTACTGGGGGCGCCAGCTGCTCACGATGCTCGGCTGCATCATCACCTACGTCTACCTGGCCACGATCGTCTACGCGGTCGGCTGGGGCGAGCTGAGCCTCCAGCCGTTCTGGCTGGCCGTCACCGCGATCTTCGTCGTCGAGCGGATCGTGACGGTCCGCGACCGCGGCTGGCGGTACATGCTCGCCGCCGCGTCGATGTACGAGCTCGTCGTCGACCTGTTCCTGCAGGTCGTCCACACCAAGGCCTACCTGGATGCGCTGACACGCCGTCGGCGCGACTGGTGAAACAGAGAGAGAGACATGTACAACCACATCGGAACAGCCGCCGGAGCCGGAGTCGGTGCCGGAACGCTCGCCATGACCGGGTTCGACTCGGTCTGGCTGGCCCTCGCGGCCTTCGCCCTCATCGCTGCGGGGACCGCCGTCCTGCGCATCGCTCCTCGCCGCAAGCGCGAGGTCTGAGACACGGTGGCGGGCGGGGGACAGCCCGCGCCCGTCACCGTCCCACGACCGCCGTCGCCGCGGAGGTCCGGCTCGCGGTGGTGTACCCGGTCTTCGTCCCGGTGACGGTCAGCGTGATCCGCTTCCCCGCCTGAGCCTTCGTGAGCGTGAACCGCGGCGACGTCGCTCCCGCGATGGCCGCGCCGTCCGCCTTCCACCGGTAGGTGAGGCTGACGGGAGTCGGCGTCCACGGACCCGGGGCTGCCGTGAGCACCGCTCCGACCCGGGCCGTGCCCGTGACGGTCGGCGTCGCGGCGCCGAGGGTGCCGGCGGCGACCGGTGCGGTCGGCTGCGAGGTCGTCGGGCCGGAGCCGTCGGCGGCGCTCACCGTCACGGTCACCCGCTTGCCGACCGCGGAGGAGGGGACCACGAGATCCGGACCCGTCATACCCGCGATGTCGACGCCTCCCGCCGCCCAGCGGTGCACGAGCGGTCCCGTCCGGCCGGCGGAGGAGGACAGTGTCGCGCCCACCGCGGCGGTCCCGACGACGACCGGAGCCGGCGCCGCGTCGGACCGGTAGACCGCGACGTGGTCGACGAGCATCGTCCCGCCGGAGCTCTTCGGGGCGGCCGCGCTGTCGCATCCGCACACGCCGTTCGGCAGCCCGCCCCCGATGGCGAGGTTCAGGATCAGCAGCACGTCGTTCGGGACCGCGGCCCGCCACGCGGCCGTCCCCACCTCCGACTCCCGCACCACGTGCCGGGTGACGCCGTCGACGAGGAACTCCACGCGCTCGTCGCCGGGCACGGTCCGGTCGAGCAGGGCGGAGTAGCGGTGGAACCCCGTCACGCAGGACGCGCAGTCCAGCATCCCGCTCGTCCGGCCGGCGGGCTCGTCGCAGGGGCCGCCGTCCGGCACCCCGCAGTGCAGCGTCTGGATCACCTGGGCGGTGCCGTTGACGGCCTCGAGCATGTCGAACTCGCCGGTCGCGGGCCAGTCGATGACGGCGTTCGCGTCCCGCCCGAGAGCCCAGAAGGCGGGCCAGTACCCGGTGGCCTGCGCGACATCCGGCAGCTGGATCGAGGCGGTCATCAGCAGTCGGCCGCCCGCCGGCGCCGAGAACGACTTGTCGGCGGTGACGATCCGCCCGGACGTCCATGCTCCGGCGGAGTCGCGGAGGGCGCGGATGCCCAGAGCGCCGCCGCCCGTGAGGAAGACGTTCGCCGTCGACGCGGTCGTCCGGTCGACCGCCCCGGTGCCCCAGGTGCCGACCTCGTGCTCCCACTGGCTCCCGACCGGCGCGCCAGCCGGCCCGGTGAAGTCGTCGCGCAGGAGCGTGGTCCAGCCCGGGGCGTCGGCGGGCGCCGCCGTGACGGCCTGGCCGGCGGACGAGGCGGTCGGAGTCGCGGACGCCGGTGCGAGGGCGGCGACCGCCTGCGGGGGCGTCGCCGCGAGCACTCCGAGGCACAGGGCCGCGAGGGCGAGGGCGAGTCGCGGCCGGTCGAGGAGTCGTGAAGGCATGGCGAGTCCTCTGCGTCGAAGGGGCGCGCAGGTGCACGCGCCTCGACGCTAGTGAGGAGTACTCGCTCTCCCTCCACCCTCCAGGCGGGGTGATCTCCGGGACGAAAGCTCACGACCGGGCTCGGCGGGGCCGGGTCCAGGGTGCTGGCAGAGGGGCGGCCGCCGTCGCCTCCGATCGCCCGTTCGAAGGAGAACACCATGCACCGTCGTCTCACGGCCACGCTCGCCGCGATCGCCCTCGCCCTCGGAGGGGCCGTCGCCGTCGCGACCCCCGCCTCCGCCGGGCAGCTCGTCTACCAGAACGGCGGCCCGGGCAACTGCTACGAGGTCCGCTCGCAGCGCGACTCCCTGGGTCGCGCGCAGGTCACGGTGTGGTGGCACTGCGACCAGGCGAGCAACGTCAAGGTCATCTGGAGGAACGGCCCGGACAGCGGCTGCAACAAGATGAGCGTCATCAACCGCAAGTTCAGCGACAGCTCGGGCGTCGCGTCCCGCTTCGACCGTCTCGTCTCCTGCTGACCCGGTCGGGCTGCCCCTGATCCCTTCCGCGAGACGCCGCTCCGGTACGCGGCACGCCGCAGAGGAGTACCCGAGCGGTCTCTCGCGGGAGGGAGGCGGCGGCGGCCCCGCTCAGTGCTCGGCGCGCCCCGAATCCTCGATGAGGCGCACCTTCACGTTCACGGCGAGCGGCCCCGAGACCGACGGGTCGGCGGCGAGCAGCGCGTGCATCCGCTCGCCCACCAGCCGGAGCGTCTCGGGGGCCGGCAGTGCGGCGGACGCGGCGATGTGCGCGCTCACCGTGGTGAACCCCTCCGACCGGTCGATGTCGACCAGCACGTCGGGCTGCCGCAGGTCCAGTTTCACGGCGAGCGCGTCGGCCGCGGCCTCGACGATCGGCTGGGCGGGATAGACCCCCGCGACGCCCTCGATGTCGCGGATCTCGGCGGTCAGCCGCTGCGAGAGCTCGGTGTCGTCGGTCATTCCCGCTCCTCCCGGTGGGGGTACACGTCGTCGACGGTCACGTCGATCGCGCCGACGGTCAGCTCGGTGTGGCGCTCGAGGGCGTAGCGGATGCGCTCGCGCAGGCGGTCGGCGGCCACGGCGACCGGCAGGCCGAACTCGAGGGCGCAGGTCACGTCGATCCGGACCACGGCGCCGGGAGCCGAGACGTCGCCGTCGAGGGTGCAGCGGCCCATGATGACGCCGCCCATCGTGTCGCCGGCGCGGCGGATCATCCCGCGCACGGCCGCCTCGGTGAGCGCCAGGCGGAGGGTCGGGTCGGGGTGGCGGACGGGGATGTCGCGGCCGGAGCGCACCTCGGAGCGGATCGCGTCGAGCAGGCCGGCGATCCAGACCTCGTCGCGGTCGGGCTCGCGGTCGGCCTCCTGCCGCAGCGCCCGCGCCGAGAGCTCGGTGAGGCGGGTGAGGTTCGCGAGAGCGAGCCGGCACGCGGCGGAGTTCTCGATCGAGGGGTCGCGCGGCTCGCGGCCGCGGTCGAGGTACTCGCCCAGCTCCTCGAGCGTGTGGCCGTCGAGGTCGTCCTCGGGCACGGCGGCGTCGTCGGTCATCGCCATGCCTCCAATTCGTGCAGCAGGAACCGACGGGCCCGGGCGAGGAGGCCGCGGACCGTCGAGACGGGGAGTTCGAGAGCGTCGGCGATCTCCTGGTAGCTGTAGCCGGCGGTCTCGCGGAGTAGCCAACAGCGTCGCTGATCAGCAGGCAATCGGTCCAGCGCTTCCCAGACCGCGTCCAGCTGGAGTCGTGCCTCGACGATGCGCTCGGGGGAGTGCTCGGGCGGCGCGGGCGGATCCCAGTCGTCGATGTCGTCGTGGCGGCGGCGGACGCGGATCCGGTCGATCGCCTTGTGGGTGACGATGCGCATCAGCCAGTTGCGGATGTGCGCCGGGCTGTCGAGATCGGCCAGACGCCGCCAGCCGGTGAGGAACGCCTCCTGCACCACGTCCTCGGACTCCGCCTCGGAGCCGAGAAGCTTCGCGGCGTAGACGCGCATGAGGGCGCCGTGGCGGCGGGCGAGCTGCTCGAACGCCTGCACGTCGCCGTCGACGGCGCGCGCGGCGAGGGTCGCGTCGGACGCGTTCAGGAGGGGGTCGTCGTCGATGAGCGCCTCCTCCGCGGTCCCGCGCGCGGTGTCCCCGCGCGCCGATGCCCTCAGTGTGGAGCGCCGTCCGGCATGACTACCAGCCTTGACAACGGGCCGGCGAATCCGCTGGCCGGATTGCGAGTGCCGCCGATGGGGGACGTCTCGAGACGGGATTCGTGACATTCCGGCTCCTCGACACGTCTTGATTCCGTACCCCTCGTGCGTCCCCGCGAGCGCACGGACCCCGAACCCGGAAGAAGTCCCCCATGCACTGCTCCCTCCGCCGCCGCCCCGGGCGGACGTCATGAGCGAGTCGACCTTCACCCTCGGCAGCCCGTTCGCGGGCGACGAGCGGGCCGACCGGCGCTACGAAGCCTCCGGCGACGATCCGTCCGCCGCGTCCGCCGTCTACTCCGAGGCGTACGGCGGAGGCGAGTTCCGCGTCGCTCCGTTGCAGCGCGGCTTCTCCTACCGCTACGCCGTCCGCGGCAGCGACCGGGTGACCCTGCGCACCTCCGACTGCTCCGGCGCCCTCACCGGCCAGGTCCCCCACCTGAAGGAGTACGTCGTCGGCTGGTTCCGCGCCGGAGGCGGACGCCTGAACCTGCCGCCGTTCACCCGGACCGGCGCGCTCTCGGCCCCGTTCCTGTTCCCCGCGGAGCGCCAGTTCGGGCTCGAGTTCGAGCCGCACCGGCAGAACCTCATCCACTTCGCCCCCGGGTTCCTCGAGGACGTCGCGACCGAGACGCACGCCGGCCCCCGCCAGCCCGTCTCCTTCGACCACGGGGCGGACGCCGACCCCGGCGTCCTCGCCCGCTGGCGCGCCGCGGTGACGGAGGCGAGCGCCGCGCTCGCGACGGCTGCGATCACTCCGCTCGTGCGCTTCACCGCCGAGCTCGACCTCGCCCGCGTGCTGCTCCTGCTGTTCCCGTGGCGCGCGTGGGACGTGCCGGCCGTGCTGCGGCGCCCGTCCGCCTCCCGCACCCGGGTGGCGCTCGACTTCCTCCAGCACCACGCCCACGAGCCGATCACTCCGGCCGACGCCGCCCGCGCGGCCGGTCTGCACACCCGCACGCTGCAGCAGGCGACGAAGCGGCACCTCGGAGTGTCGCCGTCGGTCTACCTGCGCGACGTGCGCCTGGACCGCGCCCACTCCGACCTGGTCGCCGGCGACCCCTGCTCGACCACCGTCGCCGCGGTCGCCCGCGAGTGGGGCTTCGGCAACCTCGGCCGCTTCGCGAGCGCGTACCAGGTGCGCTTCGACGAGAAGCCGAGCCACACGCTGCGCCGCTGACGCGCAGCCCCTGCGTGCCCGAGGGCCCGGACCGTCTCAGGACGGTGCCGGGCCCTCGTCGTCTCCGGGTGCGTCCCGAGGGACCGTCTCGGAGGATGCACCATCGTGTCCTCCGACCGGTCTTCAGGACACGGACCTCGTGACACTCGGCGCCGGCTCAGCCCGGCTGATGCACGTGGATGTCGCTGCTCATCGTCACGCTGTTGAACTCGAGATACAGCTGCCCCTCGACGACCGACACGGTCAACGTGTTGCGGCGCTCGAGTACCGCGACCGCGGCATCCAGAAACCCCTGATCGAAGCTCTGCACGGTGATCTGCTCGAGCTGGTGGACGCGCTTGCCGGACCACGCCGCGATCACCTTGTCCGGGTTGCGATGCGTGTAGACCGTCGTGCGGTCGGCCAGTCTGCTCCCGAAGTGCAGTCGCTCGGCATCCGGCGCGCCCACCTCGATCCACGTGGTCAGCCTGCCGGTGAGATCGCGGACCAGCACCGCCGGCTCGGTCGCCGTCGACGAGATCCCCTCGCTGAACGTGATCCCCTCCACGTATTCGAGGCAGTACGCGAGCACGCGCGTCATCATGTACGCGTCGGTCTCGGAGGGGTGCCGAGCGGCTCGCAGCGTGATGTCCTCGTAGACGCCGCGGTCCACATCAGCCAGCTGTATCGCGAAGTTGTACATCACTGCGCCGGCTGCCACGTGTGCGAGCTTAGGTCCTCTCGCTCATCGAGAAGCGCGAGGCTTCTCCGGCGCCGGTGGGGGCATCAGGTTCGCGCGCCTACTGGGGGCGCCTCCGCGACCAGGAGCTCGAGGCCTGGCTCGGGGTCAGCCGGACGCCGATCCGGGAGGCGCTGCTCCGGCTGGCCCGCGTCGGCCTCGTCTCGGCCAAGCCCGGCCGGGCGACGATCGTGACCCCCGCCACGGCCGAGAGCATCAGCGACGCCCAGCAGATCGCCGCCGCCATGCACGAGCTCGCCACGCGCCTCGCCGGCCCGGCCGTCACTCCGGAGGCGCTCGCCGCGATGGAGTCGGCGAACGACGACTTCGCGCGGGCGCTGGCGGAGGGCGACGTCGAGCTGGCGCTGCGCTCCGACGACGCGTTCCACGCGGTGCTCACCGGGCTCAGCGGCAACGGGATGATCGAGGACGTGCTCGAGCAGGCCACTCCGCTCATCCGCCGCGCCGAGCGCCAGCGCTTCGCCTCCCTCGCGGCCCGCGGATCCGTGGAGCAGCACCGCGCGATCGTGGAGTCCCTCCGCGCGGGCGACACCGACGGCGCCGCCCGCCTCAGCCGGGAGAACTGGATGACGCTCGACCGTCACCTGCACGAGGCCTGACGCGCTGCTCCTCCGCGGGGAGGAGTCCGCGCTCGGTCATGCGCGAGGCCGACGCGATCGCATCCGCGACGAACCGCTCGGTCAGGTCGGCATGCCCTCGCCGGCGCGCTCCGCATCCGTCCCGAGAGCTGAGCGCCGCCCTCCCCGCGCCTCCGCCGCCGGGATGCGGGTCGAGGCGGGTGCCGGGCGCGGCGCGGAACGACGGACGGCCGACGCGCGGGCGGCCGGAGCGCTCTGGAACACTCGAGCGAGGGGCGGGGGCTCCGGAGCGGGGGAGCCGTGGCGTCACGCTTCGTCGAGCTCGACGGTCTGCGCGGCCTCGCCGCCCTCGGCGTGGTCGTCTACCACTTCACCACCGCGTTCTCGCTCGATCATCCCGATGCACCGCCGGGATCCTTCGCGCTCCCGTTCGGCGAGTTCGGCGTCCAGCTCTTCTTCGTCATCAGCGGCTTCGTGATCCTGATGTCCGCGGACCGCGCGCGGCGGCCGTCGGACTTCGCGATCTCCCGCGTCAGCCGCCTCTACCCGGCCTACTGGATCGCGGTGGTCGTCTCGATCGTCGTCGGCGCTCTCGCCCGCGTCCCCGGCACCGACCTCACGCCGCTGGAGCTGCTGCTCAACTTCACCATGGTGCAGCGGTTGCTGCTGGTACCCAATGTGAACGGCGCGTTCTGGACGCTGGCCGTCGAGATGCAGTTCTACCTGCTGGTGCTGCTCGTGCTCGTCCTCACGAAGTGCCGGTTCACGGATCGGCTGGTCCGCGTGCTGGTGGTCGTCTGGCTCGGCGTCGCCGTGACCGCCTCCGTCGCCGCCCACCTCGCCTCGGGAGGCGTCGACGTCGTCTCGGCGCCGGTCGCCGTCCGGGTCCTGGCGAACCTGACGCTGGCCGAGTACGGACCGCTCTTCTGCGTCGGGATGCTGCTGTTCCTCTCGCGACGCCAGGGGCGCTTCGAGCTCCTCGCCGTGCCGGCGGCTCTGATCGCGGCCCTGAACGCCCAGCTCCTCCACGGCGGGCCGGACGGAGCAGTCGTCCTCGGCGTCTGCGCGGCCGTCGCGGTCGTAGCGATGCGGCGCCGGACCGCCGTGCTGAGATGGGCGCCGCTGCTCTGGCTCGGGCGGATCAGCTACTCGCTCTACATCCTCCATCTGGTCGTGGGCAGCGCGATCGTCAGCGCGCTCTGGCCGCTGATCGGCCGCGACGGAGCCGGACTCGTCGCCTTCGTCGTCGTCCTCCTGCTGTCCTGGGGCCTCAACGCGGTCGCCGAGGAGCGGTGGAGCCCCGCCTGGCGCCGCGCCCTCACCCGTCGGCGCGACCGTCGGCTCCTCGCGGGGACGGCGACCTCGGCCTGAAGCGGCCTGTGCAGTCCGCTGGCCGCTCAGCGAGTGCGCCGCGGGGGCCTGTGGACGCCGGTGGCCGCGAAACGCATCTCCGCTCGACGTTCCCTGCACCTTTGCTGAACCACCGGGACGTCCGGGCCGCGGGTCACGTCTTCATCATGTGCCACGGATCGTGAGCACCGCGGCCCCGGCCACGACCTCTGACCATCTGGAGAAGATCATGACCAACGTCACCCCCACCAGCCTCGCCAACGCCTCCTCGGCCAAGCACGGCACCGCCACCTCGGCCGGCAAGAACACGATCGCCGACGGCGTCGTCGAGAAGGTCGCCGGCATCGCGGCCCGCGAGGTCCCCGGCGTGCACGACCTGGGCAACGGCGCCGCCCGCGCCATCGGCGCCATCCGCAACGCGATCAACGCGCAGGACCGCGGCCAGGGCATCTCCGTCGAGGTCGGCGAGAAGCAGGTCGCCGCCGACATCACCGTCGTCGCCGAGTACCCCGTCGCGCTGCAGAAGCTCGCCGACAGCATCCGCTCCGCCGTCTCCGAGGCCATCTCCTCGGTCGTCGGCATGGAGGTCGCCGAGGTGAACGTCACCATCTCCGACGTCTTCATCCCCTCGGACGACAAGGACGACGAGACCGAGAGCCGCGTCAAGTGACTCCGTCCCACATCGGCCTGGTCCTCGGCGCGGTCCTCGCGCTGACCGCTCTCGTCTTCGGCTTCTGGGCGCTCCTCTGGGTCGCGCTCGTCATGGCGATCGGCTACGGCGTCGGGCGGGTCGTCGAGGGCAAGCTCGACCTGCGCTCCCTCGGCGACACCCTCCGCGGGCGGCGGTCCTCGTGACCGCGGCGGTGATGGCCGACGAGGCCAGCCACGGCCGCACGACGATCAGCTCGCGCGCCGTGCGCCGGGTCGTGTCGGCCGTCACCGCGGAGGCGCTGGACGTGAACTCGTCCGACGTGTCCGTCGAGCTCGACGACGAGGGAGGACGCCTCCACGTCGTCGCGCACGCCCCCATCCACGTCACGCCCCTGGGCGAGGCGGGCCGCCGCTCCTCCGGGACGCTGCTGGACCGACTCAGCCGGGCGCAGACGACCATCCGCTCGCGCTGCCTCGAACTGACGGGCTCCACGATCGGCCGGGTCGACCTCCGGATCACCGGTGCCGACCTCCGAGAACGAAGGAGGGTGTCGTGACGACTCCCACCACTGCCGGCCGGGCGCTCTACCCGCGCCTGGTGCGGCGCGAGACGCACTCGTCCCGCTCCGGATCGGCGATCGTCCTCGCCGTCCTGCTCATCCTCCTGTTCGCGTGGCTGGGCACGGAGGCGGTCCTCGCCGTCCTCGGCCAGCCCGCGCTGCTCGTGGCCCCGCAGGACGGAGCGTCCTCGCTGCTCAACGCGGCCGCGGCGCCCATCGCGCTGACCGCCGCCGCCGGCGCCGTGCTCGCGCTGATCGGGCTCGTCCTGATCGTCGTGTCGCTCAAGCCCGGCCGTCGCGGCCGTCGCGCCGTCAGCACCGACCGCACCGCGGCGATCGTCGACGACCGCGTCATCGCGCAGGCCGTCGCCCGCACCGCCGGCTACGCCGGTGACGTCGACCCGGACAACGTGTCGGTGTCGGTCGGATCCCGCGTCGTCGACGTGACGGTCTCCCGCACCTCCGGCCGCAGCATCGATGTCACGCCGATCCGCGAGGCCGTCGACGCCGAGCTCGCCACGTTCGACTGCACCCCGCGCCTGCGCTCCAAGGTGCGCCTGTCCGAGAAGGGAACGGTCCGCTGATGACCACCACGAACCGATTCCTCAACCGGCTGCTCCTGTTCGTCGTGGGCCTCGTCCTCCTCCTCGCCGGCGGCGCCGTCGCGGTGGGGTCGCTGCTCCCGCAGGTGCAGGAGAACGTGTCCACCGCCGCGCAGGACGCGGCCGACCCCACGAGCCAGGCCCTCTCGGGCGGCACCCCGTGGATCCTCTGGGCCATCGCGGTCGTCGCGCTCGTCCTCATCCTGCTGCTGGTGCGCTTCATCGTGCGCCAGGGCCGCGGCCGCACCTCCACGCTGCTGCGCGTCGGCTCCGGAGAGGGAGCGGGGACGCCCACCGGCGGCTCCGTCACCATCGACGCGAAGGTCGCCGAGCAGGTCCTCGAGGAGGCCCTGTCGCAGGAGCCGTCCATCGTCGCGGTCGACGTGACCGCGTTCGAGATCAAGCACCAGAAGGTGCTGCGCGTCACCGCGCACACCCGCCGCGGCGCCTCGCCCGCCCGCACCCGGCAGACGGTCGACCAGGCCGTCCGCCAGTGGGACGCCCTGCTCGGCGAGGAGACGCCCGTCGTCATCCAGATCGTCAGCGGTCTGCGGACGAAGATGAGCGGCACCGCCCGCGTGCAGTAGCCGCCGGCACCACCGTCCGGCCCTCCCGATCGGGAGGGCCGGAGAGCCCCGCTCAGGCGGGATGGAAGTCTTTCTGAAGGAGCACCCCATGTCCGATCCGATGGAGCCCGGCACCGTCGAGCGCATCCGCACCGATGAGCAGCCGACCCCGAACGAGCAGAGCCGGCGCGAGTCCGCCCGCCGCGACGGGAAGCCGTCCGAGCCCGAGTCGACCGAGAGCCGGGTCGCGACCGCCGCCGGCGAGAGCGCCCAGCGCGTGTCCGGCGTCCACCACCTCGGCGGAGCCGTCGCCCGCGGCCTCGACCGCGCCTCCCGCCGCGTGCTGGGCACCAGCACCGTCCCCGGAGTCACGGTCTCGAAGGCCGACGGCGTCACCACCGTCGACATCGACCTCGTCGTCGAGTACCCCCACCCCGTCCGCGAGGTCCTGGACGCCGTGCGCGATCAGGTGCAGCGCGTGGCGGAGCCGGTCGCCGGCGGCCACGTCGTCGTCAACGTCGAGGCGACCGACGTCCACGGCCCGTTCGACCCGATCGAGAAGCCGGAGGAGGACGAGGAGCCGCTCGTCGACACCGCCAAGCGCGCCGCGTCCGACGCCCGCGACTCCGCCAAGGAGGCCGCCGGGAACGCTCGCGACGCCGTCTCCGGTGCCGTCGACTCCGCCCGCGGACGTCTGGCGGACGCCGCCGACGACGCCGCTGACGCGATGGACCGCGCGGCCGACGAGCGCGACGAGCGCGCAGCCGCCCAGAAGACGGCCGACGCCGAGCGCGCCGCCGAGCGCGACGAGGACGACCCCCGCGTCGAGACCCACGCGGCCCCGGCCGACGTCGAGACCGCGGAGTTCGTGGTCCGCGTCCAGGTCGAGCCGGTCGACGACGACGGCGACCCCCGCACCGCGACCGTCGAGGTCGCTCCGGCGGAGGAGTCCGAGCACGTCGAGCGCGACGAGGCCGCGGCCGATCGCGACGCCGCGTCCGACGACGCCCACCGCTCCGAGGACGACCGCGCGTCGTTCACCGCCGGTCGGGAGTAGTCCCGTGCGCACCCGCTCGTACGGCGCGCGACGCAAGCCGCGCGCGGCCTGGATCGCGCTCGGCACGGGCGTCGTGCTCTCGTTCGTGGTCGTCGTCGCCGTGCTGCTGCCCGTCCTCGGGCTGATCGGCGCGGCCGACGGCACCACGGCCGGGGCGCTCGACGTCCCGGTCGGCGCGATCGTCCTCTCGATCGTCCTCAGCTACGCGGTCGGCCTGGCCTGCCTCGCCGTCGCGTTCCTCTCCCGCAACGCGGCCCTCGCCTGGGTCGCCGCAGTGGCCGCCGTCATCGCGACGCTCATCGGCTCGATCTGGCCGCTCGTCGCGACCGGATTCGCCAGCGTCGACCAGGCGAAGGACGTCATCCCCTTCATCCAGGACCTGATCGCCCGGGTCCGGGGGTAGCGTCGGGGCGATGAGCTCCGACTACCTCCGCGCCTACGACGACCAGCTCCGCTCCGACGCCGAGACCCCGAGCGCCGTCTCCGTGACGCGCGAGGGGCCTCTGCGTCTGGTGACCTTCGCCGGCGGACGCGGCTTCGTCACCTACCGCGACCTCGCCGGCACCTCCTCCGCGGAGATCGCCCGCCTGGTCGCCGCGGCCTGCGCGCACTTCGACGCCGATCCCGGCATCACCCGCGTCGAGTGGAAGACCCGCGGCCACGACGAGGCCCCCGGCCTGCACGACGCGCTCGTCGCGAACGGCTTCGCGCCAGACGAGGCCGAGTCGATCATGATCGGCCCGGTCGAGGCGCTGCTCTCGGACCGGCCGGTCCCGGAGGGGGTCGTGCTGCGGCGGGTCGTCGACGAGCCGGACGTCCGCGCGTTCAGCGCCATGATCGACGCCGCCTTCGAGGAGGAGATCGACGTGTCGATCGCCGACTCGCTCGTCGCCCGCCTGGCGCGCGGCGACGGCATGGAGCTGTGGGTCGCCGAGGTCGACGGGCGGATGGCGTCCGGCGGCCGGCTCGAGCCCGTCCCGGGCACCGCCTTCGCCGGCATCTGGGGCGGAGCGACGCTGCCGGAGTACCGCGGACGCGGGCTCTACGGCCTGGTCACGGCCGCCCGCGCCGCCTCCGCACAGGCACTCGGGAAGACCCTCGTGCACAGCGACTCGACCGAGTACTCGCGGCCCATCCTGGAGCGCGCGGGCCTGGTCCGGGTGTCGACGACGACTCCGTACCGTCGACGTCGTCCGTAGTCCGCGCTCCGTGGGTTCGCGGGGATCCCGAGACGCGCGCTGAGCGCGCTACTCGATCAGCATGTCGGGGACTTCTGCTGGTCGAGTAGCCCGAAGCGGCGTATCGAGACCTGCCCGTTCGTGCGTGGAGATCTCGATACGCGCGCTGCTCCGATCAGCTCGGGGACGTGATCTCGAGCGCGATGTTGTCGGGGTCGCGGAACTCGAGGAGGCTCATGCCGCCGGCGTCCTTGATCGGCTCGTGGGCGATGCCGAGGTCGTCGAGCACGGCCGCGGCCGCCTTCAGCGCGTCGAGGTCGGGGACGGTGAAGCTGACGTGGTCGAGCCCGACCCGGTCCTCGTCGAAGCGGTCGTCGCCGGGCGCGACGGGGCGCAGGCCGAGCAGTCCGCCCGGGAACTGGTAGATCACGCCGCCGAACACGAACGCCAGCTGCTCCTTCTCCTCCGGCGACGCGTCGGCCGGCGGCGCCTCGAAGGCGACGTCGAAGCCGAAGACGGAGTCGTAGAAGGGGCGCGAGACGGCGATGTCGCGGACGGTGAGTCGGACGTGGTTGTAGTCGACAGCGGGGATCGGCACAGGGGTTCCTCTCGGCGGGGCGGGCGGAGTGCCCGTCTCCAGTTGTTCGGAGGCGGCGGGCCGCCGGTTCGGGGCTGGCGCCGCCTCCGAGGATCGGGTAGCGCGTCAGTCCAGCTCGGTCGGGCGCGCCGGCTCGGCCAGCAGGGCGCGCGCCGCCATCCCGATCACCGCGCTGTAGGTGGGGTAGGCGAAGCGGACGTTCGCGAGGGTCGCGAGGTCGACTCCGGCCGCCATCGCCGTGGTCACCGACTGCACGACCTCGATCGCGTTCTCGCCGACCGCGTGCGCACCGAGCAGCAGCTCGCGGCGCCGGTCGGCGATCAGCGTGAGGAACCCGTTCTCGCGGTCGTCGATGACGGCGCGGTCCAGGTGCGAGAACGGCACCGAGGCGACGACGCACTGCGGGTCGCGCTCGCGGGCCTGCTCCTGCGTGAAGCCGACGCCCGCGTAGTCCGGGTCCGTGAATCCGCCCGCGGGCAGGAGGAACTGGGGCGTGCGCCGGTTCGCGCCGAGCACCGCGTTCTCGGCGGCGGCCTCCGCCTCGAACTGCGCCGCCTGGACGAGCATGTCGCGCCCGTTCGCGTCGCCGACCGCGAAGATGTGCGGCACCACCGTGCGGAAGTACTGATCGGCGGGGATCGCCGAGCGGACGACCTCGATGCCCGCGTTCTCGAGTCCGAGGTCCTCGACGTCGGCGGGCCAGCCGGTGGCCATGATCACCACGTCGACCTCGGCCGTCCGGTCCTCGCCGCCCTCGCGCCACGCGATCGCGAGCGAGCCGTCGTCCTGCCGCTCGATGCCCGACACCGTCTCGATCCCGGTGCGGACGCGGACGCCCTGGCGCTCGAAGGCGGCGCCGACGTGCTCGGAGATGCTGGAGTCGGAGGTCATCAGGATCCGCGGGGCGACGTCGAGGAGCGTCACCTCGGAGCCGAAGGCATTGAAGACGGTGACGAGCTGGGCGCCCGTGTTGCCGCCGCCGATCACGGCGACGCGGCGCGGCAGCTCGGTCAGCCCGAGCACGTCCTCCGGCACGGTCGCGAGCTCGGCGCCCGGGATCGGCAGCCGCCGCGAGTGCCCGCCGACGCAGACCATGATCGAGCGCGCGCGGATCCGCCGCCCGCTGTCGAGCACGAGGGTGCTCTCGTCGACGAAGCGGGCGCGGCCCTCGTGGATCAGGTCGACCCCCGCCTCCTCGAACCGCTGCGCCTCGCGCTTGATCGAGCGCACCAGGTCGACGCGCTCGTGCACGTGGCGCACGGTCGCGGCCCAGTCGAGGACGGGAGTGCCGATCTCGATCCCGTAGTCGCCGGCGGAGCGGGTCTCGCGCATCATCCGCGCCGTCTTCGCGAGGACGCGGGTGGGCACGCAGCCGGTGTTGACGCAGGTGCCGCCGACGCGCGCGGCCTCGAGCACGACGACGCGCGCTCCCAGCTCAGCGGCGCGGAGGGCGGCGGCCGTCCCCGCGGGTCCTGCGCCGATGACGGCGACGTCGTACTCGGCCTGCTCGGGAGTGCTGTCGGGCACGGGGACCTCCGGTTCTGGGTGTGCTCCGATCCTGCCGCTCCGCGCCCCGCTGCACCCGGCCTTGACAGCCCGCCCGCGGACCGGCGTCGCGGGCGTCCCGACGCTGAACATCGGCCCAGGACGGTTGCCCGGCGGGCGCCCGGCACGGTGGGATGACCGGGTGGGCTGCGGCGGGGGACTCGGGCGGAAGGCGCTCCGATGAGCGCCCGCACCTTCGGGGTGGAGGAGGAGTACCTCCTCGTCGACGCCGGCACGTTCCTCCCGACGCCCGCGGCGCCGCTGCTGCTCGGCTCCGTGCGCGGCTCCGTGGCGGTCGCCCTGGCCGCCGAGCTCAAGGCGGAGCAGATCGAGGCGGTCGGCTCGCCCGCCCGCACGCACGACGCGCTGCTGGCCGGACTGCGCGAGGGTCGCCGCCTGGCCGACGACTCCGCCCGCGAGGTCGGTGCCCGCGCCGTCGCGGTCGCGACCAGCCCCGCCGCGTTCGAGCCGCACCTCTCGGCCGACGAGCGCTACGACCGGATGGCCGAGCGCTTCGGCCTCGTCGCCCGCGAGCAGTTCACCTGCGGCCTGCACGTCCATGTCGGGATCGGGTCGCCGGAGGAGGGGATCGCGGTCCTCGACCGGCTGCGCGGCTGGCTGCCCGCCCTCCTCGCCCTGAGCACCAACTCCCCGCTGAGCGCCGGTGTCGACACCGGGTTCGCCAGCTGGCGCTACCAGTCCTGGGGGCGCTGGCCCACCGCCGGCCCGGTCGGCATCTGGGGCGACCTCGAGCAGTACCGGAGCGTCGTCGCCTCCCTCACCTCCTGCGGCGTGCTGCTGGACGAGGGCATGCTCTACTTCGACGCCCGCCTCTCCCGCGCGCACCCGACCGTCGAGGTGCGCATCGCCGACGTCCCGCTGCACGCCGAGGACTCGGCGCTGATCGCCGTCCTGATCCGGGCGCTCGCCGAGACGGCCGTGCGCGACGCGGGCGCCGGGGTCCCGCCCGTGCCGCTGCCGACTCCGGTGATCGCCGTCTCCTCGTGGCTGGCGAGCCGCCACGGCACGACCGGCGACCTGATCGATCCGGTCGACGGCTGCCCGGCCCCCGCCTCCGCGGTACTGGCGCGCCTGCTCGACCACGCGGGTCGGGCGCTGGCGGAGTCGGGCGACGAGGAGGTCGCGGCGTGCGGCGTCGAGCGGGTCCTGACGCGGGGCGCGGGCGCCGAGCGGCAGCGCGCGGTGTGGGAGCGGACGGCGTCCGCGGCCGAGGTGATCGCGGACGCGGCGGAGGCGACGCGCGCCTAGCGGCTCGCTGGTCGCGCGCCTAGCGGCTCACTGGTCGCGGGCTCACGGCTCGCTGGTCGCGGGCTCGGCGGTTCAGGGCTCGCTGGTCGCGGGGTCCGCCGACCCGGACTCCACCGTTCCGGACTCCACCGTTCCGGACTCCACCGTTCCGGGGTCCTCCGCCTCGGGCTGCGGCGACTCGGGCACCAGCTGGTAGCCGCCCTCGATCGTCCCGTCCGGGCGGAGCAGGATCTGCGTGTACACCGGGGCGCCGCTGCGGAGCGTCGTGCCGCTGACCCGGAGGGGCTCCCCGGCGAAGAACGCCTCCGAGCCGGTGCAGCCGGCGAAGAAGGACGCGTCCGGGCGCTGCACCGCGAGGCACACCGTGGTGCCGTTCGGCTCGGTGATCAGCAGGCGGTCGTTCTCGGCGGTGTCGAACCCGGAGCCGTAGACGACGGCCTCCCCGGCGAGCAGGGCGAGGCCCGGCGGGACGTCGGTGGTCGGCTCCCAGCCCTCGACGAGCGCGGCGAAGCGGTCGGCGGGATCCGCGGAGGCGGTCGGCGGGGCGACGGGGTCCGCGGGCGGAGGGAGGAGGAGCGCGGTGGGGACGATCGCGCCGACCGCGGCTCCGCCGACGATCGCGGCGGCGAGCACGAGGCGGCGGCGGCGCGGGTGCGGCGTCCGCGGGGCCGGCCGGTCGGGGTGCCCGGCGGGCGCCTCCGCAGTCTCGGAGCCGGCGGTCACCGACAGCGGGAGTGCGGTCGCGGGCAGGGGGAGACGCGAGTCGATCGCCGTCCCGGGATGCGCCGCGCCCGGCTGCGCTCCGGACGGCGCGGCCCCGGTCTGCGCGCCGGACCGCGTCACTCCGGGAGGAGCGTCCTCCGCCTCCAGCTCGCCGAGCCGTCGCAGCGCCTCGCGCCGCTCGTCCCGGTCGGCGCCGTCGTCGCGGGGTCGGGCCGACAGGATCCGCTCGAGATCCCTGCGCTCGTCGTCCTCGGCCTGCACTCCGACAGTATGGCGGCGCCGGACGCGGGAACGGCCCGCCACCCCCGGGACGCCGCCTTCTCAGCGGTGTCCCGGTGGCCGCGGGCCGTTCCGGTGCGGGCGTCAGCCCGACGGGTTCTCGACCGGGTCGCCCTCGGGGTCGGTGGCCGTCTCGGGGTCGACGTGCTCGGGGTCGATGGTCTGCGGGTCCTCGGGAGTGTTCTTCTCGGTCATCGGATCCTCCTTGTCGCTGGATGCGGAACGTGCGGACAGGTTCCACGCTACGGCGGGAGCTCCGTGGAGCGCGCTCGGTTGACTCCGCCGCCCGCTGTCCGGAACCGAGGTCAGGAGCGGCGGATCCGCCCGAGCGGTCCGTCACACTGCATCCGGCCTCGGCTCCGGACGCCGCTCGCCTCAGCCGACCCCTTCACCCGTGGCAGCCGCGGGCCTCCACCGCAAGGCCTGGCAGCGCTCTCGCGCGATTCGTACGCTGAACCCATCGAGCCGAGGAGCAGCAGCGCCACATGATCCGCACCACCGTCACCGTCGAGGGCAAGACCTACGGGCTGTCCCAGGGGACCGACGTCGCCGAGCTGAAGCGGTCGGCGACCGAGGCGACACAGGCCGGAGGAGGCCTCGTCGACTTCGTGATCGTGGGCAACCGCCAGGTCAGCGTCCTGATCTCGACGGGTGTTCCGGTGATCTTCGAGGAGCTCGAGGTGCCGGACGACGACCGCGACACCGGTGACGTCCACCAGCCGTGGGACGACATCGACTACCTCGACTGACCCCGTCCTCCCGGCCGCGCCGTGTCGCTGCCGGGTCCCAGACGCCTGAGGGGCGCCGCCGGCTGGACCCGGCGTCTCTCGGGCACCTCGTGCCGCGCTACTCCGCGGACTCGCTCTCGGCCAGCTCGCCCTCGACCAGCGTGCGGGCGGCCGAGGCGAGGGCCGAGCGGATGCGCTCCGCCGGCTCCTGCAGCATCGCCGCGATCGCGTCGACGTCGTGGCCGCCGGTGTGCCGGAGCAGCCAGGCCTGGCGCTCGAGCGTCGGCAGGGCGTGCAGGCGGCGGTGGAAGCCCGAGCGCAGCAGGTCGTCCTCGCGGATCGCCGGCGGGGCCTGCTCGGCGCGCTCCATCGCGGAGCCGCCGCGCTGCACGCTCGCGCGTCCGACCTCGGAGCGCATCAGGTCGAGGGCGCCCGTGTCGTCGAGTCCCTGCGGCCGTCCGCTGCGGACGGTGACCGCCGCGTGGCGGAGGGCGGCGCTCGCCGCGGAGTCCGACAGCGTGAGGCGGTAGGCGTACGCGTAGAGGCCGAGGGCGCGGTTCTCGAGGGCGCGGCCGGCGAGCAGCTCGCCCTGCTGCTGCGACTGCGTCATGCCGACGGCGGCGACGGGTCTGTCGTAGGTGGTCACGGTGACTCCTCGGCTCCGCGCGCTCCCGGTCGGGAAACGCGTCGGAGGCGATGCTAGGGAGTCGAGAACGATCGTTCTACCCTTGACTTCTCAGATTCTTTTTCGATGCGTGCGCATGGAAGCGCTTTCCCGACAACCGTCCCGGAAAGTGGAAGCGCTCTCACTCCCGCGCCGAGAGGATGCAGAACTCGTTGCCCTCCGGGTCGGCGAGCACGACCCAGGACTGCTCGCCCTGCCCGACATCGGACCGCGTCGCCCCCAGGCCGACCAGCCGCGCGACCTCCGCCTCCTGGTCGTCCGGCACGAAATCCAGGTGCAGGCGGTTCTTCACGGTCTTGCGCTCGGGCACGTCGAGGAAGAGCAGGCTCGGCCCGCGGCCCGACGGGGCGAGCAGCTCGATGCCGTCCTCGTCCTCGTCCACGACGTCCCAGCCGAGCGCCTCCTGCCACCAGTGCCCGAGGGTCCGGAAGTCGGTGCAGTCGACGATGATCTCTTCGAGTCGGAGGGCCATGCACCGACGCTAATCGGCGCGGGGCGTGTCGGGGAAGTGCGTCCGGCGGGTCCGCGCGGCGCCGCGGCTCCGTCCGGCCGTGTCGTCCGCGGGACGGGTGCCCGTGCCGGTTCGGCACGACGGCTGGCGGCCGGAGCGGCGGCGCGGCATCCTCGACGCGGGTGCCCCTGCGCCCGGGGACGAGGAGCAGCATGAGCACCGCACGCGAGCAGTGGGAGGCGCGCTACGCCGACTCCGATCGGATCTGGTCGGGCCGGCCGAACGCGACGCTGGTCGGGCTGGTCGGCTCGCTGCCGCCGGGCCGCGCCCTCGACCTCGGCGCCGGCGAGGGGGCGGACGCGCTGTGGCTGGCGTCGCTCGGCTGGCGCGTCACCGGGCTCGACCTCTCCGAGACGGCGCTGGGCCGGGCGCGCGCGGCCGCGGCCGAGCGGGGCGCCGACGTGGACTTCGTGCAGGCCGACCTCGCCGAGGACTGGCCGGTCGTGGGGGAGTTCGATCTGGTGACGGCGAGCTTCCTGCACTCGATGGCCGAGTTCCCGCGGATCGACGTGCTGCGGCGGGCGGCCTCCGTCGTCGCTCCCGGCGGCCGCCTCGCCGTCGTCTCGCACGCCGCGCCCCCGCCGTGGGCGAGCGGCGACGACCACCGCCACGGAGCGATGCACCTCGTCGGCCCCGAGGAGGAGCTCGCCGAGCTGGCCCTCGACCCCGCCGAGTGGACCGCGGAGCTCGTCGAGACGAGGGAGCGCGCCGTGACCGCTCCCGACGGCACGGCCGCCGTGCTCGTGGACGGCGTGCTGCTCCTGCAGAGACGCGGCTGAGCAGGCGCCGCTCGAGGACCCGCGGCCGGGCTAGCGTGGTCCGCGACCCCGACCCCGCAGGAGGAGCCGATGCCGTTCGATCCGTATCTCGCCGCTCGGCTGCCTCTCCTGGCCGGCCTCGCGTATCCGCTCGACGCCGAGCAGGCCGCCCGCATGGCCGCCTTCGAGGAGGATTCGGGGCCCTGGTCGCTGCCCGAGGGGATCGACGTCGTCGCGGAGACGGCGTCCGGCCCGCACGGACCGGTCCCGCTGCGCGTGTACTCGCCCGCCGCGCCCGAGCGCGCTCTGCTCTGGGTGCACGGAGGAGGGTTCGCCGCCGGGAGCATCGACATGCGCGAGTCGCACGTCGTCGCGGCGGAGCTCGCCCACCGGGCGCGGGCCCGGGTCGTCTCCGTCGACTACCGGCTCGCCGGCCCCGACGTCCGCTACCCCGTGCCGCTGGACGACGTGCACGCCGCCTGGCGGCACCTCCGCAGCACGGAGTCCGGATCCACGCCCGTCGCGATCGGCGGCGCGAGCGCGGGAGCGGCCCTGGCCCTCGGCGCGGTCCTCCGCGAGCGCGACGCCGGTGCGCGGCTGCCGGAGCACGTGCTCCTGGCCTACCCCTTCGCCCACTTCCCCAACCCCGCCGTCGACGACGCGATCGCGGCCGAGCTGCGCGAGCTGCCGCCGGTCCTCCGCTTCCCTCCGTCGAGCATCGAGGGCATGGTGCGCACCTACCTCGGGCGGATCTCCGACCTCCCCGTCGAGGCGCTGCCCGGCTCCGCGCCGCTGGCGGGTCTGCCTCCGGTCACGGTCCTCGTGAACGAGTACGACGAGCTGCGCGGGTCGGCGGAGCTGCTCCTGCGCCAGCTCGCGGAGGCGGGCGTCGCCGTGACCGGGCACCTGGCCGCCGGCATGCCCCACGGGCACCTCAACCGGACGCCGGCGCTGCCCGAGGTCGACCGCTCGCTGCACCTCTTCGCGGCTCAGCTGCGCGCGATGGGCTGAGGCGCTCGGCCCCGTCCCGTCCGCTCTGCCCCGCTCAGCTCAGGCGCGGTCCGCACCGTCCCGCTCAGGCGCGGTCGTGCAGGGTGACGTGGTAGCCGTCCGGGTCGGCGAAGGTGAAGGTGCGCCCGAACGGGCCGTCGATCGGAGCCGCGACGACGGGGTGCCCGTCGGCGACGAGCGCGTCGTGGATCTCCTGCACGCCGGTCGCGTGCAGCCAGAGCGCGGCGCCCACACCGGGGCGGGAGGCGGAGTCGAGGTCGGTGCCGGGCGCGAGGTCGCGCAGGGCGAAGGCGATCGGAGTCGTCGCGAAGACGACGGCGTGCGGCGGGCCGGCGGGCGAGCGGACCAGGCCGAGGTACTGCTCGTAGAACGCCTGGGACGCCGCGAGGTCGCGGACCTGGAGCGAGACGAAGTCGGGGCCGGTGACGGGCATGGGGTTCCTCCTCGGTTGTGTCAGCTTTCTGACACACCGGAGCGTATGTCAGAATACTGACATGAGTCAAGACGGCATCGACCTCGAGACCTCGCTCGGCTACCTCCTCAAGGAGGCGTCGAGCGCCCTGCGCGCGGCGATGGAGGCGGTGCTCCGCCCGCTCGGGATGACGGTCACCCACTACTCCTGCCTCGAGCTCCTCGCCCAGCGGCCGGGCCTCTCCAACTCGGAGCTCGCGCGGGGCGCCTTCGTCACCCGGCAGTCGATGAACGTCCTGCTGCAGACTCTGGAGCGCGACGGCGTCGTCACCCGCCCCGACGCGGCTCCGGTCGGCAAGGCGCTCCCCGCCCGGCTCACCGAGCGCGGACGCCGGAGCCTGGCCGAGGCGTCCGCCGCCGTCCGCGGGGTGGAGCTGCGGATGCTGGAGGGGCTCACGGAGGAGGAGCGGCAGGCGGCGGCGCGCCTGCTCCGCGGGATGATCCGATCGCTGCGCGCGGACGACCGCGCCTGAGGCCGCGCTGTTCCGCCGTCTGTAGGAACGGGCGCCGCGCGCTCGCCTGTACGGTCGCGCTCATGGCAGCAGGAAGAGCGGTGCGCCCGCTCGACGTCGGGATCGTCGGCGGCTCGATCGGCGGACTGTTCGCCGCGGCCCTGCTCGTCCGCGACGGGCACCGCGTGACGGTCCTCGAGCGGTCGGCGACGGGCCTGTCGCGGCGGGGAGCCGGGCTGGTGGCCCAGCAGGACCTGATCGACCTCCTGCACGCGATCGGCCGCGACGACGAGGCGCGGGTCGGCGTCGTCGCGCACGAGCGGATCACCCTCGACCGCTCCGGGCGCGTGATCGGCCGCGACCCCTCCCCGCAGACGCAGGTGTCGTGGGACCACCTCTACGACACGCTCCGCTCGCGGCTCCCCGCCGACCGCTACCTCCTCGGTCACGCCGTCGCCGGGGTGCGCCCCTCGACCGGGACGGACCCGGTCGTCGTCGAGCTGCGCGACGGGAGCGGCCTGGAGTTCGACGTCGTCCTCGGAGCCGACGGCCTCGGATCCGTCGTGCGCGCGGCGGTCGCGCCCGAGGCGTCGGGGAACCGCTACGCCGGCTACTCGACCTGGCGCGGGCTGATCCCGGAGTCGGCGCTCCCCGCCGAGGCCGCGGCGACTCTGCTCGGACGCTTCGCCTTCTACACCGCGCCCGGCGAGCACATGCTCGGCTACCTCGTCCCCGGACCCGCCGGCGAGGTGGAGCCCGGCCGACGGCGCTACAACTGGGTCTGGTACCGGCCCCTCTCCGAGGACGCCCTCCGCGGAGTGATGACGGCGTCCGGCCGTCCGCCGGAGAGCGTGTCCCTCGCGCCCGGCGACCTCGCCCACGACCTCCGCCGCCGGCTCGAGGAGGACGCGGTCGACCGCCTGCCGCCGCCCTTCGCGGCCGCCGTCCTGGCCGAGCCGCAGCCCTTCCTGCAGGCGATCGTCGACTACGTCCCGCCGCGGACGGTCCGCGGCCGGGTCGCCCTCCTCGGTGACGCCGCCGTGACGGTGCGGCCGCACACGGCCATGGGCGCGGCCAAGGCGGCGGGCGACGCGCTGGCCCTCGCCGGCTCCCTCGCGCGGCACCCGGTCGACGAGGCGCTCCAGCGCTACGAGGCCGAGCGGCTCCCCGTCGGCCGCGCCATCGCCGAGTACGGCAGGCGCCTGGGCCGCTCGATCCCGCTGCTGTCCGAGTGACCGCAGCATCATGCGCCCGGCCGAACCCGGATCGACGGCGCGAGCCGATCCTCGGTCGGAGCGGACATGGCTCGCGCTCGCCCTTCAGCGTGCAGGGTCCGATGCGCTGCCCGGCGGCGACTCGAAGGGAAGCTGGAACGGGGGTTCGCAGCATCGCATGGTCGCCACCACGTGGCGCCGGCGCGGACGATTGCAGTCGATAGCAATGAATTAGGTTTCGGCTAGAGGTGACTATCATCGGCTAGATGTTGCCTGAGCAGAACCCCTACAGCCCTGGATCCGGTCGGCGGCCGCCCGAGCTCGTTGGTCGGACTGGCGAGCTCGAAGCGTTCGACACGATCCGCGCTCGTGTCACGCATGGAATGAGCGACCGCGGCATCGTGCTCACGGGCCTCCGCGGCGTCGGCAAGACGGTGCTGTTGAACGAGATGCACCGCATGGCGGAGTCGTTCGAGTGGCTCACGGTGCGCCTCGAGGCGCGTCGGGATGAAGGCGGCGCGCGGGCCGTACGGCGTGCCCTGGCTCGAGAGCTCGTCGTGTCCGCTCGCAAGCTCACCCGCTCGAAGCCGACGGAGCTGATGCGAGAAGCACTCGGCACGATCTCCTCGTTCAATGCGAAGGTCGGTGCAACGGGGATCGAACTCGGAGTCGCACTCAACGACGGACGTGCCGACTCCGGCGACGCTGAAGTCGACCTCCTCGAGCTCGTCGAAGACGTTTCCACCGCTCTGGGGGAGCGTCGTCGTGCCTTCGGTGTGTTCGTCGATGAGATGCAGGACCTCGATGCGGAGACGATGGGTGCGCTCATCGCCGCTCAGCATGCGGCGAACCAGCGGGAGTGGCCGTTCTACATCATCGCCGCCGGCCTCCCGAATCTCCCCCGTGTCCTCACCGAGACGCGTTCGTACGCCGAGCGCCTCTTCAACTACCGACAGATAGGCACCTTCTCTCGCGACGATGCGGCGCACGCTCTCCGAGAGCCCGCGGAGCGGCTCGGCGCTGAGTTCGCTCCCGATGCGCTCGAGATTCTCCTCGAAGCCGCAGGCGGCTACCCGTACTTCATTCAGGAGTACGGGCAGGCCGCATGGAACCTCTCCAGTCGTCTTGTCACTCTGGCCGACGCCACGGCAGCAGTGCAGTACGGGACCGAACAGCTCGATGCCGGATTCTTCCGCTCACGATGGCAGCGAGCCACGCGCTCAGAGCGACGAATGCTCCGCGCCATGGCAGCCGACGGTGAGGGACCCTCCTCCACCGCTCTCGTCACGCAGCGAATGGGTATCCCGACAACCAGCCTCGGGCCCTACCGTGCCGCGCTCATCAGCAAAGGACTGGTCTACTCACCCGAGCACGGCCAGATCGCCTTCACGGTCCCCGGCATGGCTGGATACGTCGACCGCCACCACGAGGACCTCGACGACGGGAGCCCGAGCGTCTGAAGTCGACCAGACGTCTCCTCTCTCAAGGGCTCGGAGTCCGGTCGCGTACGGGACGTCGCAGAACAGTAGGCCTGGGGAGGCATCGAGACGGAGAACCAGGGACGGCCCTGATCTTCCGGCTGGCCTCCTCAGGCGGGCCGAGGTCCGTGCTCGTCACGAGTTCATCCGCCGCCCCCGCCTGGCCGCTCCCCGCCGTCCGCCGCGCGTCCCTTGCTCCTCGACCGCGGAGACGGCACCCTCGGGTGACGGCCCACGGCGAAGGAGACGCATGGACGACGACGGACTCCTGGCTGCGCTGCTGCGGGGACGGCCGGCGACGCTGGCCGACGCGGCGGAGCTGACCCACATCGACGAGGCCGAGGTCGCTGCGGCGATCGAGCGGCTCCGCGGCCGGGGGCTCATGGGCGGCGAGGGCGAGCAGCTCGACTTCCCGGCGCCGATGGAGTGGGCGGCCGCGGCCATCGCCCGGCACACGGAGTCGGCGCGGCGGGCGGGCAGGGAGTCCCTGGACGGGATCGAGAGCGTGGTCGCGGGCCTGCCGATGCTGCTCGGCGCCTGGCGGGTCGGCGAGGACACGTCGGATCCCGTGCCGACCCTCCTCCGCCACGGGCCGCACGCGTCCGAGGACCTCTGGTTCGACCTCGTCCGCCGCGACTCCGGCTCGCTCGTGGCGGTGCTCCCGAACGTGGAGCGGTTCCTCGATCCGCCGACGGAGCGGGCGATCCGCTTCGGGCACGCGCTCGCGGCGAAGGACCGGGTGCGCGTCATCATGCCGGCCGCCGGCGCGCGCGACCCCCGGGTGCTCGCCCGGGTGGAGGCGTACCAGGCGGCGGGCGTCGAGTACCGGCTCCTCGAGAGCCCGCCGAGCTGGTTCTGGGTCGACGGCGACCACCTCGCCGTCCCGTTCGAGTGGGGCGAGACGAAGCCGACCAGCGTGCTCGGCGTGCGCCATGCGGCGCTGGCCGGTCTGGTCGAGTCGTACTTCGAGGTGCTGTGGCGGCAGGCCGCTCCGATCGGCGCCGTCGACCAGAGCTGGCTGCCGCTGCTCCGGCTGATGCGCCAGGGCGTCACGCTCGAGACCGCGTCGCACCGGCTCGGCATGAACCCTCGGACCGGCCGCCGCCGCGTGGCCGCCGCGATGGAGCACTACGGAGTGGCGACGCTCTTCGCGCTCGGCACGGCGTGGGCGGCGGACTCGCGCACCCGCGACGGCGACGCCGGTGCCGGAGAGCCGGTGCTCGACGATCCGGAGGCGCTCGAGCCGGGAGTGCTGGACGACGGCGAGATCGACCTCGCCGAGACGGTGCCGCGCGATTGAGCTCCCGCGGGACCGAGCCGTGCGGCCGACCCCTCGACGCCTTCGGGTGGCCCTGAGGAGTCGGCCGATGCGCCCGCCCGGGCACCTCTCCAGTGTCGGGACGTGACCACGGCGGGGACAAGAGCCTGTAGCGGACACGTCCGCAAGAGGACACCGCACCCGGGAGCGGATCGTCGGCGCTGCCGCTCCGGGGTGGGCGCGTGCCAGGCTTGCCGCATGGATCTCGAGGTGCGGCCGGGGCTCGTCGTCCCCGCATCGGAGCTGCAGTGGCGGTTCTCGCGCTCCTCCGGGCCCGGCGGGCAGCACGTGAACACCTCCGACAGCCGCGTGCAGCTCACCTGGAGCGTCGAGGAGTCGACGGCCCTCTCTGACGAGCAGCGCTCGCGCCTTCTCGAGCGCCTCGGGCGGCGACTCGTCTCCGGGGCGGTCACCGTCACGGTGGCGCAGGAGCGCTCGCAGCTGCGCAACCGCGAGACGGCCCTCGAGCTGCTCCGCGGGATCATCACCGCGGCCCTCGCGCCTCCCTCCGCCCCGCGGCGCCCGACCCGGCCCACGCGCGGCTCCACCCGCCGGCGGCTCGCCGCGAAGCAGCAGCGGTCCGAGACGAAGCAGCAGCGCAGGCGGCCGCCCGGCGACTGAGCGGAGCCGCGGGGCCCGCCTGGCGGTTGCGCGGAGTCGCAGGGTCCGCCCACAGGCTGCGCGGAGCCACGGGCCCCGGTCGCCCCGGACCCGGCTCAGGGAGTGAAGAACGCCTCGATCGCCGCGGTCAGGGCGACCAGGTCGTCCACGTGGACGAGCTCGCGCGCCGAGTGCATCGAGAGCAGCGGCACTCCCACGTCGACCGTGGAGATGCCGAGCCGGGTCGCGGTCAGCGGGCCGATCGTCGATCCGCACGGCACCGAGTTGTTCGAGACGAACTCCTGGTACCCGACCCCGGCGCGCTCGCAGACGCCCGCCCACAGCGCCGCACCGCGCGCATCCGTCGCGTAGCGCTGCGTCGCGTTGATCTTGAGCAGCGGCCCCTTCCCGGCCACCGGCTGGTTCGCGGGATCGTGCTTCTCGGAGTAGTTGGGGTGCACGGAGTGGCCCGCATCGGCCGAGAGGCACCAGGAGGCGGCGATCGCCCGGGCGCGCTCGTCGACGCCGGCGCCGAGGGCCGTGCCGATGCGCGAGAGGACGTCCTCGAGGAACGGCCCGCTCGCTCCGGACCGGCTCGCCGAGCCGAGCTCCTCGTGGTCGAAGGCGGCGAGCACGCTGATGTGCGCGGGCGGCGCCGCGGGATCGGCGCTCGCCGCGAGGAGCGCGACGAGGCCGGCGTGCACGGAGCTGAGATCGTCCATCCGCCCGGCGGCGAGGAACATCTCGTCGAGGCCGAAGCGGCGCGGCTCCTGCGTGTCGGCGGTGAGCAGGTCGTAGCCGGCGATGTCGGAGGCCTCGTCGAGCCCGGCGTGCGCGGCGAGCAGCTGGAGCAGGTCGACCTCGGAGGCGTCGCCGATGCCGAACACGGGGACGGTGTGCTTCTGGCGGTCGAGGGTGAGGCCCTCGTTCGCCGTGCGGTCGAGGTGGATCGCGAGCTGCGGGATGCGCAGCAGCGGGCCGGTCCGGAGCAGGCGCGTCGAGCCGTCGCGGGTGACCACGCGCCCGGCCAGCTCGAGCTCGCGGTCGAGCCAGGAGTTGAGCAGCGGGCCGCCGTAGATCTCGACGCCGGCCTGCAGCCAGCCCTTCGAGCCGATCGTCGGCCGGGGCTTGAGCATGAAGCCGGGGGAGTCGGTGTGGGCGCCCAGGATGCGGAAGGGCGTGGTCGCCCCGGAGCCCTCGGGCAGGTGCCAGGCGATGATCGCGCCGTCGCGGACGACGTAGTACCGGCCGGGCCCCGCGGGCCACGCCTGCGTCTCGTCCAGCCCCGTGAATCCGGCTCCCTCGAGGCGACGTGCCGCCTCGGCGGCCGCGTGGTACGAGGAGGGGGAGGCGGTCAGGAACTCGGCGAAGTCGGCGATGTGGTCGTCACGCGTGGTCATCCCTCCAGTGAAGCACGCGGCGCGGCCGGGACGGGGAGGGTGCCGGGGGAGCCCCTGCGGCGGCCGTCACGGCCGGGCAGGGGCACCCCCGGGGTGGAGGGTCAGCGCCGGGTCAGGTCGACGTCGGCCTCGGCGGCGATCGCCTTGATCAGCGCCGAGGCGTTCTCCCCGCCGAAGCCGGCGGCCATCGCCTCGTCGATGTAGTGGCGGGCCGTCGCGACGCCGGGGACGGGCGCACCGACGCTGTCCGCGTAGGCCTGGATCAGCCCCGCGTCCTTCTGCATCAGCGCGAGGGCGAAGGACGGCGAGTAGTCGCCGGCGACAGCCTGCTCGACCCGCTGCGGGCGTCGCACTTCCCCGTTCGAGTCCGCGACGGCCGAGGACGCGGTCATCACGGACGCGGAGTTCAAGTCAGTTGCCGCGGATCTGATGAACATCCGCAGCACGATCGGGTACGTCTCGAGCAACCTCAACCAGCTCGCCCGGTTCGCGAACACGGAGAGCCGATTCCCCGACGAGGATCGCTGACTACCGCGCGGTCGTCTCTGAGTATCGGTGGCGATGAAGAGGCTGGCCGGCGCGTGATCCCGAGCGTGACCCGGGGCGGACGCATGTCCGGACTGATGAGCTACCTGCAGGGTGAGCGGACGCCCTTGTTATAGCTGGCGGAGGTCGTTTCGCGGTCGTAGTCACCGACGAGCTCGGAGACGTTCTGCAGGAAGTCGTTCTCCTTGACGCTGCCGAGGTAGAGGAACGCGTTTGACGCGCTCCACAGCTTCAACATGCCCTCCTTGCCCCGTGCCGCTCATCCAGGCGTCGATCCTCCCGCCCGACGGCAGGCGCGCCTAGCCGCGAGGCCCGCGTCTCTGCGGGACGGAGGCGCCGTCGTTCCCGCGGCGGGACGGCGCTCGTCTCTCCTGTGGTGGAAGCGCGCCCGTCACTCCTGCGCGCCCGTCACTCCTGCGTGCTCGTCACTCCTGCGCGGCCGCCGCGAGGGCACGGTCGAGCCAGTCCGCGAGCAGCAGGCGCTCCGCGGGCGTGAGGCCGGCGAGCTCCGGTGCGAGGGCCCGGACGCCGACGAGGGCGGTGAGCCGCCCGCCGTCGCCGGGGGAGGGCGGGTCGGTGAGGATCCCCGCGAGCACGCTGTCGAGCGCGGCGTCGGCGAGACCGGGGTCGCGGTCGGCGGCGGGGGTGGAGAGCAGGGTGGTGACCACGCCGGTGCCCGCCGCCTGGATGAGGCCGACGGCGCGCTCCTCCGGCACGCGGAGGCGGCCCTCGGCGGCCACGCGCTGCACGCGGGCGGCGAGGACCCGCCGCCCGGAGAGGGCGGCCGGCGATCCGGAGGCGCGGCCCGGATCGCTGAGGAGGCGGAAGAGCGCGGGGTTGGCCAGGCCGAACTCCACCTGCGCGGCCCAGCCCGCGCGCAGGTCCTCGACCGGGTCGACGCCCCCGGCGACGGCCGCCTCGACCGTCCGCGCCTTGGAGTCGACCCAGGTGGCCAGCACGTGCTCCGCGACCGCCTCGAGCAGGCCGTCCTTGTCGCCGAAGAGGCGGTAGATCGCCGGGGCCTGCAGCCCGGCCGCCTGGGCGACCGCTCGCGTGGTGACGGCGGCGGGGCCGTCGTCGCGGAGGAGGCCGGCGGCCGCCTCGACGATGCGCAGGCGCGTGTCGGTCGGAGGAGTGGGGCTGGTCACGTATCGACGGTAGCGCACGGTTGCTATCAAGGGAATTCCGTGGTTATCTTCGTCGTGGTATCGCTGATACCCCTCATCGGAAGGCTCTCCCCATGATCATCGTGACCGGTGCCACCGGCGCTCTGAACGGCGCCACCGTCGACCACCTCCTCGACTCCGTCCCCGCCTCCGGAATCGCCGTCGTCGCCCGCGACGCCTCGAAGGCCGCCCGCGTCGCGGAGCGCGGAGTGGAGGTGCGCGTCGGCGACTACGCCGACCCCGCCTCCCTCCCGGCCGCCTTCGACGGAGCGGATCAGCTGCTCCACGTCTCCTCGAGCGATCCGCGGGCCGACGCCGTCGCCCTGCACCGCACCGCCGTCGAGGCGGCCGTCGCGGCCGGAGTCGGACGGGTCCTCTACACGAGCCACCAGGGCGCCGCCGCCGACACCCCCTTCGGCCCGGGCCGGGACCACGCGGCGACCGAGCGCCTGCTCGCCGACTCCGGACTCGCCTGGACGTCGCTCCGCAACGGCTTCTACGCGCACAGCCTGGGCCTCTTCCTCGGACCGTGGCGGGAGACCGGAGTGATCGAGGTCCCCTACGACGGCCGCGTCTCGTGGACGGCCCGCGAGGACGAGTCGGAGGCGGCCGCCCGGCTCCTCCTCTCGGGGAGCCCGCACGACGGGCCGGTCACGCTGACCGCGACGGAGGCTCCGACGTTCGAGGAGATCGCCGGGATCGCGGCCGAGGTCGGCGGGCGGCCCGTCGAGCTGCGCGTCCTCGGCGATGACGAGTGGGTCGCCGCGCGCGTCGCGGCGGGTCAGCCCGAGTTCCTCGTGCGCTTCACCCTCGGGATGCACCGGGCGGCCGAGCGCGGCTTCTTCGCGGGCACCGGCCCCGAGCTCGGGCGCCTCCTCGGACGCGAGCCGCGCAGCGTCCGCGACCTGCTCGAAGCCGGACCGGCAGCCGTCGCCGGATGACGCCGGGCGGGCCGCCCCTGGCCCGCCCGCGTGACGAGGCGCCGCGCCGTCCGTCGAAGCGCCGCCGAGGGAGCGGCGTCTCTGCGTCAGGGCGGTTTCCCGGCTCCCCCGCACGACGACGGGAGCCCGCCGCACCGGTGAGGTGCGACGGGCTCCCGGGGAGTGCCGTGCGTCAGCCGCAGCTGCGCGCGCTGTACGGCGCGGTGGCCGTGGCAGTGACGGTCTTGCCGCCGACCGTGGCCGTGCCGGTGACCGTCGCCTCGCCCGCGGCGAGCTGCGTCGAGCGCACCGTGAACGCGGCGGAGCCGGAGGCGCCCGGCTTCACGCCGGCGATCGGCTTCACGCCCTCCGGGGTGCTGATCGAGACGTCCATCCGCACCGTGTCGCCGTTCCTGCCGACGACCGTCAGCACGACCTTGCCGGCGACGCAGCGCGACGTGGCGGTCGCGCTCACCTTCAGCGAGGACTGCACGGTGACCGTGACCTGCACCGGCATGCGAGACGCGTCCTGCGCGACGCCCGAGACCGTGAAGGTCCCGGCCGTGGCGTAGGCGGCGGGCGCGACGGCGTCCCAGGCCACGTCGACCGTGCTGGTGGTGCCGGCGGCGGTCGTGATCGTGGCGCGGGGCAGGACCGGCGCGGTGCCGGCCGTGGTCGTCGCGGTCAGCGGAGCGACCGAGGCGACGGCCAGGCCGGGGGCGTAGCCCTCGAGCACCTTCTGGTACTCGGAGCGCGTCACCGGGATGACCGTGCCGTGGCGCGGCTTGCCGCCGTCGGCGTTCTGCGGCAGGCCCGTGCGGAGCTTCGCTCCGAGCGGCTGCCAGGAGTCGCCGTTCGCGAGGTCGTCGGTGCCGAACGGGATGTAGTGGTTCGGCCCGTCGTGGTAGTTCGGCTGGTCGATGAAGAGGAACCAGTCGAGGCCGTTCACGTCGCCCTCGTTGGCGGGGAAGACGTTGGGGCCCTCACCGCTGGTGAAGGTCTTGCCGGGCTCGCCGTTGGGCAGGCCCGAGGCCACCTTCTCCTTGACCAGCGACCACTCGTCCGCCGGTCCGCCGGTGCCGGGCAGCGAGCCCGAGACGGTGGCCAGCAGGTCGGTGCTCTTCTCCTCGCGGAGGGTCATCGACGCCTCGTCCTTGGTGAAGCGGTAGTAGGTGTCGCCGTCCTTCGCGACCGTCGAGTCGATGGTGCCCTTGCCGGCGCCGCGCTTGACGTCGATCCACGGCTTCGCCTCCGAGAAGGAGGTGAAGTCCTCGGTCGTCGCGTACATCATCTGGTTGTAGGTGACGGAGGCGCGGTCGGCCGTGTTCGTGGTCGGGTACATGTTCGAGGCCCAGAACACGACGTAGGTCTGGAGCTCGTCGTCCCAGTACGCCTCGGGGGCCCAGGTGTTGCCGGCGAAGTCGGTGGAGACCTTGACGTGGCGCTGGGCGGACCAGTTCACCAGGTCGGTCGACTCCCAGACCTCGATGTACTTCGAGCCCGACTTCTGCGCAGTGTCGAAGCCGCCGGGGAGCCCGTCGATCTTCAGGTCGGTGGCGAGCATGAAGAACTTGTCGCCCTCGTGCGAGCGGATGATGAACGGGTCGCGCAGGCCCATCGTCCCCAGGTTCGAGGTGAAGACCGGCTTGCCGCCGTTCAGCGTGTTCCAGCTCAGCGCGTCGTTGCCCTTCGAGGCGGCGAGGCTGATGCGCTCGGCGCCGTCGCCCTCTCCGGTGAAGAACGCCCAGACGTACGCCTCGGTGTCGTCGGTGCCGGCGGGGAGCGGCTGCACCCGGAGGGTGAAGTCGCGGGTCCGGGTGGTGGATCCGCTGGTCGCGGTCGCGCGGACGACCACGTCGATCGCGGGGCTCCCGGTCGCGGGGCGGTCGACGTCGATGGTGCGGGTGCCGGCGGCGCTGCCGTCGCGGACGGTCGCTCCGCTCGGGCTGACGACGCTCCAGGCGATGCTCGAGCCGAGCGTGCCGGTGGTGGGCACCGAGACGTTCGTCCGGATGTCGCCGACGTTCGGGACGGCGATCGCGGCGAGGTCGCGCTGGACCTTCGTCGCGTCGTCCAGCTGCGCGGCGACGCGCACCGTGTAGTCGACCGAGCGGGTCTCGGTGCCGACCCTGTAGGTGGCGGTGAGCGTGGCGGTGGCGTCCGGCTGTCCCGCGGCGGGGCGCGTGACGGTCGCGGTGCCGCCGGTGATGGCCACGGCCGCGCTGTTGGACGTCCAGGTGATGCCGACGCCGCTGGCGGTGGTGGGCACCGTGAAGCCGGCGGTCGCCTCCGTGGGCACCGTGACCGACGCGACGGCGCGGTCGAGGGCCTGCGAGGAGTAGAGCGCCTGCACGGAGCTGCTGCTGAGGGCGCTGTCGTAGACGGCGAAGTCGTCCATCTCGCCGTTCCAGCCCGGGTCGTTGTAGGTCGAGCGCGCGATGTACGCGACGAGCGACGGGCCGAACGAGGAGACGTCGCGGGCGATCGTGCTCTGCGAGATCTGCGCGCCGTTGACGTACACGGTGAGCTTGCCGGTCGAGCCGTCGATGACGGTCGTGTAGAGCGAGAGGCCCGAGGGGGTGCGCGCGCCGACGGTCGGGGCGCCCGTCGCTCCGGCGCCGACCTCGGTGTTGTAGGGAGCGCCCGCGTTGACCGAGTTGGTGACGACCGACTTGGTGTAGCCGGAGAGGTTGCTCGGGTTGAGCAGCCAGTAGCCGGAGGAGAACGAGGCGCCGGAGGCGACGGGCGCTCCGACGAACGCGGCGGCGACGTTGCCGGTCCCGCCCTTGTGGGCGAGCCAGGTCGAGAAGGTCAGGTCCTTCTTGCCGACGAGGCCGGCGGTGGGGATCTCGAGGTAGGGGGCGGCCGCGGCGGATCCGCCGGGGAGGCTGATGAGCCCGTTGCGGAACTGGGCTCCGGAGCCGCGCAGCGTCGCGCTGTAGCCGTTGCCGCTGGTGTCGGCGACCGTGGTGCCGGTGGGGGCGGTGTCGAACGTGTAGTGGAGGAGCGGGGTCTCGGTGGCTCCGAAGGCGGAGCTGGGGACCGTGGCGCCGAGCAGCGCCGTGGCGGCGACGGTCGCGACCGCCAGAGCGGTCCTCACCGCCGATCGTGATCGTCTCATGCAGATAGGCCCTCGTGATCGGGTGCGGCGTCGAGGCACGATCCGCAGGGCCGCGGAGGTGTGCGTCTTCGCACGGTATGTGAACGTGAACATCCTAGATCGCGGGGCCGGATCCTGACCAGACCCCGGGAGAGGTCTGCGGGCTCGCGCAGAACGCCGGCCGGACGCGCGGTTCCTCGCCCCTCGACCGAGGCGCCCTGCTCTCCGCCGACGTTCTGCAGGAGCCGGCCGGGTGGCACGATGTCCGCATGGCCTCCGACCGCCCCGTCCTGCTCGTCGTCGACGTCGCCGACGGCGGCCGCGAGGATCCCGAGTTCGAGATCGAGCTGCAGCTGCTGACCGCGAGCGTCGTCTCGGCCGCCACCGCCGCGGGCTTCGTGGTCGACCGCGTCCCTGCCGAGCAGGCCGGCGCCGCCGAGCTCGAGCGCCGGCTCGCCGCCGCCGACGCCGTCGTGGTCACCGGAGGGGAGGACGTCGACCCGTCCCTCTACGGCGGCCGGCCCGACGACCCGCACCGAGGCCAGTCCTTCCCCGCGGCCGACCGCGCGCAGATCGCGCTCGTCCGCCGTGCCGTCGAGACGCGGACCCCGCTGGTCGGGATCTGCCGCGGGATGCAGCTGGTCAACGTCGCCCTCGGCGGCGACCTCGTGCAGCACCTGCCCGGCGCGGGTCACGTCGGCCGGTCGGTCCCCGGCGAGCACCTGTCGGGGATGGTCGACCACCGCGTGGCGCTCGAGCCGGGCAGCGCCCTCGCTCGCATCCTCGGCGCCGCCGAGCTCGACGTCCGCAGCTCCCACCACCAGGCCGTCGACCGTCCCGGCGAGGGCCTCGTCGTGGTCGGCCGCGCCGACGACGGCACCGTCGAGGCCCTCGAGCACGAGTCCGCGCCGCTCTGGTGCGTGCAGTGGCACCCGGAGGACGCGGGCTCGCGCGGCACCGTGCTCACGGACCTGCTCGAGGCGGCGCTCGCCGCGACCGCTACTTGATCGACCCGCGCATCACTCCGCTGACCACCCAGCGCTGCGCGAAGAGGTACACGATCAGCAGCGGCGCCATCGCCATCAGGTAGGACGCGAAGGCGACGGTGTAGTTCGTGTTGAACTGCCCCTGGAAGACGTACTCGGCCAGCGGCAGGGTGCGGGCGGACGGGTCCGAGAGCACCACGAGCGGCAGGATGAAGTCGTTCCACGCCCACACGCAGGTCAGGATCCCGACGGTCGCGTTCATCGGGCCGAGCAGCGGGAAGATCACCTGCCAGTAGGTCCGCCAGGTCGAGGCGCCGTCGGTGCGCGCCGCCTCCTCGAGCTCGATGGGGATCGAGCGGATGAAGGCGGTGTAGATGAACGTGTTGATCGAGAGCCCGAACACGGCGTAGAGCAGGATCAGCCCGGCCTGGTTGTCCAGGCCCAGCAGGGCCGTCTCCTTCACCACCGGCAGCATGATGATCGGGAACGGCACGAAGACCGCGGCGAGCAGGTAGAAGTAGACGCCCTTGAAGAACGGCCTGTGCATGTTCCGGGCGACCGCGTAGGCGACCATCGAGTTCGAGAACAGCGTCAGCACGACGGCTCCGACCGTGATCAGCGCGGTGTTCACGAAGGCCTGCGGGAAGCGGGTCGCCGTCCACGCCTCGGCGAAGTTGCCCCACGAGATCGAGGTCGGCAGCTCGAACCCGGTGCCGCCGAGCTGGTCGGGCGTCTTCAGCGCGGTCACGACGGCGAAGTAGAGCGGCAGGAGGATCGTCAGCGAGCAGACCGCGATGAGCGCGGTCGCCCCCCAGTTGATCCGGTAGGTGTCGCGGGAGGGCCGGCGCCGCCCCTCGGGCTCGCCGAGGGCGATGGCGGTCGTGGGGGTGATGGTCGATGTCATCAGAACGACGCCTCTCTGCGGCTGAGGACTCGGAACTGGATCAGCGAGACCACGATGATGATGAGGAAGTAGAGGACGGCGTTGGCCGTCTGATAGGCGTACTCGCCGCCCTGGAAGCCGCCGCGGTAGATCAGCAGCGTGATCGACTCCGTCGAGGTGCCGGGACCGCCGTTGGTGAGGGCGATGATGTGGTCGAACACCTGGAGGAAGTTCTTCATCGAGATGACCATGTTGATCGTGAAGAAGGAGGCGATCAGCGGGAACGTGATCGAGGTGAACTGCCGCCACCTCCCCGCTCCGTCGAGCGAGGTCGCCTCGTAGAGCTCGCCCGGGATGGTCTGGAGTCCGGCGAGGTAGATGATGATCGAGAAGGCCGAGGCCTGCCAGACCGCCAGCACCACGATCGCCACCCACGCCCAGTCGGCGTTCGCGAGGATGTTCTCGCCGATCACCGGGATCGCGCCGAGGATCTGCGGCAGCGAGTTCGCGAAGAGGTACTGGAACACGTAGCCGATGACCAGGGTCGAGAGCACGTAGGGGATGAAGTAGATCCCGCGGAACGCCGTCTGGAACTTGATCCGCGCGTTGAGGGCGACGGCGATGGCGAGCGAGATCACGTTCACCAGCACGGTCGCCACGATCGCGAAGCCGAAGGTGAACCCGTAGGCCTTCCAGACGCGGTCGTCCTGGAGGAGCGCGAGGTAGTTCGAGGCGCCGATCAGATCCCACGAGCCGTAGCCCGCGTAGTCCGTGAAGCTGAAGAAGATTCCGGTGAGGACCGGGACCGTGTGGAGCACGAAGAAGAGCAGGACGGCGGGGACCGTCATCCAGTAGAAGGTCTTCGAGGTGCGGCCGATGGTGCGCTTGCGGCGCGCGGGCGGCGGAGGAGTGGTCGCCACCGCCTGCGCGGCGGCCGTCGTGGTCGTGGTCATGGGGTCACTTCCTGGTCGTGCGTGCCGCGACTTTGCGCCACTCACTGTCGAGGGTCCGGAGCGCCGCGTCGGCGTCCCCGCTGGCGAGGAACGCCTGGAGCGTGGGGTTGAGCGGGATGCTCGCGGGGATCTGGTGGTCGACGAAGCCGATCAGCCGTCCCTGCTCGAAGTAGGGCTGCAGCTCGGCCAGCGTGGGGTCCGAGTTGGGTGCGGCGCCGACCAGCGGCGAGAAGGCGGCCTGGCTCTCAACGTACGGCTCGACGACTCCGGGGGTCAGCAGGAAGTCGACGAAGCGGCGGGCCGCCTCGAGCTTCGGGGTGCCGCGGCCGATGGCGACGGCCACGTCGACGCCCGAGGTGACCCGCGTGTCCGCCGGGTCGTCGAGCACCGGGTAGGGGAAGACGCCGAGGTCGATGTCCGGGTTGTTCGTGCGCACCGGGTTGATCGCCCAGATGCCCTGCGGGTACATGGCCGCCTCGCCCGCGGCGAAGGCCTGGTTGCCGTCGTCGTAGCCGCGGCCGAACGAGCCCTCCTGCGTGTACGAGAAGAGCTGCCCGAGCCGCTCCATCGTCGTGGCGTAGTCCTTCGTGAACGAGACGGGGGAGTCGGGGCCGAGTGCCGCTCCCTCCTCGCGCATCGCGTCGAAGAAGCCGTCCGGCTGCAGCTGCCCGCCGAGCGCGTTGAAGGCGGGGGCACCGGTCCAGTTGTCGAGCAGGGCGCCGTAGAAGGGAGTGATCCCGGCGGCGGTGAGCGTCTCGCAGACGGCGATCAGCTCTCCCCAGGTGGTCGGCACCTCGATCCCGTTCTCGGCGAAGATCGTGCGGTTGTAGAGGATCCCGTCCGCGTTGTTCGCGAAGGCGAGCGCGTTCACCTCCTTCCCCTCGAAGCTGCCGAGGGCGGCGAGGATGTCGAGGGCCGCCGGGTTCACCCGCTCGACCAGCTCGTCGCCGGTGAAGTCGTGGAACACGCCGGCCTTCGCGAGGTCGGCGTAGTAGCCGCTGCCGTTCAGGGTCAGCACGTCCGGCACCTTGTCCTTGACGAGCAGGGTGCGGATGGCCGTGTCGGGGTCGGGCACGTTGTTGGCGACGACCCGGATGTCCGGGTTGGCCGCCTCGAACTCGCGGATGATCCGCGCGAAGTCCTCCACCGCCTCCGCCTTGAACTGGAAGAAGTCGAGCGTGGTCACTCCGTCGCCGGCGCCGGGGGAGGCGCAGGAGGCGAGGGCGGCGGCGGACGCCGCGGCGAGCGGCACCGAGAGGAACAGCCGCCGGGAGAACCCGGGGGGATGCGGATGAGCGGACATGCGGCGCCTCCTTGCGCGTGGGGACAGGTCTCAGGGCGCGCTCGACCACGGAGGGCGGTGCGAGAGCAGGTGCGGCGGCGGGGGAGCGGGGTCGGCTCCGGCGCCGGGAGGGCGGGTCAGAGGGCGGTGAGCACGAGCACGACGAGCTGCTCCGGATCGAGGACGGGGGCCTGGAGCCCGACGGTGCCCAGCACGCGGCCGCGGAGCGCGGTCCCGTGCTCGGCCCAGCCGAGCGGCGACTGCCCGGGGCCGCCGAGCGGCGACGTGACCGGGGCGAGCGCCACGGAGTAGGTGCGCTCCGGGTCCAGGCCCGGGAGCGTGATCCGGCCGGGCGGGTAGGTCTCGCCGGTGCGCAGCTGGGCGAAGGTGAAGAGGGCGGCGGAGCGGTCGGCGGCGACGACTCCGGAGAGCGAGGCGGCGTCGTCGGCGAGGTCGGCGCGCACGACCGTCCCGGTGTGCAGCAGCGCCCGGTGCTCGCGGTGGAAGGCGACCCAGGCGGTCAGCTCCTCCTCGACGGCGGGGGCGAGATCCGAGACGTCCCACTCGATGCCGAGGTGGCCGGGCAGCGCGGTGCCGGCGCGGAAGGCGAGCGAGTGGGTGCGCTGCGTCGAGTGCGACCGCGGCCCTCCGATGTGCTGCCCCATCAGCTCGGGCGGCACCACCAGCTGGGTGAAGGGCTGGATGGTCTGCCGCTCGAGCGGGTCGATGCAGTCGCTCGTCCAGATGCGATCGGTGCGGGCGAGGATCCCGAGGTCGACGCGGGCGCCCCCGGAGGCGCACGACTCGATCTCGACGCCGGGATGCCGGGAGCGCAGCTCGTCGAGCAGGCGGTAGAGCGCGAGCACGTTCTCGTGGACGGCGGAGCGACCGGTGGCGGGCGAGACCGCCTCGATCACGTCGCGGTTGTGGTCCCACTTGAGGTACGCGATCGGGTACTCGATCAGCAGCGCGTCGAGGGCGTCGAGCACGTGCTCGAACGCGCCGCGCTGCGAGAGGTCGAGCACCTGCTGCTGCCGCCCCGAGGCCGGGAGATGGCCGGCCGGGCCGAGGATCCACTCCGGGTGGGCGCGGGCCAGGTCGGAGTCGGGGCTGATCATCTCGGGCTCCACCCAGAGGCCGAACTGCATGCCCAGGCCGGTGACGACGTCCGTCAGCGGAGTGAGGCCCTCCGGCCAGACCGAAGGGTCGACGGTCCAGTCGCCGAGCGCCGCGGTGTCGTCGCGGCGGCCGAGGAACCAGCCGTCGTCGAGCACGAAGCGCTCGACCCCGATCCGCGCGGCCCGCTCGGCGAGGGCGGTGAGGCGAGCGAGGTCGTGGTCGAAGTAGACGGCCTCCCAGGTGTTGAGGGTGACGGGCCGCGGAGCGACGGGGTGCTGCGGGCGGGCGCGGAGCGACGCGTGGAACCGGGCCTGCAGAGCGCTGAGCCCGTCGCCCCAGGAGCCGTAGGCGACCGGGGTCTCGTAGCTCTCGCCCTGCGCGAGCTCGATCTCGGCGGGCCGCAGCAGCTCGCCGGCCGCGAGGAGCGAGACGCCCTCGACGGTGCGCTCGGCGCGGAGCGAGGTGTCGCCGCTCCAGCCGAGGTGGACGCCGTGCACGAGCCCGCGCTCCCAGCCGAAGCCGGGCGTGCCCGCGGCGAGGAGGAGGGTCGCGTCGGCGCCGGGGCGGCCGCGGCGGGTGCGGCGGGTGTGCTCGCCGATGGTCAGCGGGCGGCGCTGCGGGTGGCGCTCGCGGAGGTGGTGGCCGGTGGTGTCGAGGATCTCGCGCGCGGTCGCGGGGAGCGGGAAGCCGAGCTCTAAGCGCTCGAGGCGGAACGGGCGGGTGTCGAGGTTCTCAACCCGGGCGCGCTGGGTGAGCAGGCCGGCCGCGTCGACCTCGAGGTCCACGGTCAGGCGCACGCCCGCGCCGGTGGCGACGGTCCGGAGGGCGGAGCCGAGCGCCTCGATGCTCTCGACCTCGAACCGCTCCGACGCGGCCGAGCGCTCGTGGGTGCCCTCGAAGGTGGGGGCGTGCTGCCAGCCGTCGGCCTCGACGGCGACGAGGCCGAACGGCGCGAAGGCGTCGAGTCCGCCCGAGACGCGCTGGGGGAGGGCGGCGTCGGCGAGGGCGGATAGTTCGGCGGCGGAAAGATCTCCGAGCGCGGCGCCCCAGTGCACGATCGTGGGGAAGGTGACGAGGCGGGCGTCGATGACGACGCTGGTGCCCCCGTCCTGCAGGTGGAAGAGGCGCGATTCCTGGCCGGAGAGGGTCACGGAGTCGTTCGTGGGGGCGATGCTGCGGTGCATGGCTTATTTCTAGAGCAGAAGTAATAGGGGTGTCAAGAGCGGCGCGAGTGTCCGGATCCGTTCCTGGAGCGGCGCACTGCCGGTAGCTTTCTACCAGGCCGGAAAGAAGGAGCCCCGTGACCGACACCATCGTCGCCGAGGACGCCTCCGGGAGCTCCTCCGAGCTCCTGGCGCGCGAGGTCCTGATCCACGGTCCCGTCTCGCGGGCCGAGCTCGGCCGCCGCCTCGGCCTCTCGCCCGCCAGCCTGACCCGGCTCGCGCGCCCGTTCCTCGACGGCGGCCTGGTCGTCGAGGGCCTCGAGCAGAGCACCGGAGTCGGCCGCCCCGCCCGCCCGCTCGACATCCGCGCCGACGCGCTGAGCTTCGCGGGCGTGAAGATCACCGGCACCGAGGTCCTCGCCGTCCGCACCGACCTGCGCGCGCGCACCGAGCGGGAGCTGGTCCGCCCGCTGCCGGGGACGGAGCCCGCCGACGTCATCGCCGCGATCGTCTCGGTCGTCGACGAGCTCGGCGGCCCCTCCGCCTTCGCGGGCCTGGGCGTGACGCTCGGCGGGAGCATCGCCGCCGACGGCCGGGTGAGCCGCGCGCCGTTCCTCGGCTGGCGCGACGTCGACCTCGCCGCTCCGCTCTCCGCCGCCCTCGGGCTGCCGGTCGCCCTCGAGAACG
This sequence comes from Rathayibacter sp. AY1A4, assembly GCF_002930955.1. Lineage (NCBI taxonomy): Bacteria > Bacillati > Actinomycetota > Actinomycetes > Micrococcales > Microbacteriaceae > Rathayibacter > Rathayibacter sp. AY1A4. Next base: position 58,005 of record NZ_PSTN01000007.1, on the reverse strand, counting down.
ACGTGGTCGCGCTCACGGGCGCCGAGCACTGGTTCGGGCGCGGCCGCGGCATCCCGCACTTCGCGGTGCTCACGGTCGGCGCGGGCGTCGGCTACGGACTGGTGGTGCACGACCGGGTGGTCGCGCCCCCGGAGGCGGGGCTCGGCCTGGGCGGCCACTACCCGCTGGATCCCACCGGCCCCGTCTGCGAGGCCGGCCACCGCGGCTGCTCGACCGCGATGCTCAGCCTGCCCTCGCTCCTCCGCCAGCTCTTCGTCGCCACCGGCCGCGAGCTGACCCTGGCCGAGGGCTTCGCCGCCGCTCGCGCGGGCGACCCCGGTGCCGAGCGCATCCTCGCCGACTCCGGCACGGCGCTCGGGACGATGATCGCCGCGATCGGCAACCTCTCGATGTCCGGCACGGTGATCCTGGCCGGGGAGGGCGTCGCCCTCTACACGGAGCAGGCCGCGGTGGTGGACGCCGCGATCGCGGCCACGCGCGACCCGGACGCTCCGCCCCTGGCGCTGCTCGTCGACGACGGCGGGCTCGTGGAGTGGGCGCGCGGCGCGGCGGCCGTCGCGATCCAGCGGCTGCTGCCGCGGATCGCGCTCGGGACGCTGGGGTAGCGGGGCTCTGCGGCGCGCGGGTGCTCGGGGTGCCGGGCTGGCGCTCGGGGTGCCGGGCTGGCGGGTCTCCGCGCCCAGTGGGCCGTCGGCACGCTCGCCCGGCGGATTTCAGCGCCGCGCGGAGGCTCGGGATGCCGGCCCGGCGGGTGTCCGCTTCGGGCGGGTGCCGGGACGCCGGCCTCGCGGGCTAGGCGCCGAGCGCCGAGCCGGGCAGGTCGCGCTGTAGGCCGTCGACGATCCGGCCGAACGCCGCGATCGCCTGGTCGTCGCCGAGACGACCGGAGTCGACTCCCCCGGCGATGCGCAGGACCTCTGCCCGGCGCTCCGCCCGCTCCACCGCCTCGAGCCCGGAGGCCCCGATCGCTGCGGATGCGCGCACTCGCGCGACGATCGTGCCGACGTGCCATCTGCCGCGTGCCATCTGTCTCCTCCTGAAGTCCCCGCCCTTCTTCGGAGCGGACGCACACCCGGATGGGTGCGCGTCCCCGCGTCCTCACCCCCTGTCGCTCCGGCGATGCGTCACGAACGGTCGTCATCCGCCCGCCGTGGCGACCGTTCGTGACGCATCGATCGAGCTGGGGGTGCCGGAGCGCCCGCTCGCGGAGAGGGGGCCGGGGCGCCAGACTGACGGCGAGCGGAGGGAGGCACGATGCGACGCCTCCGCGCCCTCGCCGCCGCGCTGCTCCTCCTGCCCGCCCTCGCGGCCTGCGCGCCGGGAGGCGCGACAGGCGTCCCGAGCGGCACCGAGGCGGCCGCCGTGGCTCCGACCACCGCCACCCCGGCTCAGGCCACTCCGACTCAGGCCACCCCCGACCCGGCCCGCTCCTCCGCCTCGTCCGCCCCGGCTCCCGGGGTCACCGTCTCCGTCCAGCAGAACCGCTCCGACATCGCCGGCGGCACCATGGCCTTCGAGGTCCACAACGGCAGCGGCGTCCCGATCGAGGTCACCGCGGCCCGCCTCACGGACCCGCGCCTCGCCGCCCCGCTCACCTGGACCGGCGGCACGGGCGTCCCCGACGGGGCCTCGCGAGACCTCCGCGTCGACGTGCCCGAGCCCGCCTGCCCGGTCGCGGAAGCGCCCGCTGCGCTCGAGGTCGTCCTCGCCATCGACGGCCACGGCGAGCACGCGTACCCCGCCGACGACCCGTTCTCGTTCGTCGACGCTCTCGCCCGGTCCGGATGCTTCGCCCGCACCGTCGACGCCGACCTCGCCCTGCGGATCGACACGTCCGGAGGCGCCGCGCACGAGCCGGCGCGCCTCACCATCACCGCCGACGTCCGGGGCACCCCCCTCGTGCTCCGCAGCGTCGACGCCACGATCCTGCTGCAGCCGCCCGACGCCGCCGACGCCTGGACCCTCGACCGCTCCGTGCCCGCCGGGACCCTCGACTCCGTGGTCCTGGACGCCGTCCCCACCCGCTGCGACACCCACGCGCTCGCCGAGGACAAGGTCGGCACGCGCCTGCCTGTCACCGTCGAAACCGCGGGCCGGCAGGGCACCGTCGTCGTCGCCGCGACCCCCGAGCAGAAGGGCGAGCTCTACGCGTTCATCACCGCGTACTGCGCGTCCTGAGCGGGGAGGCGGGCGGTCCGGGGACGCGGACGTCGGCGCCGCGGACGCGTCTCGCCGTCCACCTCGGCCGTCACTCGCCGCCGCTCGCCCGCATCGGCAGGTTGCGCCGTCGGCCGCGCCGAGCCCCGCCCGTCGTGGGACGAGCCCGGCCTACCCCGCCCGGCGGCTCGGCTCAGCCCGGCCCGCTCGACTCAGCTCAGCCCGGTTCAGCCAGCGCCCCGCTCCGCTGTGCGCGCCCCAGCCGCGCCTGCCCGCTTCACGCCGGCGCCGTGCTCAGCGCCTGCAGCCCCGTCACCCGCAGCAGGTCGAGCCGCGCCTCGTCCTCGCTGCCCGGCGCCACCGTGTAGACGACGATCCGCAGGTCGGTGCCCGGAGCCGTGAGCACGTCGCAGTCGATCGTGATCGGTCCGACGGGCGTCCGCGTCACCGTCTTCCGGCTCGCGCGGTGCTCGGCGATGCGCGCCTCCGCCCAGCGCCGCTCGAACTCGGGCGACTCCTCGCGCAGCCGGGCGACGAGGGCGGTGAGCGCCGGATCGCGCGGGTAGCGCCCGGTCGCCGCGCGCAGGTCGGCCGCGAGGTCGCTCGCGAAGTCCTCCTCGTGCTGCGCGTCGAACTCGGTGCCGGCGTGGCCGGAGGTGAAGTGCCGCCAGACGAGGTTCCGCTCCAGCCCGGTGTACACCGAGGGGTCGCCGTTCAGGGCGGCCCAGAGCGGGTTCCACAGCAGGATGTCGTGGGCCGCCGTGAACACCGCGAGCGGCACGTCGCCCAGGCGGTCGACGATCCGCTGCACGCCCGGGCTCACGTGCTGCGGCACGACGCCCGGCGAGGGGACGGCGGCACCGGCGACCCGGTAGAGGTGGTCGCGCTCGCTGTCCGTGAGCCGGAGCGCCACCGCGAGAGAGCGGAGCATCGACGGCGACGGGTTCCGTGCGCGTCCCTGCTCGAGCCGCACGAGGTAGTCGACGCTCACGCCCGAGAGTGCCGCCAGCTCCTCGCGGCGCAGGCCCGTGGCGCGGCGGCCCGAGCCCGCGGGCAGGCCGACGTCGGCGGGACGGATGCGGTCGCGCCACGAGCGCAGCACCGTGGCGAACTCCTCCATGCCGCCCATCCTCCTCCGCCCGCCGTCGCCGAGCCAGGTACTGCCGGTCCCCCCGTCGAGCGCGGCCTGGTCGAGGCCCGACGACCCGCGCAAGATGGGCGCATGACCACGACACTCATCACCGGAGCGAACCGCTCCCTCGGCCTCGAGACCGCCCGCCGACTCCTCGAGGCGGGCCACACCGTCTACGCCGGCATGCGCGACACCGCCGACGGCGACGCCGCCCGCGCGCTCGGCGCCCACCCCGTCCGCCTCGACGTCACCGATCAGGCGAGCGTCGACTCCGCGATCGCCTCCCTGCCCGGGCTCGACGTGCTCGTCAACAACGCCGGCGTGCTCGGCACCTCGTTCGGCGTCGACGACCTCACCCCGGAGGCGATGGCGGGCGTCCTCGAGACGAACGTCGTCGGCATCGTCCGTGTCACGCAGGCCGCGCTCCCGCTGCTGCGGGCCTCCGCGGCCCCGGTCGTCGTGAACGTGGCGTCCGGAGTCGGCTGGCCGCGCTGGCTGAGCACCGAGGGCCACGACGAGTTCCCCGTCACCGCGATCCCCTACGCGGCCTCGAAGGCGGCGGTCGTCGCGCTCACCGTGCAGTACGCGAAGAACCTGCCGGCGATGCGGATCAACGCGAGCGACCCCGGATACACCGCGACCGACTTCAACGGACACGGCGGGCACCAGACCGTCACCGAGGGCACGGACGCGACCGTCGCGCTCGCCCTGCTCGGCTCCGACGGGCCGACGGGCGAGTTCCACGACCGGCGCGGGCGCATCGAGTACTGAGCGGCGGGGAGGGCGGGCGCGGCCGGGCGGGGGCGGCCGGACGCCGGCCCGGACCCGGCAGGCGTCCACGTGCCCGTTCGAAAAGCCGCTGCCCCGAGCCCGGCGTGCGTCAACGCGCCCGTTCGAGAAGATCCCGGCCCGACCCGACGTGCGTCCGCGTGCGCCCGAGACGCGGTGAGGTCCCCGAACCCGCCCTCGGCGCACCGGCCAGCACATGGTGATGAGGTGTCCTGTCTGCGCGGTCACCGGTCCTCGGTGCTGGGCTGTGAGTGACGGCCGGAGCCGGGACGCTGCCCACCGCGTGACAGAGGGCCGGATGAACCGCCGGCCCGACGGTGCGTGCTCGCTCCGGTGCGCCTACCGACTCACCGCGTCTCGTGTCAGCTCTGCAGCTCGACCCCCCAGTTCGTCCTCTGGACGTCGGCGTCGAGCCCGCGCAGCTCGCGCGCCACGGCGTCCGCCTGCTCGCGCAGCTCCCGCACCGGCAGCGCGGGCAGGCGGCGCAGCTCGCTCCGGAGCTGGCGGTAGCCGCGCTCGCCGGCGGCCGCGTCGGCCGCGCGGGTCAGGAGGCTGTGCCGGGCGCGCAGGGCCTCGCGCCGGGCGAGCGCCGCGGTCAGCACCTCTCCGTTGGGAGTGGTCGCCGTCGCGTTGGTGAGGTTGATCGCCGTGACCAGCCGCTCGAGCTCGCCCAGCGCGCGAGTGCAGTCGGCGAGCAGCTCGGCCGGGTCCTCGGTCGGCTCCTCTCCCTCCTGGTAGGAGGCGTTCGCGACGATCCGCGACTGGAGGGCCTCGATCCGCTTCTGCAGGTCGGCCCGCTCGAGGAGTGCTTCGGCGAGAGTCATGCGACCAGGCAAGCACACATCGACGCGACCCGCGCCCCTAGGCTGCGACCGTGCCGCTGCAGAACCATCCCGGAGACGTCGAGTTCCCCGTCCGACCCCGGCTGCGCTACGCGCGGGCGGCCGATGCGCACCGGCGCGGTCAGGGCGCCGGACGCCGCGCGCTCCTGGTGACCGCCTTCGCGGCTCCGGTGGGCCTGGTCGGCTTCGCGTGGGGGCTCGCGCTCGGCGGCGGCGAGAGCGTCGTCGCGTTCACGGCGTTCGCGTTCGCTCTGGCCTTCGGGCTGCTCGCCGCCACGGTCGGCTTCCAGCAGTGGGATGCGCGCGCGCCGCGCCGCGAGCAGCTCGCGTACCTCGGCGCGGCCGGCTCGCCGACCCCGTCCCTCCGCCAGCAGCAGCTGCTCGCGCTCGACGCGGTCAGCGACTTCTCGTTCGCCGGCTGGAACTCCTCCCTCGCCTTCCAGCCCTCCTGGGCCGAGCTCCCGGAGGAGCTGCGGCGCCGCTACGCCGACGGAGCGAAGGGAGCGCCGTGGCAGCAGCTGCCGCTGCATCCGCTCGTCGAGCACCGGGTCGCGCTCGACCGCGACTTCCGCATCGCCTCGGCCGACGACGTCGAGCTGCTGGTCGCCGACGTGCTCACCCGCGGGCCGCTCTCGACCCGCTTCGCCGAGGTCTCGGCCTCCGCCGACGCCGAGCGGATGCGCTCCCGGGTCGCCGCGCTCACCGGCGGCAGCGAGTTCCACCTCCTCGAGCTCGCCCAGGCGGTCGACGGGCGTCCGCCGCTCCTCCTGCTCGCGGGCGACGCCGAGCGCACGATCGGCGCGATCCGCTACGCCTACGTCGCCGGCTACCTCCCGGCGGCACGGGCCTGGGAGCTGCTGGCCGCCGTCGGCGACCGCGTCTTCGAGCGCTACTCCGGCTGGGACGCCTACTGGGCCGACGCGGCCCTCGCCATCGCCTTCCGCACCGACTCCCTCGGCGCCGTGCAGCACCACCACCGTCTGCGCGCGGAGCTCGCGGCGTCGGGGTGGCCGGCGGCGGCGGTGCCGTACCCGGGCTGAGCGCGGGGCGGCGACGGTGCCTCCGAGCCGGAGCGTCCGGACCGGGGGCGTGCGCCCGCGCGGTGACCTCCGCCGCCGACGGGGCTGTCGACGCGGAGAGCGCTGCGGCCCCGGGGTCAGCCCAGCTTCGAGGCGGGCACCGCCTCGAGGTGGAGCAGGTCGCGGCGCAGGCGCTGCGAGCGGACGTAGCTGCTCAGCACGTGCTCGGGCGAGGGCGGGGAGTCGCTCCCGCCGAGGAGGGCGCGCGCGGTCGTGAGGCGTGCGCGGCGGATCTCGTCGAACACCGTGGTGCCGTTCCGCGCGAAGGTGCGCTGCAGCGTCCGCTTCGGGACGCCGAGGCGCTCGCAGATCTCCTGGACCGAGAGGCGGGGGTCGGTGGACATCGCGGCGATCAGGGCGAGGGCGCGCGTGTAGACGTCCTCGCTGCTCTCGCGCGGCAGCGAGGTCGCCAGCACAGCGCCCGCCAGCTGCTCGACGGCGGCCCGCACCAGGGGGAAGGCGGGGGAGTCGGCGTCGAGGGTGGAGCCGAAGGTCGCGTTGACGGTCGAGAGCAGGATTCCGCGGCTGGCCGCGTCGGCCTCGGTGACGACGGCGCCACGGTCGGCCGAGTCGACCAGGCCCAGCAGCGGGCGGTCGAGGGCGATCTCGGTGCGGGCGCTCGGGGTGTCGGTCACGATCGTGAACGGGGAGTCGCAGTGGAGGAAGGCGATGTCGCCCGGCGCGACGCGGACCTCGAGCGCCGCCGGATCATCCGGCTGGATCACGAGCGCGCCCTCGAGCGGGATGATCAGGCGGACGCCCGGGCCGATGGCGGAGGTGCGGTGCAGGCGGGCCGGCGAGTGCCAGATCCGGAGCACGTCGACGCCGTCGCTGCAGAGGGTGTCGGCCACGATGCGGAACGCGCCGTTCGCGCGGACGTCGACGCCGCTCTGGGCCAGCCACGCGGCGGCCGCGGTGTCCCGGCGGGACACTCCGCGATCGACGATCGGTCGGCTGCCTTCTGCGATTCCCCTCACGGCGGAGTCCTTTCCTCTGGCGCGTCCTCCGTACGACGCGATCCCTCTACCCTGGCCGATCCGGCCCGGTGGTGAGAAGTCTTCATGCGACCGCATTGTCGCTCACCTCCACCGCAAGGTGTCGGATCCCGCCATCGGGGGACGGAACCGCACCTCCGGAGTGCGCCTCGGATCGACGTGGACCTCGAGCGCGGCGACGTCGGTGAAGGGCCGGTCGTCGCTCGTGCGGCCCCGCAGCACGATGGAGTGGCGGAGCGTCCGCGGTGCCCGCAGGGGCGCGATCGTGTAGTGCGCGACGGCCACGAATCCCGCTCCCGGGGCGACCCGCTCGGGCCGGCCGACGACGGTGACCGGGGCCTCGTCGTAGTCGAGCTCGACGCCCGAGCCGTCGGTGAAGGAGCCGCAGAACAGGGCGAGGTCGTGCAGGGCGGCGGTGCCGGAGTTGTGGAACTGCACCCAGAAGGTGATCACGGCGACGGAGCCGCGGGCGGGCGCGAGCCGCACCGCGCTGCCGTCGAGGACGAGGTGCGGGGGCGCATCGAGCGTCGGAGCTCCGAGCATCAGCCGCGCCGCCTGACGCCCGCCGCCGGTGCGGCCACCGGTTCCGCTGCGCGTCCCGCCAGCTGCAGGAGGCCGCACGCGGCGACCACTCCGACGAGGGCGGCCGCCCAGCTCAGGTCCTGCTGGTCGAACTCCCGGAGGTGCGCCGGGACGCCCGTGAATCCGAGGATCCCCTGGGCCGCGGCGACGGTGGCGAAGGCGAGCAGCGCGGCCGTGGCGGCGACCGCGGCCGGGGCGGGCGGGTCGCCCTCCGAGTCCTGGGCGAAGCGGCGGACGGCGTGCGCGAGGGCGAGTGCGCAGAGGGCTGCGGCGACGAGGGCGGCCGCGGTGTAGGCCGGGCCGGCGGCCAGCAGGAGGAGGGCGCCGACGACGACCCGCAGGCAGGCCGGGAGGACGCCGGGAGCGCTGCATCCGCGCGCGCCCGGGCCTCCGCCGAGGGCCGCGGCGCGGGCGCGGGACTCCTCGAGGCGCCTCCGGACGCCATGAGGACCAGCGGCGCGGAGCAGGGCGGTCGCGCCCGAGGCGAGCAGCGCGACGCCGACGAGCAGGGGGAAGACGAGGGCGGCGGCGGGCAGGGCGGGGGCGGCGTCGGCAGGGGTCATCGGGTCTCCTTCGGGGCGGGGACGGGGCGCGGCACCTCGATGATCCGTCCTCGCGGAGCGCCTCGGGAGGCCGGGCGCGAACGCTCACGAGGCAGGCGCGCCAGAACGTCAGAACGCGCCAGTGGACCGTGCCGCCGAGCTGTGCCAACGGCACCGCGGAACGTGCCACGCGCCTCCGCGTGCCCGCTGCGCGCCGTTTCGAGACGGCCTACGCTCACCGGATGGACGAGGTGCGGGACGCGTACGGCGCGCGGGCGGAGGAGTACGCGGCGCTGCTCGGATCGGTCGACGCGGGGCCCGCGGCCGACCGCGAGCTGATCGGGTCGTGGGCCGACGGGCTGGAGGGCACGGTCGCCGACGTGGGCTGCGGGCCCGGGCACTGGACGGAGTTCCTCCAGCGCCGCGGAGCCGCCGCGGTCGGCGTCGACCCGGTGCCGGAGTTCGTCGCGCTGGCTCGAGCGCGGTTCCCGGACGTCCCGTTCCGGCTCGGCTCGGCGCTCGAGCTCGACGTCGACGGCCTCGGGGGCGTTCTCGCGTGGTACTCGCTCATCCACCTGCCGCCGGCGGAGCTGCCCGGCGCGGTAGCGGCGCTCGCCGCGCACCTCCGACCGGGCGGAAGCCTGCTGATCGGCTTCTTCGAAGGGCCGCGCACGGAGGCGTTCGCGCACGCCGTCGCACCGGCGTGGTTCCATCCGCTCGCCGAGATGCGCGCCCTCGCCGAGCAGGCCGGCCTCGAGGTGACCCACTCGCTCCGCCGCAGCGCCCCCGGCGTCCGCGACCACGGCGAGCTGATCGCCGTCCGCCCACGCTGACGCCGAGCTGATCGCCGACCTGTGATCCGGACGCCGCCGACGCCGCGCTGGTTCCGCACTGACGGCACCCGCTCCTGCTGGTCACCGGCGGCCGACGTCCCGGCCCACCGCATCCCGCCGAGACACCACCGCCCCGCCGGGACGCCGCCGTCTCAGCGGTGCCGCGGCGGTGTCCCGGCGGACGAGGGCCGCCGCGCCTAGAGGCGGTCGGCGCGCCACTCCGTGGGGATCTCCTCGCCGCGGCGGAACGCCTCCTCCTCGCGCTCGCGCAGCTCGACGCGGCGGATCTTGCCCGAGATCGTCTTGGGCAGGGGGTGGAACTCGAGGCGCCGCACCCGCTCGAAGGAGGAGAGCAGCTCGCGGGTGTGGGCGAAGATCGCGCTCGCCGTCTCGGCGGTCGGCTCCCAGCCCTCGGCGAGGGTGACGTACGCCTTCACCACGCTGTGGCGCACCTCGTCCGGAGCCGGCACCACCGCGGACTCGGCGACGGCGGGGTGCTGCAGCAAGACGCTCTCGACCTCGAACGGCGAGATCTTGAAGTCGGAGGACTTGAAGATGTCGTCGGTGCGGCCGACGAAGGTGATCGTGCCGTCGACCGCGCGGACGGCCACGTCGCCGGTGTGGAAGTAGCCGTCGGCGCGGGCGCGCTCGGTGCGGTCCGCGTCGCCGAGGTAGCCGGACATCAGGTTGACGGGCTCGACGGACAGGTCGAGGCAGATCTCACCGGTGGAGGCGGGCTCGCCGGTCAGCGGATCGACGAGGGCGATGGCGACGCCGGGCAGCGCGCGACCCATCGCTCCGGGGACCACGGGGGCGCCGGGCGGGTTCGCGATGATCGCGGTGGTCTCGGTCTGGCCGTAGCCGTCGCGGATCGTGAGTCCCCACTCCCGCTCGACGGTCGCGATGACCTCGGGGTTGAGCGGCTCGCCCGCCGAGAGGATCTCGGTCAGCGCGCGCGGCTTCGCTCCCAGCGCCGACTGGATCAGCATCCGCCACACGGTCGGCGGCGCGCAGAACGTGGTGACCTCGGCCCGGTCGAGCTGCTGGTGCAGAGCGGTGGGGGAGAAGCGGCTGTAGTTGTAGACGAACACCGTCGCCTCGGCGTTCCACGGCGCGAAGAAGCAGCTCCACGCGTGCTTGCCCCAGCCCGGCGAGCTGATCGCCATGTGCAGGTCGCCCGGCTGGACGCCGAGCCAGTACATCGTGCTGAGGTGCCCCACGGGGTACGACTCGTGCGTGTGCACGACCATCTTGGGCTTCGAGGTGGTGCCGGAGGTGAAGTAGATCAGGCACGGATCGGAGCTCTGGACGACCACGGTCGGGCTGATGCCGAAGGGCTCGAGCGAGTCGGCGTAGTCGAGCCAGCCCTCGATGGCGCCGCCGACCGCGATGCGGCCGAAGCCGCCCTCCATCTCGTCGAACTTGGCTGTCTCGGAGGCGTCCGCGATGACGTGCGCGACCTCGCCGCGCTCGAGGCGGTCGGCCAGATCGGCGGGTGAGAGCAGGGTCGTCGTGGGGAGGATGACCGCGCCGAGCTTCATGATCGCGAGCATCGACTCCCACAGCTCGAGGCGGTTGCCGAGCATGAGCATCACGTGATCGCCCTGCTCGACGCCGACCGAGTGGAGCCAGGCGGCGACCTCGTCGGAGCGCCAGCGCATCCGGTCGAAGGAGTACTTCTCCTCGGAGCCGTCCTCCTCCACGATCCAGAGGGCGGGGCGCTCGTTGCCGATGGCGATCGCGTCGAACCAGTCCACCGCCCAGTTGAAGCGGGGCCCGACGTCCGGCCACCGGAAGGCCTCGTTCGCGGCGACCGCATCGGTGCGGTGCTGCAGGAGGGTGTCGCGGGCGGCGCGGAAGCTCCCGGTGGGGTTCATGCATGTCTCCGTAGCGGTCGAGGTCCGGCCGCTGGCGGGACCGACCCCCATTCTGCTCCCGCCGCGGTGCCGGGTGCTGCGCGACGGAGGCCCGGTGGGGACGCACGTCGGAGGGAGCACCTGTGGAGGAGCGGCCGAGTCAGTCCCACGGACGACACGGGGTCAGCGGGAGAGCGGAGGGCTCGCCCGCCGCAGCAGGCGCTCCCTCCGCTCCCTCCGCGGGACCTCAGTACTTGATGGACTGACCGCCGTCGATCGGGAGGACGGTCGCGTTCACGTACGAGGCGTCGTCCGAGAGGAGGAAGGCGACGACCGAGGCGATCTCGTCGGCCTCGCCGTAGCGCTTGGTCGGGTTGACCTGGATGAACTCCTCGGCCGCCTTGCGCGGGTTCTGCGGGTCGAGCTGCTTCATCGAGTTCTCGACCATCGGGGTCCAGATGGCCCCGGGCGCGATCGCGTTGATGCGGATGCCGAACTCGCCGTACTCGATCGCGGAGTTGCGGGTGAGGCCGACGACGCCGTGCTTGGCGGCCGCGTAGCCGGACTGATTGCCGATCGCGGTGATGCCGCCGACGCTCGCGGTGTTGACGACCATGCCCGAGCCCTGCTCGCGCATCACCTTCAGCACCTTCTCCAGGCCGAGGAACACGCCGCGGAGGTTGATCGCGACGACCTTGTCGAACTCGTCGGCCCTGAAGTCCTCGGTGAGGTTCTGGCGGCCCTCGATGCCGGCGTTGTTGAAGAAGCCGTCGATGCGGCCGAACGCCTCGAGGGTGCGCGCGACGTAGGCGTCGACGTCCGCCTCCTTCGACACGTCGGCGAGGACGGTGATCGACTCGGTGCCCTCCGGCAGGACGTCGACCGTGGCGGCGAGGCCCTGCTCCGAGATGTCGACGAGGGCGAGCTTCGCGCCCTCCTGGGCGAGGCGGACGGCGGCAGCGCGGCCCAGGCCGGATCCACCTCCGGTGATGAGGACGACGCGGTCGGTGAATCGGGTGCTGGTGGTGGTCATGACGACTCCTGCTCGAAGAGGGATGGGCTCGGAGGCCGTGCGGTCGGCGAGTCCGTATCCATGCGTCTGCATGCAATTGGCTCCACGATACTCCACAGGTGTCGGTTGAGTATGAGTGCGCGGTCAGGGAGGGAGCGATCCGGGCCGTGGGCGCCCGCAGTCGAGCCCGGTGGACCCTCGCGAGCGGGGCCGCAGGATCCGACGCGAGCACTCGGGTTCTGGGCAGAGCCCCCGCCCCCCCGACCCCGATCCGCCGCTCGCCCGCCTACAGGTGCGGCTGCCCCGTCGAGGCGCTCGTTCCGCCGTCCACGGCCAGGATCGCGCCGGTGATGTACGCCGCGTCCGCGCTGGCGAGGAACAGCACCGGCGGGGCGATGTCGTCCGGCTGCCCGGGGCGTCCGAGGGCGATGCGGTCGATGAAGGGCGCGAGCTCCTCGGGGGTCGAGGCCATCGACTCGGTCAGCGGCGTCTGCGTGAAGGCGGGGGCGACGGCGTTGACCCGCACCCCGTGCGCGCCGAAGTCGAGGGCCAGCGACTGCACGAACGTCGTGATCGCGCCCTTGGTCGCGTTGTAGGCGGCCTGGCCCCAGTCGCCGCGGATGCCCGACACGGAGGAGACGACGACGATGTTGCCGCGGCTCGCCTTGAGGTGCGGGAGCGCCGCCTTCACCGCGTAGAAGAGGGCGTCGACGTTCGTCGCGAAGAGCGAGCGCCAGGCGTCGTCCTCCACCTCCTCGATCGGGCCGCCGACGTGGCCGGCCGCGTTGTTCACGAGGACGTCGATCCCGCCGAACCTCGCGACGGTGCCCTCGACGAGCGCGTCGACCTCGGCTCGGACCGAGACGTCGGTGGGGACGACCAGGACGCGCTCGGCCGGGAAGCCGGCGACGGTCTCCTCGAGCGTGGCGGGGGTGCGCCCGGCGACCGCGACGCTCGCGCCCTGCTCGAGGAAGGCGCGTGCGATGGAGCGGCCGATTCCGGAGCCGGCTCCGGTGACCAGGACGGTGCGTCCGGCGAAGGGGTAGGTGTTCGAGGCGATCATGGCGGTGCCTTCCGGGTGCAGAGGGGCGGCTCGGCGGGGTGCGCCGGGTGCGGCGGGCGTCGGATCCGCCCGGTGCCGATCATCCGCGGCACCCGAGCGGATCGACGGGCCGCCGCGCCGGTACGGAGGAGCTCCCCATCGATCCGCAGCACGGCTCCCGACCCTGGCAACCGCCGCAGAGTGCGATCCGCGGCCGCGCGGGCTCGGGTAGACCGGAGGGACGCCAGTGGACAGGGGGAACCACCATGGACACCACGAGAACGACCGCTCCGCGCCGGGCGACGGGGCTCCGGGCGGGACGGCGCGCGACCGCGCTGGGCGCCTCGGCACTGCTCGCGGCGCTCGCTCTGAGCGGCTGCACGAGCGGCGCCGACCAGGCGGAGGAGGCGACACCCGCCGCCCCGGGCGCCGCTGCTCCGACGACCGCTCCGACCGCGACGCCTACCGACGCTCCGCTCGGGCCCGTGACGCTGCCCGAGGGCGCGACCGCCGCCGTTCGGTGGACCGACCAGGTCGGCCCCGTCGATCCGCAGACCGTGAACCTCAGCGGCGGTCCGCTGCACATCACCGTCTCGGTCGCCTGCGACACCGCGGACGCCGAGGTGACGATCGAGGTCGTCGGCCTGATGACGAGCGGATCGTCGTGCGTCTACAGCCCGAGCACGACCCGCACCGGCACCGGAGGCGGCAACACGGGCACCATGCAGATCGCCGTCGAGCAGGACGCCGAGATCAGGGTGACGACGGTGCCGGACGACGCGCACTGGTCGGCCGCCGTCTCGACCGGGGCGCGAACGGTCCCCGGGCCCTGACGCCGGTCCGCGCCCTCCGAGAACGCAGAAGTCGCGGTGGTCGAGAGCGGCCACCGCGACGTCCGGGTTCTCGAGTCCCCGGGGCGTCAGCCGATCGGGACGCCGAGCTCGGCCATGAACGGCACGGCGTCGACCGCCTCGCCGTCGACCCGCGTCTCGAAGTGCAGGTGGCAGCCGGTGGAGGCGCCGGTCGAGCCGCGCAGCGCGATGACCTGGCCGACGGTGACGGTCTCGCCGACCGACACCATCAGCTCGCTGTTGTGGGCGTAGCCGGTCTCGATGCCGCCGCCGTTGTCGAGCAGGATCCAGTTGCCGTAGCTGCCCTGGTACGACGCCTCCTCGACGGTGCCGCTGGAGGCCGCGAGGACGGGCGTGCCGCAGGCGCCGGCGAGATCGGTGCCCTTGTGGAACAGGTTCACGCCGGCGACCGGCGCGTCGGGGCGGGGGCCGTAGCTGCTGCTGATGTGACCGGAGATCGGGACGACCCACGCTCCGGACGCTCCGGCGGCGGCCGCGGTCGACTCGCCGGAGGTGGCCGTGATCGCCTCGAGGGACGCGGTGGGCACGAGGACCTCGGGCTTGGCCTCGGCGGCGAAGGCGTCGCGGGTGACGCTCTGCTGCACGACTCCGGCCGCCACGAAGCTCTGCGGGCGGGCCGCGGCGACGGCGGTGGCCGTGTCGCGGGTCAGCTCGGAGTCGGCGGTGCCGCCCACGGCGAACGCGGGCATCGTCGAGGTGATCGCGATGCCGGCCACGAGGGTCATCGCGGCGACTGCGGAGACTCGGGGGCGCGACGGGCCGCGCGAGGGGCGGCGGCTGCGGGACTCCTGCTCACGGAGCGAGCGACGGGTCGGGAGGGCGGACGGACTGCCGGTCTCGGCTCCTGCGGGGGTGGGAGTCGAGGCGCGTGACGAACGGTGCATGCAGAGGAGGTTCCAGGTCTGCCGACGCTCGCCTCCCCCCCTCGAGCGACGGGTGGGGCAGTGGGGCTGATCGCACGGCTGAGCCGATGCGACCCTCCAAACTACCCGCGTTCCGCCGGATCCGACCTGAGAGAAACCTCCGGAGTCAAGCGGTTGAGCGCATCGATCGGCTCTCGATCCGGAATGGCGGGGGTGCGCCGGGTCGCCGGTGGGCGTGCTCAGCGGTCGGCGGTGAAGACGAGCAGGGCGATCACACCGGCGACCGTCGCCGCGACTCCGGAGCCCAGGCGCCACCACATCCACTTGTCGCGCCTGGGCCCGCGCACGGGACGCCGGAGGCCGGCGCGGCCCTGGTAGCCGCCGGGATCGTGCTGGAAGACCATGCCCCCAGCCTGCCGAACCCGCGCCCGTCGCGGGGTCGACTCGCCCGCGACTCCCAGCCGCGAACGGCACCGCAGGGCTGAAGTGAGAGCCGAGGAGAAGGGGGAGAGGCGGCGGCCGAGGGGGAGAGGAGCAAGGACGGCACGGCCGCACGACGGCCGCCGCCCGCGCGCCTAGCGCGGCCCGGGCGCGCTCGCCAGCGGGTTCGCGGGGCGGGTGCCGCTCGGTAGCGTGGGGGAGTCGGCCGGAGCGGTCGACGAGCGGAGGAGCGGACATGGCCGGGACCGGCAAGGACAAGGACGCACGCGACAAGGCGGCGCAGAAGCGCGCGAAGAAGGCGCTGAAGAAGGCCGAGAAGTCGGTGCGCGCGGCGCACGAGGCGGTCCGCGACTCCAGCAAGAAGCTGCGCAAGAAGGCCCGCAAGCTGGCCGAGCAGACCGAGAAGCTCAAGCGGACCCAGGAGAAGGCGGCGAAGAAGGCGGCCGCGGCCGAGAACCGCCCGACCACGCCGAAGCACGCCGCCGAGCCGGCGGTCGGCGCCCTCGACCTCACCCCGCCGCTTCCCGGCTCGAAGGAGCCCGCCGAGGATCAGGAGTCCGCCGAGGACGCCGGTGCCGCGGCCGGGTCCGCCGCACAGCCGGAGCCGGCCCCCGACTCCGACCCCGCGCACACCCCGGACCTCACCCCGCCGATGCCGCGCTCGGCCTCCTGAGCGCACCCGTCTGAGCGCCGCATGCCGGTGCGGGCTCAGGAGAATCGCAGCCGCCGCATGCGCCGCCCGCCTGAGAATCCGCACAGGGTACTCGGGCGGGCGTGCCCCGCGAGGTGAACAGCAGGTGAAGCCTCGCGACCACGCCGGAACGCCTCCCGCCGCGGGAGCATCATGTCTGCGTGGATCCCTTCATCCTGCTCGCGCTCGTCGTCGTCACGGCCCTCGCCTTCGACTTCACCAACGGCTTCCATGACACGGCGAACGCGATGGCCACGTCCATCGCGACCGGTGCCCTGAAGCCCCGCACCGCCGTCGCCCTCTCGGCGTCGCTGAACCTCGTCGGTGCGTTCCTCAGCATCGAGGTGGCGCTGACCGTCACCAACGCGGTCGTGAAGATCCAGGACTCCTCGGGCGCACCCGATCCGGCGCTGCTCGAGGACGGCGGTTCCGCTCTGCTGCTGATCGTGCTGGCCGGCCTCATCGGCGGCATCGTCTGGAACCTGCTGACCTGGCTGCTCGGCCTGCCCTCGAGCTCGTCGCACGCCCTCTTCGGCGGCCTGATCGGCTCCGCTCTCGCGGGCCTCGGCCTCAACGGCGTGAATTGGGCCGGCGACGGCACGAAGCTCGACGGCGTCGTCGGCAAGGTGATCCTCCCGGCGCTGATGTCGCCCGTGCTCGCCGGAGCGGTCGCGGCGATCGGCACCTGGCTCGTCTTCCGGGTGATCGGCAACCTCGCCGAGAAGAGCCTCCACCGCGGCTTCCGCTTCGGTCAGATCGGCAGCGCCTCCCTCGTCTCGCTCGCGCACGGCACCAACGACGCGCAGAAGACCATGGGAGTGATCACGCTCGCGCTGATCGCGGCCGGCGGCTGGAGCGACACCGAGTCGGTCCCCTTCTGGGTCAAGCTCAGCTGCGCGCTGGCCATCTCGCTCGGCACCTACATCGGCGGCTGGCGGATCATCCGCACCGTCGGCAAGGGCCTCGTCGAGATCGACACCCCGCAGGGCATGGCCGCCGAGAGCGCCTCCGCCGCGGTCATCCTCGCCTCCAGCCACCTCGGCTTCGCCCTCTCGACCACCCACGTCGCGACCGGCTCGATCCTCGGCTCCGGAGTCGGCCGCCCCGGAGCGCAGGTGCGCTGGCGCGTGGCGCTGCGCATGGTGATCGCCTGGGTCATCACGCTCCCGGCCGCCGCCCTCGTCGGCGCCGTGATGTGGTGGATCGGCCACCTCGTCGGAGGCGCGGCCGGCGGCCTCCTGATGGCCGCGATCCTCGTCGCCGTCGCCTCCCTCATCTACATCCGCTCGCGCCGCGACAGCATCGGCGCGCACAACGTCAACGACGAGTGGCAGGACGCGGCGGCACGCCCCGCGCCCGAGACCGCCGGCGTCTGAGCGAAAGGATCCGCACCGTGCTCTCCCTCTTCCTCTCCGCCGCCGGCCAGGTGGCCCTCGTCGCCGTGCTCCTCGGAGCAGGCCTGCCCGTGCTCTTCGCCGTCGGCGTCCGCTCCTTCGCCGTCGCCGCCGGTGCTCCCGCCTCGGGCGGGTCCGACGCCCCCGCGGTCCGGAGCGGTCTGCCCGCCCCGGTGCTGCGCGGGATCGGCGTGCTCTGCTTCGCTTTCGTCGTCGGCTCCGTCGTGATCGGCCTGAGCGTCATCATCGCGACGGGCCTCGGCCAGTCGGTGAGCTTCGAGCACGTGATCCCGACCTTCGTGCCCAAGGGCTGAGCATGGCCTCGACCGATCCGATCGCGGCGCGGGAGGGGATCGTCGCCCGCGTGGTCGGCTGGCTGCGCGCGGGCTACCCGTCCGGCGTGCCGGAGCAGGACTACCTGCCGCTGCTGGGCCTGCTGCGCCGCAGCCTCACGACGGACGAGGTCGAGCAGGTCGTCGCGCGGCTCCTGTCGGAGTCGGAGCGGGCCGAGACGGTCGTCTCACGGGCCGTCGTGCGCGAGCGGATCGAGCAGCTGCTGCTCGGACCGGCGCTGCCCGAGGACGTCGCCCGCGTCTCCTCGCGGCTCGCGAGCGCGGGCTGGCCGCTGGCGGGCCCGGAGTCGCTGGCCGAGCCGGACACTCGCGAGGGCCTGGTCGCGCGCATCGTCCGCTGGCTGCGCGCCGGCTATCCGGCCGGGCTGCCCGAGCAGGACTTCGTGCCGCTGCTGGCGCTCCTCCGCCGCCGTCTGAGCGACGAGGAGGTGGCCGAGGTGGCCGCCGGTCTCGCCGCCGACGCGCCCGCCTCCCGCGCGGACGTCGGCACCGCGATCGCCGGAGTGACCTCGGAGCTGCCCTCGGAGGAGGACATCGAGCGCGTGCGCCGGTCGCTGGCCGCGCTGGGCTGGCCGGAGGAGTTCGCGAGCTGACACGCCGCGGCCCGGGCTTCGGGCCGCAGGAGGCCGCGAGCCTCTCCGCCGCTGTCGCCGGCGAGCCGGCCGGAGAGCCCGCTGGCCGACCTCGCCGCGATCCCGGGCGGTCCAGCCGTCGAAGGGTGACCCCGCCGGGGCCAGGACGCGGACGCTGCAGCGGTCGGGGCCCGCCGTGAGCGGGCGGGACGAGCGCTGGAGCGTGTCCTCGGGCGGGCGACAGGCGGCCGCCCGGTCGGCAGGGGAGTCGCGGGGTCACGACGCGCGCCGTCCGCCGTCCTAGGTTCGGCCCGGGTCCGGATCGGCTGCGCAGCCGGCTGCCGGACCGCAGCCCGACCGGAAGGACAGCCCCATGACCGCACCCACCATCGTCCTCGTCCACGGAGCGTTCGCCGACGCCGCGAGCTTCGCCCCGGTCACGCGGATCCTGCTCGACGCCGGCCACGCCGTGCGCGTCCCGGCCGTGCCGAACCGCAGCCTGCTGGGCGACGCGGAGTACCTCCGCTCCTTCGTGGAGCAGCTCGACGGGCCGGTCCTGCTGGCGGGCCACTCCTACGGCGGCGCCGTAATCACGGTGGCGGGGGTCGCCGAGAACGTGGTCGGCCTCGTCTACCTCGCGGCCTACGCGCTCGAGGAGGGGGAGAGCCTCGGGCAGCTGCAGGGCGCCTTCCCCGACTCCGACCTCCCGGCGAACCTCGTCTACACCCCGTTCCCGATCGACGGAGCGGAGCCGGGCACGGACGTGTCGGTCGCGGTGCCGGCGTTCCCGGAGGTGTTCGCGGCCGGGATCGATCCGGCCGAGGCGGCCGTGCTCGCGGTCGGCCAGCGCCCGCTCGCCGCTCTGGCCTTCGGCGAGGCCGCTCCCGTCGCCGCCTGGCGGACCCGGCCGAGCTGGGGCGTCGTCGCCGCCGCGGACCGGACGATCAATCCGGACGTCGAGCGGTTCGGCTACCGGCGGGCGGGCGTGCGCTCGGTCGTCGAGCTCGACGCGCCGCACCTGGTGATGCGCTCGCACCCGGAGGAGGTCGCGCGGGTCATCGCCGACGCCGCGGCGGAGCTGAGCTGACCGCGGAGTCGCCTGACCGCGGAGGGGT
The DNA here is from genome assembly GCF_002930955.1 of Rathayibacter sp. AY1A4. Taxonomy (NCBI): domain Bacteria; kingdom Bacillati; phylum Actinomycetota; class Actinomycetes; order Micrococcales; family Microbacteriaceae; genus Rathayibacter; species Rathayibacter sp. AY1A4. Next base: position 38,843 of record NZ_PSTN01000007.1, on the reverse strand, counting down.
GCGCCGCGTGCCGGTGCGCTCCTCCGCACCCCGCCGCGCACCGCCCCCACCCGGAAGCACGCCCCGCCGATCTAGGTACTCCCGCCGCGGATCTAGGTCGGCGTCGCGTGGAGTCGGGCCCGCCGCCTCCCTAGCCTCGAAGGGAGAGAAGGGCGGGATCGTGGACACGGACACCGCGCGGCTCGGCGCCTACCTCCGGGGGCACCGCGACCGGCTGCGCCCCGACGAGGTCGGCCTGGGCGCCGACGGCAGGCGCCGCGTCAGCGGGCTGCGCCGCCAGGAGGTCGCCGTGCTCGCGGGGATCAGCCCGGACTACTACCTGCGGCTCGAGCAGGGCAAGGACCGCCGCCCCTCGGCGCAGGTCCTGGACGCTCTGGCCCGCGCGTTCCGTCTCGACGCGGACGGGCGCGACTACCTCTTCCGGCTCGGCGGACACGCCGCGCCGCGCCGCTCACCGGGCTGGGCGCAGGCCGGGCCGACGCCGGCGCAGGTCGGCAGCCTGACGAGCATGGTCTCGTCCTGGACCACGACGCCCGCCTACGTGGTCGACCGCTACCAGGACCTCGTCGCCGTGAACGAGCTCGGCCGCCTGTTCCTCCCCCTGGCCTGCGAGCAGGGGACCAACATGATCGAGGCCGTCGTCGACGCCGCGGCGCTCGAGACCGACGCCGAGCGGCACGAGGACTGGGACCGCACGATCGCCGTGATGACCGCCGCCCTCCGCTTCCACTCCGACCCGGTGGACCCGCGTCTGCGGGTCCTGGTCGCCTCGCTCGGAGGCCGTTCGCGGGTGTTCCGCCGCGTCTGGGCGAGCCAGGAGGCGTATCCGCTCCGCGAGGGCTCGTCGCCGGTGCGCGTCGACCCCTTCGGCTTCATCGCCTTCCGCTGGCAGACCCTGGAGGTGCACGGAGGCGACCACTTCCTGACCTCCTTCTTCGGCGCCCCCGGCAGCGCCGCGGCCGCCGCGATCGATTTCATCCGGGCCCGTCACCGGGTCGAGGAGTGTCTGCGCGAGGGTGCGATACTCGACGCGTGAAGCGGGACGCGCTCGTCGTCGGTCGGGGATCGGAGCTCGCGCGGCTCCGGCTGATGGTCGACGGCATCGCCGCCCACGGGTCGGCGCTCGTCATCGACGGGGACGCCGGGGTCGGCAAGACCACCCTGGTCGAGGAGGTCGTCGCCTACGCCCGCGCACTCGACGTGCGGGTGCTGCGGACCGCGGGCTCCGCAGCGGAGTCGGGCGACCAGTACGCGGCGCTGCAGCTCCTCCTGCACCCGCTCCGCCCGGGCCTCGACGGCCTGCCCCTGCCGCAGCGGGACGCGCTCCGCGTGGCCTTCCACCTGGCGGACGGAGTGCAGCCGACGCCGCTCCTGGCCGGCCTCTCGGCCCTGACCCTCCTGAGCGACGCCGCCGCCGATCGGCCCCTGCTGGTCGTCGTGGAGGACCTGCACCGGATCGACCCGGAGTCGGCGTGGGCGCTGCGGATGCTCGCCCGGCGCATCGGCGAGGACCGCGTCGTCGTCGTGATGACCACGAGGGACCGGCCCGAGGAGGACTCCGGCCTCGAGCACCTCCACCTCGGGCCGCTGTCGGCCGCCGAGTCGGCCGCTCTCCTCGACACGCTCCCGCATCCTCCTCGCGGCGCCGCCCGGCGCGCTCTGCTCGACCTCGCCCGCGGGAATCCGCTCGCCCTGGTGGAGCTGACCGGGCGCGACCCGTCGGTAGACGAGGCGGAGGACCGCGCGGTGACCGGACGCCTCGAGTCGGCCTTCGCCGAGCGCTTCGCGGAGCTCGACCAGCCCTCGCGGCTCGCCGTGCTGGCCGTGGCGCTGGGCGACGTCGCGACGGCGGAGGAGGCGAGCCGGCTGGCGAACCTGGCGATCGGCCGCCACCCCGACCCCTCCTGGATCGACCGGGCCGTCGCCGCGTCGCTGCTCAGCTGGACGCCGGGGAGCGGACTCCGCTTCCGGCACCCTCTCGTGCAGTCCGCGGTGACGAGCGTGAGCCGCCCCTCCGAGCGCGCGGCCGTGCTCCGCACGCTCGTCCAGGAGCACCGCGACGACCCGAGCCGGACGCTCTGGTGGCGGTCGGAGCTCGCGACCGGCTCGGACGGGCCGGTGGGCGAGGAGCTCGCCGGTCTCGCGGCGTCCGGCCTCGCGACGGGCGACGTCGTCCTGGCGGCTCAGGCGATGGAGCGGGCGGCGGAGCTGACCCCCGCGGGGCCGTTGCGCGTCTCGCGCCTGATCGACGCGGCCGAGTACTCCGGGCTCGCCGGCCGGACCGCGGAGGCGGCGCTGCTCGTGCACCGCGCGGCGGGCGAGACCGTCGATCCGGTGCTCACCGCCCGCGCCGCCTGGACGCGCGAGACGCTGCCGACCGGGCGCACGGCCCTCTCGCGGGGCGACCTCTCGCCCGCGCTCGCCGCAGTGACGGCGCTGCAGAGCCACGGAGCCGTCGACGCCGCGACCGCCGCGCTCCTGCACCTCGCCGCCATCGCCTGGGACCACAACCGCGAGGCGTCGCCCGGCGAGCCGATGATCCAGGCGGTGCGCGCGCTCGCCCTCGACGACTCCGACCCGCGCGCCGTCCTGCTCGCGGCGGTCACCGAGCCGATCGCCCGCGGCGACGAGGTCGTCCGCCGGGCGCTCGCGGCGGCCGGCGGGGCGAGCGGTCCGGAGGAGGCGTGGTGGCTCGGCTACGCGCTGAACACGGCGGGCGAGGTCGAGGTCGCCCGGGAGCTCCTGGAGGAGGCGATCACCGGGCTGCGCGCGCGCGGCGACATCCGGATCCTCCCGCAGGCGCTCCTCGCCGCCTCGATGACCACGTCGCTCGCCGGCCGCTTCTCGCGCGCCCGCTCCTTCGCCGAGGAGGCGCTCGTCCTCGGGAGCGACCTGGGGGACGTCGGCTTCGAGACCGCCTCCCGGGCCTGCCTGGCCTGGTTCGACGCGATGGAGGGAGTCGCGCCCGATCCCGAGGCGATCAGCGCGGGCAGCGCGATCGGCGCGGCCGTCCTCTGCTCGAGCGTGATGCGGGCGACGCTCCGCGGATCGAGAGCGGCGGTGGCGGTCCTCGAGTCTCGACCGGGCGACGCCGTGCCGGAGCTCCTGCCCCTCCTCGACACGGACGACGACTCCCTGAACCCCGGCTTCGCGATCCTGACCACGCCCGATCTCGTCGACGCGGCTCTCGCGATCGGGGACGTCGGAGTCGTGCGCCTGCACGCCGCGAGGCTGGAATCGCTCTTCGAGCGCTGGCACCAGCCGATGATCGAGGCGGCCCTCCGGTACGCGCAGATCGCCGTGGCGCTCGCCGACGGAGCGCCGGACGTCGCGGCCGGGCTGCTCCGCCGGACTCCGCCGCCGCTCCCGTACGTGCGGGCGCGGGCGCTGCTGCTCGTGGGCGACGGGCTGCACCGGGCCGGTCGGGCGGCGGAGGCGCGGCCCCTCCTCCGCGAGGCACTGGCGATGCTCGAGGAGCTGCCGATCCACGCCTGGGCCGATCGGGCCCGTGACGCGCTCCGGGCCGCCGGAGGGAGGATCGCGGACGCGCCGTCGCCGGCCGCTGCGACGCTGACCCCGCAGGAGCTGCGCATCTGCGCTCTCGCGAGCACGGGGCTGTCGAACCGCGCGATCGCGCAGAACCTGTTCCTCTCGCCGCGCACGGTCGGCGCGCACCTGTACGCGGCGTACCGCAAGCTCGGGATCGGCGGGCGGGGCGAGCTCGCCGCGGTGCTCGGGAGGGACGCGGGCGCCGACGTCTGAGGCGGGGCTCCGCTCGCAGGGGCGCGCGGGCCCCACTCCGAGCGCAGACACGCAGGCGCGCCCCGGAACGGCCGGGACGCGCCTGCGAGCGGACCGCGCTACTCCTGGATGAAGGCCAGCAGGTCGGGGTTGATGACGTCGGCGTGGACGGTCAGCATGCCGTGCGGGTAGCCCTCGTAGATCTTGAGCGTCGAGTTCTGCAGCAGCTCGTGCTGCTTGAGCGCGGCGTCCTTGTAGGGGACGACCTGGTCGTCGTCGCCCTGGGTGACGAGGACGGGGACGGTGATCGCCTTCAGGTCCTCGGTCTGGTCCGTCTCCGAGAAGGCCTTGATGCCCTCGTAGTGCGCGAGCGCGGATCCGGTCATGCCCTGGCGCCACCAGTTGTCGACCACGGGCTGCGAGAGCTCGACGCCCTCGCGGTTGAAGCCGTAGAAGGGCCCGGAGGCCACGGCCTGGTAGAACTCGGCGCGGTTCGCCGCGAGAGCGTCGCGGAAGCCGTCGAACACCGAGATCGGCGTGCCCTCGGGGTTCGCCTCCGTCTGCACCATCAGCGGCGGGACCGACGAGACGAGGACGGCCTTGGCCACTCGGCCCTGGGGCTCGCCGTACTTCGCGACGTAGCGCGCGACCTGGCCGCCTCCGGTGGAGTGGCCGATGTGGATCGCGTTCCGGAGGTCTAGGTGCTCGACGACCGCGTTCACGTCGCTGGCGTAGTGGTCCATGTCGTGTCCGGTGCCGACCTGGGTCGAGCGTCCGTGCCCGCGGCGGTCGGTCGCGATGACGCGGTAGCCGTGCGCGTGGAAGAACAGCATCTGCGCGTCCCAGTCGTCGGACGACAGCGGCCAGCCGTGGTGGAAGACGATGGGCTGCGCGTCGGTGCTGCCCCAGTCCTTGTAGTAGATCTCGACGTCGTCGTCCGTGGTCACAAACGGCATCTTCGAACCTCCGTGCTCGTGTCGATCCCGAGCCCGGCCCGGGTCGTGTCCAAGGTGGTGCCTCCCCGGATGAGGGTGGGGAGCGGCTCCACGATAGGGGCGTGGGAGCGCTCCCTGAAGAGTGCAGGGAGATGTTCCGACGATCGTCCAGACCTGGTCGCCCGGGCGGTGCCGGGGCCGCCGGCCGCGCTCGCCGAGTGGGGTCGGATGACTCGTGACCGGCACCGCGGACGCTGACAGGATCGCGGCGGACGCGCCCTCCCGCGGCGCGCGGATCGGAGGTCGCGATGCCCACGACGACGCCCACGACGACGGCCCTGCCGACGCGCAGGACGACGACGCCCCGGCCGGCGGTGCTCCGGTGACCGTCGAGGACCGCGTCCCGATCGAGCCGCAGGCGGTCGTCGCTCCGCTCAGCCGGTCCGCCGTCTTCCTCTCGCTCGACATCGTCGGCGGGCAGGACGCCGCGGACCGCGTGCGGGACGTCGTCGCCGACGTGGGCGGGATCCTCCGCGCGGTCGGCTTCCGCGACCTGGGCCTGCGCCTCTCCTGCCTGGTCGGGATCGGGAGCGACGCGTGGGACCGCTTCGGCGGGGAGGGGCGCCCCGTACAGCTGCACCCGTTCAGGGAGGTGGTCGGCGCGGCGCACACGGCCGTCTCGACGCAGACCGACCTCCTGTTCCACATCCGGGCGGAGCGGGACGACGCCTGCTTCGAGTTCGAGCGCCTCCTGCTCGACGCGCTCGGCGAGGACGTCGTCGTCCGCGACGAGGTGGTCGGCTTCCGCTACTTCGACAACCGAGACCTGCTGGGCTTCGTCGACGGCACCGAGAACCCGACCGGGGAGGCGCTGCCCCGCGTCGCGCTGATCGGCGCGGAGGACGCGGCGTTCGCGGGCGGCAGCTACCTGGTCGTGCAGAAGTACCTGCACGACCTGACGGCCTGGCACGCGCTCACCACCGAGCAGCAGGAGCGGGTCATCGGCCGGAGCAAGGCCGACAACGTCGAGCGCGAGGACGATCCGGCGCAGCTCTCGCACAAGGGGCTCGCGACCGTGGTCGACGCCGGCGGGACCGAGCACGACATCCTCCGCCACAACATGCCCTTCGGCCGGCCCGGCAAGGGCGAGTTCGGCACGTACTTCCTCGGCCTGGCCGCCGACCTGTCGGTGATCGAGACGATGCTGACGCGGATGTTCGTCGGCGTGCCCGCGGGCCGGCACGACCGCCTCCTCGACTTCTCGACCGCGACGACCGGCGGGGTCTACTTCGTGCCCTCGCGGGACGTGCTCGAGGGCCTGGGCGGCTGAGCTCGGCCGGTCGTCGGGGGGCGGATCGAGTCGGATGACCGTGGTGCCGCCCGGGCCGGAGCGGTGGGATCGGAGCAGCGCAGGCGCGCAGGACGATCAGCAGGGAGAACGCCGTGGAACCCGACGACAGCACCGCTCCGCACCACGAGACCCCCGGTTTCGGAGACCCGGACCTCCCCCAGGAGGGGATCGTGAACACCGAGGGCGATCCCTCGGCGAACACGATGACCGGCCCGCAGAACCGCGTCCTGGAGGGACTGTTCCCGAACCAGATCGCCGCGCCCGCGACGGACATCAGCACGCAGCCGTTCTTCTGGTCCTCCTTCAACATCTCGCCGCGGCGGGTGCAGCGGGGAGGCTGGGCGCGCGAGCTCACGCAGGCCGACTTCGCGATCTCGAACGAGATCGCGGGCGTGAACATGTACCTCGAGGCAGGCGGGATCCGCGAGCTGCACTGGCACCAGAGCGCCGAGTGGGCGCTGATGACCAAGGGGAACTGCCGCATCACCACGCTCAGCCGCACCGGCCGGCCCAGTGTCGACGACGTGCAGGAGGGGGACCTCTGGTACTTCCCGCCCGGCCTGCCGCACTCCCTGCAGGGCCTCGGCCCGGACGGGGCGGAGTTCGTGCTCGCGTTCGACGACGGCGAGCAGTCCGAGAGCAACACGCTCCTGCTCACCGACTGGTTCGCGCACACGCCGCCGGACGTGCTGGCGAAGAACTTCGGCGTCGCGCAGGAGGTCTTCCGCGACATCCCGCTGCACGACCTCTGGATCTTCCCGGGCGACGTGCCCGGCGACCTCCAGGCCGACCGGGCCGCGGCCGGGGTGCAGGACGGCGACGAGGCGGTGATCTTCCGGCTCTCCCGCTCGGAGCCCGTGCACCAGAACAGCGGCGGCCGGATCCAGATCGCCGACAGCACGAACTTCCCGGCCTCGCGCACGGTCTCGGCCGCGCTGACGACCGTCGAGCCCGGCTCGATGCGCGAGCTGCACTGGCACCCCAACGCCGACGAGTGGCAGTACTACCTCCGCGGATCCGCTCGGATGACCGTCTTCAACACCGGCCCGCACGCCAACACGACCGACTTCCACGCCGGAGACGTGGGCGTCGTGCGCCGCAACTTCGGCCACTACGTGGAGAACACCGGCGACGACACGCTCGTCTACATCGAGACCTTCAAGAGCTCCCGCTACGAGGAGGTGTCGCTCGCCCAGTGGCTGAGCCACCTGCCGCCGTCGCTGGTCGCGCAGCACCTGAACATCCCGGAGGAGGTGCTGGCGACCTTCCCGCCCGGGACGCAGGGGATCACTCCGCTGCGCTGAGGGAGGGACGCGCGGAGGGGACGGGGACATGGCGGAGGATCACGAGGCGGCGCTCCTGCCGTGGGCGGGGAGGGCGGCGGTGCTGCTGGACCGGCACCTGCGGGTGCTGGCCGCGACTCCGCGCGCGCGGGCGCTCTCGCCCGCCTTCGCCCCAGGAGTGAGCATCGCCCGCTTCACCTTCCTGGACTCGTCCGAGGTCGAGGACCTGCCCTGCTGGGGGTCCGCCGCCGATCAGGTCGCGGCGATGCTCCGCGACTCGCTCGAGCGGCATCGGGGGGACCGGGAGTTCCTGACGGTCGTCGGGGAGCTCTCGGCGAGGAGCCCGCGGTTCGCGGACTCGTGGGCGGCCGGGGCGGAGGCCGACGCACGCGGGTCGGTCGTGTTCCTCGACACCGCGGTCGGCTCCGTTCCGATGGACTACCGGCTGGTCCGGGACGGCGCGCGCCTCCTGCTCCTGTTCGAGGCGGGTGACGCGGCGGGTCGCGAGGCTCTCGCCCGGCTCGCGGCCACGCGTCAGGCGCCGGCCGGGGCGGCCAGCGCGGTGCCCGCCTCCGGAGCGGGCCGCAGCGAGGCGAGGACGTCGACGGCCGCGGCCGCCGGAGTCCCCGCTGCCGCGAGGTAGGTCACGACGTACCGGCCCGGAGCGCCGGCGAGCTCCAGGGTCTGCATCTCGAGGTCGAGCCAGCCGAACGGCTCGACGTGGACGCGGATCCACCGGTGGGTGAAGGGGCGGACCTGGTACTCGGCCCAGATCGACCGGAACAGCGGATTCTCGACCGAGCACTCGCCGACGATCTCGTGCAGCCGCGGATCGTCGGGGTCGCTGTAGAACCGCAGCGCGGCGATCAGCTCGCGGAAGACCTGGCCCCACGCCTGCAGCTGGTCCGGCGGGTCGCCGTCCGCCACGGCGCGCACGTAGCCGCGGGACGTGGAGAGCAGCATGTTGGCGCCGGGCACGCCCTTGTCGGGGGCGAGACGGCTCATCAGGTCGTTCGCGCCGAGGACGTCGAGGTTGCGGTCGAACGCGTACGCCGGGGTCCTCGGCCAGTGGGCGAGCAGCGACTCCACGCCCTGGCCCGGCGGAGGGGAGTCGGGATCGCGCGGGCCGGGGCGCAGCCGGGCCAGCCGGAAGAGGTAGGCGCGCTCGAACTCGTCGAAGGCGAGCGCCTCGGCGAGGGCGTTCAGCACCTGGTCGGACGGGGCGACCGCGTGCCCCTGCTCGACGCGGAGGTAGTAGTCGCGGCTGATCCGGGCGCGGTCGGCGACCTCCTCGCGGCGCAGGCCCGGCACCCGCCGCCGGGTGCCCGCGGTCGGCACGCCGACCTGCTCCGGCCGCAGCGCCGCCCGGCGAGCGCGGAGGAACTCCGCGAGGGGGCTGCGAGAGCTCATCGTGCGACTCCATCGGATCACCCGCCGGGTCGAGCGGCGGTCATGCGGGGGTGGGGCCGTACCGGTCGTCCGGTGGGACACAGAGTACCGTCGGGCGCTCGCGGGGCCCACTGCCCTCCTGTGCCTCCTGCCCGGCGCCGACCGGGAGACGGGCGCTCGGGACGGTTCGACAGAGGGTGCGGTCCGGAGGGTTCCGACAGAGGGAGGAGAGCGCGGCCGCGCCCGGCGGTCAGCATGGGGTCCTCGGAACCCGTCCCTCAGGAGTCGCGATGACGATCAGTGCACTCTCCTCGCCGCCCGCGCACCCGAGCGCCCCCGAGGACGTGGTGGTCCGGATGCTGAGCTCGGCGTCGCCCGCGCGGGAGCGGCTCCTGGTGGTCGAGGGCGGGATCGGCTCGGGCCGGACGCACATGCTGCGCTCCGCCGCGGCCACCGCTCGCGCCGCCGGCTGCGAGGTCGTGGAGGTGCGGCCGGACCGGGGCGACGCCGTGATCGGCGCGTCCTCGCTCGCGCTGTTCGCCACGCTGATCGGCCGTCTGCAGCGGGTGCGCGACTCCTCCGCCTCGCCCTGCGACCCCGGCTTCCTGATCGTCGTCGACGACTGGGAGCGGTTCGACGTCGCCGCCCGCGAGACCCTCCAGGCCCTGGTGACCCGGCTGGTCGACGAGGTCGGCGCAGCCTGCCTCCTCGCCACCGGCGACCGGCGCGTCCTCGCCGGCTGGGAGGGCCTCCGGCGCCGTCGCACCGAGCCCCTCGACGCGGAGGCGGCCTGCGGCTTCCTGCGCGCCCACGGCGGCCGGCGGTCGCTCGCCGTCGAGGCGCGCCTGCTGCGGGTCGCGGAGGGGAATCCGCTGCTCCTCGACGTCCTCGGGCGGGCCTGGGCCGACGAGGACGCTCCCTCGCCCTTCCCGGTCTACCCGCGGCTCGAGCAGGCCGAGACCAGGGTGCTCGACCTGCTGGCTCCGCTGTCGGAGGAGTGCCGGGAGGCGCTCCTGGTCGCCGCGGTGGCGTGCGCCGAGTTCCCGGAGAGCATCGGGTCGGCCCCCGGAGACGGGGACCGCGCCCTGGTGCAGGCGGGGATCCTGACGGCGGGCGGCCGTGCGTTCCGCGACCCGGTGGTCCGCGCGGTGGTGCTCTCGACGGCGTCGCCCCGAGCGCTGCGGGCGGCACGGAGGCGGCTCGCCGAGCGCCCGGAGTCGGCCCCGCACCTCCGCCTGCTGCTCGCGGCGGACGACGCGGCCGGGCCGGAGGAGCGGGCGCGTCTGCTGAGGGACGCGGCGGAGGAGCGACTCCGCGCGGGTCGGCCGCAGGAGGCGCTGCTCCTCCTCGCCGAGGCGCGCTCGAGTGCGCGCGGTGCTGCTCTGCGGGAGGAGCTCGAGGCGCGCGCGGCCGCCGTCGCGGCCTTCACCGGCGACGCGGCGGCCCTCGAGCGGGTGGTCGAGCGCTCGCGGGAGGACGGCGGGGTTCCCGGGGCCGGCGTCGAGGCGGCGCGGCTGGCCGATGCGCTGCTCCGCACGGGGGACGTGGGCGGGGTCCGCCGCGCGGCCCTCCGGGGGCTCGGCGCTCGGGTGGGGCGTGGGGGCTCGGGAGTCGGTGGTGCCTCGATCGCCGGCGGTGCCTCGTCTGTCGGTGGTGCCTCTCCAGTCGGCGGTGTCGCTCCCGCCGAGACCGACGCCTCCCGCGACGACGCCGGCAGCCTCTCCGCCGACCGCATCGCCCCTCACGCCGCCGCCGACCTGCTGGCGACCGTCCTCCACCTCGCCTGCATGCTCCGCGGCGATCCCGCGTGGTGGCAGGAGGCGCTCGCCGTCGGCGAGGAGCACCCCCTCGATCCCGTCCTGCGCCTCGTGGAGGCCTGCGTGCGGCCGGTCCCGGACGAGGAGTGGGAGGGTCGCCTGCGGCTCGCCGAGGACTCCGCGGTCACGGGCGACCCGTGGAAGACGGTCGCGCTGCACCTCGCCTGGTCGCTGCTCGAGGTCTCGGACGAGCGCCGCGACCGCCTCGCCGGGCTCCTCGACGGCGGGGAGGAGGCGGACGGCCTGCCCGGCGCCCTCGCCCTCCTCCGCCGCGGCACCACCGCCCTCGACGGCGGTCGCCTCGACGACGCCTCGGCCGACCTCGACCGCGCGGCCGCCCGCGCCGACGACCTGCCCGCCGTGCGCGCGCTGATCGACGCGACTCGCGCCCGGGTCCACGCCGTGCAGGGCGACCGGGCACGCACCCTCGAGTGCGCCGAGCGCGCGACGGCCTGGGCGCTGCGGCACGGAGCGGCGTCGGTCGCGCGCGCCGCCGATCACGCCCTGTGCTCGCTCGACCTCGGCGGCGGCCGTTTCGAGGAGGCGCACGCCCGCTCCTCCTCCCGCGCCGGCGGCGACCCGCTGGAGCTCCTCGACGCTGCCGAGGCCGCCTCGCGCCTCCGCCTGCCCGAGCACTGCGCCGAGCTGGCGGCGGCCGCGGCGGAACTCGCCGCGCGGCCCCTCGCTCCCCGCGGGCGGATGCTCGCCCTCGCGGCGACCGCGGTCCTCGATCCGACCGGCGGCGCGGGCGCCCTCTTCGAGCGCGCCCTCGACCCGGCCTCCGAGGAGTGGCCGTTCGAGCGGGCGCGCGTCCAGCTCTGCCACGGCGAGTGGCTGCGCCGCCGGATGCGCCCGCTGGAGGCCCGCACCCGGTTCCGCCAGGCCGCCGCGGGGTTCGCCGCGGTGGGGGCCGAGCTCTGGCTCGCCCGCGCCCAGCACGAGCTGCGGGCGGCGGGCGGAGCGGGGGAGGCGCCGGTCGCCGCCGACCTCAGCGAGCAGGAGCGGCGCGTGGTCTCCCTGGCCGCTGCCGGTCTGTCGAACAAGCAGATCGCCCAGCAGCTCTTCGTCTCGCCCCGCACCGTCAGCGGGCACCTGTACAGGATCTTCCCCAAGCTCGGGGTGACCTCGCGGGCCGGGCTCCGCGACGCGCTCCTCAGCCTCGAGGACGCCCGGAGCGCGTGACGGAGCCGCAGGATCGAGTCATCCGACCTGGTGCCTGCCGCCGCGGGAGGCGCATGCTGAGCGCATGACGTCGCAGCAGATGATCGACCCCTCCGTCCCGCCGAGCGGCCCCGGCTGCGTCGAGTGCGAGCAGTCCGGCTCGTGGTGGCTGCACCTGCGCCGCTGCGCGCTCTGCGGGCACATCGGCTGCTGCGACGACTCGCTGAACCGCCACGCGACGGCCCACTACCACTCGACGGGCCACGCGGTCATCCGCAGCTTCGAGCCCGGCGAGGACTGGTTCTGGGACTACCGGACCGACGACTACGCCGACGGCCCCGCACTGGCCGACCCGCAGAGCCACCCGGCGAGCCAGACCACCCCGGGGCCGAAGGACCGCGTGCCGCGCGACTGGCAGTACCTCCTCGCCGAGCGCGCCGAGCGCGGCTGAGCCGCGCGCCTCGCGACAGCGCAGGACTTTCGCGAGAGTCCAGGAGTTGTCGCACTCGGCATCGACTGCGACAACTCCTGGACAGTCGCCGGCCGCCGGCTCCCTGCGCACGTCCGCAGGCGGCGTGCAGACAGAAGTCGCCGTGCTCGCGACCGACGACGGCTACTTCTGGATGATCGCGGCGGCCCGCCCAGGAGCGATCGCCACGAGAGTCCAGAAGTTGTCGCACTGGGCGTCGAGTGCGACAACTCTCGAGCAGTCGCGGCCGTCGGAGCCGCCGACACCCAACGCTTGTCCACAGGCGGCGAGTAGCCAGGAGTCGCCGTGCTCGCGACCGACCACGGCGACTGCTGAATGTTCGCGGCGGCCCGCCGAGGAGCGATCGCCACGAGAGTCCAGGAGTTGTCGCACTGGGCGTCGAGTGCGACAACTCTTGAGCAGTCGCGGGAGCAGTCGCGGGAGCAGGTCGGAGCCAGCTGCCCAGCGGGCGGCCGACGCCGCGTCTGAACGGCGCCCGTCACCTCCGGACCCCGCCGGCCGGGCCCCGCCCCGTCACCCCCTCTCGACCCCGTCCAGCGCCTCCGCCTCGGCGATCCGCAGCCGCATCTGCCGGTAGCGGTGGAACTGGTACACCCCGTGCAGCACCGCGAGGACGACCGCGGCCGCCATCCCGCACGCGATCGCGGGGACCTCGTCCACGCCGCTCTGCGTCAGCGCGAGCGCGACTCCGGCGCCCGCCACGATCGAGTTGACCACCGCGATCGCCGAGGACATCGTGAAGAAGATGCCCCGCCAGCTCTGCCGCCGGCCGATCTCGAGCAGCTCATTCGGCGCGTGGCGGCCGCGCGGCACCGCGAAGTAGGCGCCCGCGCCCGGCAGCAGCGTCCCATAGTAGCGGCGGATGCGCTGGATGGCGGTCAGCGCGGCGATGTCCTCCATCGAGGTCTGCACCAGCCGCTCGTAGGTGAACACCCCCAGCAGCACGACGACCGGGATGATCACCGCGAGGAACCCCATCGCGTACCGGGTCGGGGCGAGGAAGCCGAAGGCCACGAGCGAGCTGGAGAGCATCGTCAGATAGAGCGAGGCGCGGCTGCTCGACTCCGTCACGGTGATGCCGCGCGCCGATTCCAGCACGAAGTGCTCGGTCAGCAGGGCGTTGAGGAACGCGGCCGGCCGGTCCGGGAGCGACGCAGCGGAGACGGCGGCCTCGGGCAGCGCGGGCGTGCGGGGATGCTCCTCCTCGTCGAGGCGGTCGCTCGGCTCCGGATTCACGGCCGCACCTCTCGCGGGGACCGTACCTCTCGCGGGGCCGCCCCGCGGCGTCCGCTCTTCGAGTCATCCGACTCGCGCACCGGCTCCACCCGCGCGCCTACCGTCGGACGCGACGCCGAGCACCGCCACCGGGGCGCGTGCGCAGACACCGAAGGGCCGTTCATGACCGACACCCGCCACCTCCACTCGAACCAGCGAGACACCCTCGAGCGGCTGCTCGAGGACTCGCCGAGCCACAACGTCCTCTGGGCGGACGTGCTGACGCTGCTCGAGGCCGTCGGCACCGTCCACGAGAAGCACGACGGCGCCTTCTCGGTGACGGTCGGCTCGACGACCGAGACCCTCCACCGGCGGCACCACAAGGACGTGGACGAGCAGCAGCTCGTCGACCTGCGCCGCCTGCTCCGCGGAGCGGGGTACGGCGCATGAGCGCCGGGACGCCCGCCGACCTCACCGGGTCGGCCGCCGAGCGCCTCCGCCGGCTGGACGCGCTCGACGCGGGTGCGCTGACCGAGGAGTGGCTGCTGCGCCAGCTGCGCCTCGCGCTCGGGGATCTCGCCGCGCTCGAGCCGGCCGCCGAGGCCGAGCAGGAGCGGCGCGAGGACTTCTGACGTGGCGGGCGGCCGTCCGGGGTGCACGCGGTCGGCACCCGGACGGCCGCCGGCTCGCACCCCGCAGCGCCGCCCCGCTCCGCCGCTCATCGCCCGGCCGCCGCGCTGCGGGCGCGCAGCAGCACACCGGCCGTCGCGGTCGCCGCCAGGACCAGCGCCGCGAACACCGTCAGCACCGTCGTCGCGGCGACGAGATCGAGCGCCGCTCCCGCTGCCAGTGCGGGCACGGCGAGCCCTGTGTACGCGACTAGGAACACCACCGCCAGGGTCTCGCCCCGGCGGGCGGGATCCGCGAGGGCGACCGCCGTGCCGATCGAGCCCTTGAAGAGCAGCCCCACTCCGAAGCCCGAGACGACGGCTCCGGCGAGGAACACCCCCAGCTGCGGAGCGATCGCTCCGGCCGCGACCGCCGCCAGCCCGACCGCGCAGCCCGCCACCGCGATCGAGAGCTGCAGGCGCGTCCCCACCTTCACGAGCAGCAGCTGGCCGAGGGCCGCGGAGGCGAACACGGCGAAGGACGTCGCTCCGGCCAGCAGGTGGTCGCGCACCTGGAAGGTCTGCACCAGGAACGTCGGTGCGAGCGAGGTGAAGAGGCCGAGGACGGAGAAGGCCGAGAACGCTCCGAACGCCGCGAGCAGGAACGCCCGGCGCGCGTCCGCCGGCACCGAGAGCCGCTGCGGCCGGTAGGGGGGCGCCGTCTCCGGCACGTCGACCGTCTCGGGCACGAGGAGCAGCGCCAGGCCCGCCACGAGCAGCGCGACCAGGAACACCTGGTGCGGCAGGAGGAGCGGATCGGGCAGGAACTCGGCGAAGACCCCTCCGAGCAGCGGGCCCAGCGAGAGTCCGCCGAGGTTCACCGCGCCCGAGATCGACGCGGCGACGATCGTGTTCTCGTCCGGCCGGGCACGGGCGCGCAGCTCGCCCAGATGGGCGGTCGCGGTGGCGGTGAGCATCCCGATGCTGACGCCGTTGACGAAGCGGGCGACGATCAGCCCCGGCACCTCCGTCGTCAGCGAGAAGAGCACGGCCGAGATCGCCGAGACGAGCACCGCGATCAGCAGCATTCGGCGGCGGCCGAGCCAGTCGCTGACGTGACCGGCGAGGTACAGGCTCACGATCACTCCGACCGCGTAGGCGGCGAAGACGACGGTGATCACGAACGGCGGGAAGCCGTCGAGCTGCTGGTAGAGCGGGTAGAGCGGAGTCGGCACCGTCGAGTACGCCATCACGAGCAGGAAGGTCGCGGCGACGATCCAGAAGCCGACGCCGTGGCGCACCGTCGGCAGGCGGCGGCTCACGAGGTCTCCTGCAGGTGGCGGTGGGCGAAGGTGACGGCCATCGCGCCCTCGCCGACGGCGGAGGCGACGCGCTTGACCGAGCTGCGGCGCACGTCCCCCGCGGCGAAGGAGCCGGGGACGCTGGTCTCGAGGTAGAACGGCGCCCGCTCGAGCGGCCAGTCGGGAGCGGCGTGCTCGCCGGCGAGGTCCGGTCCCGTCACGAGGTAGCCGCCGGAGTCGCGGACGATCGCGGTCTCCGCCGCCCACGTGGTGTCCGGCTCGCCGCCGATGCAGACGAAGAGGTGGGAGGTGGCCAGCGCCCCGTGCGCGCCGGTCGCCGAGTTCTCGACCTCGATCGACTCGAGGGCGTCGGCGCCGTGCAGGCGGGTGACGCGGGAGTCGAGCAGGATCGTCACGTTCGACTGCCGGACGACGCGCTCCGCGAGGTAGGAGGAGAGGCTGTCGGCCAGATCCGGGCCGCGGACCAGCATGGTCACGTGCCGCGCGTGCGCCGAGAGGTTCATCACGGCCTGCCCGGCCGAGTTGCCGCCTCCGACGACCACGACGTCCTCGCCCTCGCAGAGCGGCGCCTCGCTCGTGCCGGCACCGTAGTAGACGCCGACGCCGAGCAGCTCGTCCTCGCGCTCGAGGCCGAGCCGGCGCCACTGGATGCCCGTGGCGCAGATGTTGGTGCGGGCGACGACGGTCGTCCCGTCGGCGAGCAGCGCGTGGATCCGGTCGTCGGCGAAGCGCCCGCGGATCCCCTCGCGCATCCGCAGCAGCTCGGCGCCGAACGAGACGGCCTGCTGCCGCGCGCGCTCGGCCAGATCGGCTCCCGCGATCCCGTGCGGGAAGCCGAGGTAGTTCTCGATCAGGCTGCTGGAGCCGGCCTGCCCGCCGATCGCCGAGCGCTCGAGGACCACGACCTTCAGCCCCTCCGAGGCGGCGTACACGGCGGCCGAGAGCCCGGCCGGACCGGCTCCGTAGATGGAGAGGTCGTACTCCGCGAGCCGCGGCGAGCCGACCCAGCCGAGCCGGGCCGCGACCTCGGCGAGCGTCGGATCGGAGGCGCGGCTGCCGTCCGGGAACACCACGAGGGGGAGTGATGCGGTGGCGAGCGGGTGCCCGGCGACGGCGAGGCACTGCTCGTCCGTGTCGATCGGCGTCCACGAGAACGAGACGACGCTGCGCGAGAGCAGGTCGCGGATCTCCCACGCGTCGCGGCTCTCGCGCCGCCCGTAGAGGCGGACCTGCGGGAGGTCCCCGGGCACGGTCACGAGGCCCGCCGCCGCTCGAGCCCGTCGCGGAACTTCATCAGCTTGAGGCAGAGGTGCAGCGTGCTGCGGGCGAGGCCGTCGTCGAGCGCCTCCCGGACCGCCTCGGGCAGGTTGTCGAGGCGGTAGTAGAGCGTGGTGCGGTGGATGTGGAGGAGCCCGCACGCCTCCCGCACGCTGCCGCGCACGTCGAGGTAGGCCTCCACGGTCCGCCGCTGCACCTCGTCACCCCGCTCGAGCAGTGTCGCCGCGGCCGGCGAGAGCATGGCGAGCTGCGAGCTGTCCGCCCCGATCGAGGCGAGGAGCACCCACGCCCCGAGCTCGGCGATGTCGGCCCGGCCACGGCTGTCGGGCAGGGAGCCGACGATGGTCGCCGCGAGAGCGGCCCGCTCGGCGGTCGGCAGGAGGTCGTCGTCGCGGACGTCGAAGCGGGCCGAGCCGATCGCGTCGACGGCCGTGCCGCGGCCGCGCGCCTCGGCCCGCAGGACGTCGTCCGCCTCCGCGGCGGCCTCGGGCGCCTCCACGCTCACGAAGAACAGCACGCCCTCCTGGTCGCCGAGGAACGTCAGGCCGGAGGCGGCGCTCGCGTCGATCCGCCGCGCCAGCGCCGTCCGCTGCAGGGAGCCGGTCGGGCCGGTCAGCCGCACCGCGCGGACCACGGTCTGGGCGTCCCGGCGCAGCCAGCGGCGCTCGACCGCCTCGGCGAAGGAGGCGCGCCGGATGCCGCCGTCGCCCGACAGGAGCGCCGCGAGGACGTCTGCGCGCCGGGAGCTGCCGCCCGCCCGCGTCGAGGGGCCGAGGAGGCGGCGGATCGCTCCGACGGCCGCGTCGATGAGCGAGTACTCGGCCGGAGTGAGCGGCGCGGGCCGCTCCCGGGGGAGGAGGAGGGTCGCGAGCCGGCCCCGCGGATCCTGGACGGGGAACACGCCGTCGTGAGGAGCCTCCTCGCGCGCGCGCGTCGCGGCCAGCACCCGGCTCGAGGCGTCCTCGATCGTCACCGGGCGGTCGAGAGCCTGGGCGAGCTCGTCGGCGAGGTCCTGCAGAGTCATCGGCGGGGATCCGTGTGGGGGGCCATGCCGTGATCCTCGCGGAGGGACCCCTCCCGAAGCGTGGCCCTTCCAGGCCCACCTTGCGCGTCGGAGCTCTCCGGCGGATCGGCTTGCTCCCGTCGATCCCCTGTCGTCGCAGGGTCGATCGTCCGCGCGACAGTGCGATGCAGGACGAGATCCTCGACCGGTGCAGCGAGCGGGTCGCCTCCGGCGGGAGCGCGGCGTCCGCGGAGGAGAGCGGACGAGCGCCGGCCTCCGGACCCCGCCTTCACCGCTCCGATCGGCGTCACTGTCGAGCGCGACCTGTGGTCGTGCGTCGAGGTGGTCGGCGTGCGGTGCCTCCGGATGCCGTGCGTACCGCTGAGAAGCCGCATATCTCGGCGGATCGGGCCGGTGCCGCCGCGCCACCGGTGCGAGCATGACCGTAGGAGGCCTGGATGCGTGAATCAGTGATCGTCGTCGAGGACGACGTCGAGATGGGCGAGCTCATCAGGCGCGGTCTCACCGGCGACGGCTACGACGTCGCCCTGTTCTCGAACGGGGTCGACGCGCTGAACGCGGCGCGAGAGGCGGACTACGCCGCCGCCGTCCTCGACGTGATGCTCCCCGGCATGAGCGGCTTCGAGATCTGCCGGCACCTGCGCGCGACCGGCGCCACGCTCCCGGTGATCATGCTGACGGCCCGCGACGCGCTGCAGGACCGCGTCTTCGGGCTCGATGCAGGCGCCGATGACTACCTCGCGAAGCCGTTCCACTTCGAGGAGCTGTCCGCTCGCCTCCGGGCGATGATCCGCAGGGAGCACCTCACGAACCGGGTACCGGTCGTGCTCGGGAACCTGCGCGTGGATCCGTACGCGCACGCCGCGTTCGTCGACGACTCCATGCTGCCGCTGAGCCCGAAGGAGTTCGGGGTGCTGCGCGCGCTCGCGGTGCGTGCGGGGGAGTTCATGCCGCGGGAGGAGATCCTGCTGGAGGTGTGGGGGTCGGCGGAGTTCGTCGACCACAACATCGCGGAGCAGTACATCAGCTACCTCCGCCGCAAGCTCAGCGCCGGCGGCGCGTCGGTCGAGATCGTCACCCGGCGGGGCGCGGGCTACCGCCTCGGGGTGAAGCCGTGAGGTGGCGGTCGCTGTCGATCCGGGTGCGGATCACGGTCTCGAGCCTGCTGGTCGCGATGCTGTTCTTCGGGATCGTCGCGATCATCGTCCGTGAGCAGCTCGATCACATCCTCGACGAGTCCACCATCGAGCTCGTCCGCTCCGGAGCCTCGCAGGCGCTGATCGAGGAGAGCCGCGACACCGCTGAGGCGGTCGTGGGCGGGGTGAGCACGACACTGCTGATCGCCCTGGCGATCCTGTTCGTCGCGTTCGCCGCCACGTCCTGGGCCCTGGTCGGCCTCGCGCTGCGCCCCGTGGGGCGGATGCGCGCCATCGCCGACCGGCTGCGCCACGGCCGCTCCACGGAGCTGCTCCCCGTCGGGCCGGCCCGTGACGAGCTCTCCGACCTCGCCGCGACGCTCAACGCGCTGATCGAGGACCTGCGGGAGTCGGCGGACCGGGAGCGGCGGCTCGTCGCCGACGCGAGCCACGAGCTGCGCACCCCGCTCGCCGCACTGCGCACCCGCCTCGAGCTCGCCGAGCGGGTCCGCGACGACCCGGCAGCGCTGTACGCCGACGTCGTCGACGCGCGCCGCTCGGTCGATCGCCTCCAGTCCCTGACCGACGGGCTGCTGATCCTGTCGAGGATCGACGCCGGCGCGGTGGTCGGCGACGGCACGTCGACGGCTCTGCGCGCGGAGGTCGCCGACAGCGTCGACCGCGCCAGGATGCTCGCCCGCGACCGGGACCTCGCCATCGACTTCGTCGCCCCCGCCTCGACCGTCGCCGCCCGCTACCCGATCTCCCCGACCGACTTCGGCCGGATCCTGGACAACCTGCTCGCGAACGCCGTGACCGCGACGCCCGACGGCGGCAGCGTCACCGCGACCCTCGTCGAGCGCGCCGAGGAGATCGTCCTCTCCGTGGACGACGACGGCCCGGGCGTCCCCGACGCGTTCCTCGCGGTCGCGACCGACCGGTTCACCCGCCCGGACGCCGCCCGCTCCCGTGAGGGCGGCGCCGGCCTGGGGCTCGCGATCGTCGCCGGGCTCAGCCGGTCCGCCGGCGGTGAGCTCACGATCCGCAACCTCGTACCGCGCGGGCTCGGCGTGGAGGTCCGCCTCCCCGTGACGCGCCCCGACCTCACCCCTCGCAAGGAGAACCGATGATCGACCCTCAATCCCTGCTCGACGGCGCCGGACCCTGGGCGATCGCCCTGGTCTGCCTGATCGCGTTCGTCGAGACGGGCCTGCTGATCGGGTTCTTCCTCCCCGGCGACACCCTGCTCTTCTTCACCGGCGTCTTCGTCGCCACCGGCGTGATCGGCCCCCCGGTGCCGCTGGTGATCCTGATGGTCGCCGTGTCCGCGTTCCTGGGCGATCAGCTCGGGTTCGTCATCGGCCGCGAGACCGGCCCGCGCATCTTCGAGCGCAAGGACAGCGGCCTGTTCAGCCGCTCGAGCGTCGCCCGCACCCAGTCGTTCTTCGACCGGTTCGGCGGCTGGGCGGTCACGATCGCCCGCTTCGTCCCGGTCGTGCGAACCTTCGCCCCGGTCGCCGCGGGCGTCGGGAAGATGCACTACGCCCACTTCGTCGGCTTCAACGCCCTCGGCGCGGCCGTCTGGTCCACCGGCGTCATCCTCCTCGGCTTCTTCCTGGGACAGATCCCCGGCGTCGCGGACTTCGTCGGGAAGTACATCGACATCGTCCTCGTCGGCATCGTCGTCATCAGCCTCGCCGGCATCGCTCTGACCTACTGGCGGCAGAGGAACCGCGCCCGACGCGACGCCTGACCGCGGACATCAGAGAGTCGGCGCCGCGACGGCTCCGCGCGGCCTGCGGCCGACCGCGATCACGGCGACCAGCAGCAGGAAGACCACCAGGGCTCCGAGAGTGACCGGGCCGGTGCCCAGGCCGAGGCCGCTGGTGCTCACGGGGTCCGCGAGCCAGTCGCACACGGACGCTCCGAGCGGTCGGGTGACGACGTAGGCGGACCAGAACGCGAGGACCGCGTTCCTCCCCGTGAACCGGTGCGCGAGGGCCGGCACCGCGATGATCACCGCGAACAGGACGGCGGAGGGCAGGTAGCCGAACCCGAGAGTCGACGCGGTCAGATCACCGGCCGCCGTGCCGAGCGCGAACGTCCCCGAGACGGCCAGCCAGTAGAACAGGGCCCGGCGAGGCGTCGTGATCGAGTGGATCGACAGCGTCCGCTCCACCCGCCACCAGAGGGCGAAGACCACGGCGAGGGCGAGCGCGAAACCGAGCGTGGAGACGAGGTACGGGACCCCGGCGACCACGTGCAGCACGTCGGCGGCCATCGTGCCGAAGACGCTCACCATCAGCACCGCCAACCAGTACACCCACGGGATGTACCGGCGCACCGCGAACTGCAGCGCCAGCGCGGCGAGGAACGCGAATCCGGTCGCGCCGACCACGATCACGGGGTCGAACGCGGTCGCGAGGAAGTCCGACGCCGTCTCGCCCATCCCGGTCGTCAGCACCTTGAGGATCCAGAACAGCGCCGTCGCCTCCGGGACCGTGGAGGAGGCGTAGTGGCCGGCGAGGACACCGCCGCGGAGCGAGGATCGGCGCGGGGCGAGAAGGTGCGTCATCCCGTCATGCTCGAGCAGCGGGTGGACCCGCATCCTGTGCTCTTCGCCGGGGCCGTTGAAGATGCACACAGCGTCCCGGTTTCCGGCCGAGCAGGGCCGTCGCGATCCTTACTCTCGGAAGCGCTCGCGGGATCCGCCGCGGCTCCCCTCCGACCGGAACGGACCCGATGGACATCCTCCAGGCGATCATCCTCGGCATCATCGAGGGACTGACCGAGTTCCTCCCGGTCTCCAGCACCGGGCACCTCACCATCGCCGAGAAGCTGATGGGCCTCCGCGTCGACGACGCCGGGGTGACCGCGTTCACCGCGATCATCCAGATCGGCGCGATCGCCGCCGTGCTCCTCTACTTCCGGAAGGACATCGCCGAGCTCGCCGTCGCGTGGTTCGTCGGGCTGCGCCACCCGTCGCAGCGCACGCGGACGAACTACCGGATCGCCTGGTACGTCATCCTCGGATCGATCCCCATCGGGGTCATCGGGTTCCTCGGCAAGGACCTCATCAGCGGAGGCCTGCGAAATCTGTGGGTCGTCGTCGCCGCGCTGCTCGGCTGGAGCATCGTGATGCTCGTCGCCGAACGCGTCGGCACCCAGACCAAGGACCGTCGCGCGATCACCCGGAAGGACGCGGTCATCATCGGCCTCGTGCAGTGCATCGCACTGATCCCCGGCGTCTCCCGGTCCGGAGCGACCATCAGCGGTGGGCTGTTCCGGGGGCTGGACCGGGTGACGGCGACGAAGTTCGCGTTCTACCTCTCCATCCCCGCGCTCACCGCCGCCGGTGCCTACGAAGCGGCGACCGCCGCGTCCGATGTCAGCGTGAGCGTCGGCTGGATTCCGACCCTCGTCGCGACCCTCGTCTCCTTCGTTGTCGCGTACGCATCGATCGCGTGGCTGCTGCGCTACGTCGCCGGCCACGGCTTCGGCGTCTTCGTCGGCTACCGCGTCGCCCTGGCCTTCGTCGTGTCCGGGCTCCTGCTCACCGGAACGATCGCGGCGAGCTGACCCGATCGCCCGGCGCCCTCCCGCCGGACACACTGGACGGCGACCGACGCTCGTCCATCACTTCCTCGAAGGGGCACCCTGTGCAGTGGAATCTCGAAGTCGTCCCCGTCAGCGTCGAGGACGTCGACCGGGCGAAAGCGTTCTACGCCGACCAGGTCGGGTTCCACCTCGACCTCGACGTGCGGATCAACGACGAAATGCGCATCGTGCAGCTCACCCCGCCCGGCTCGCACAGCAGCATCCAGCTCAAGACCGGCACCACCCGGCTCGAAGGGCTGCAGCTCGTCGTCGACGACATCGACTCAGCCCGCGCCGAGCTCGCCGAGCGCGGGGTGGACGTCAGCCCGGTGACGCACTTCGAGGACGGAGTCCGCCTCGAGGGCCGCGGCGGGGAGTGGAACTCGTTCGTCTTCTTCACCGACCTCGACGGCAACACCTGGGTCATCCAGGAACGCCCATCGACCAGCTGACCCCGGCGGCCGTGGCCGCGGCGGTCGCGATCTGCGCGGCAGTCTCCGTGGCCGCACTCCGCGCGTTCGGAGTCGTCTCGTTCGCGCGACCGGCGCTGGCGATCCTCCGTGGGGCTGTTCAGCTCGGAGTGCTCGCGGTGATCCTCTCGGGAGTCATCGCGGACCTCCGCTGGGTCCTGCTCTTCCTGGCCGTCATGTTCGGTACCGCGGTGCTCACGGCGTCCGCCCGCCTCGGCCGCACCCGGCGCACGGTCCTCGCGGTCACCGCGGCGATGACGGCCGGAGTCGCCCTCAGCGCCGGGATCGTCTTCGGGCTCGGAGCCGTCCCGTTCACCGGCCGCTACGTCCTCGCGGTCGGCGGGATCCTCCTCGGCGGCGCGATGACCGTCGCGACCGTCACCGGCCGAGCCCTGGCGATCACGCTCGCCGACCGCTGGGAGCAGGTCGAGGGCTGGCTGGCTCTCGGCGCCCGGCCCCGGCAGGCGACGATCGGCCTGGCGCGGGAGGCGGCCTGGACCGGCCTGGTGCCGCTGACCGACCAGACCAGGACGACAGGTCTCGTCGTCCTGCCCGGCGCGTTCATCGGCGCCGTCTTCGGCGGACTCTCGCCTGTGGCGGCGGGCGTCTTCCAGATCGTCGTGCTCGCGGGCCTGATCGCGTCCGGGTCGATCGTCGCCGTCGTCCTCCTGACGATCCTCCGCGGCGCCGTCGAGAAGCCTCGACCCTGACGAGGCGTCAGCTGAGGGCCCGCCGTCGGGCGATCCGGCGCCAGAGGGGCGGCGGTGACGCCACGCGCTCGGTGTGCAGCCGGACCGCGAGCGGCGCCCAGACGATCAGGGCAACGCCGGCGCCCAGGAGCAGTCCGCCGACGGTGTCGGAGATCCAGTGCGCCCCGAGGTAGGTGCGGCTGAGCATCATCGCCACCGTGTACACGGCGCCGGCGATGCGGACCCACCAGAGCGGGAAGACGACAGCGAGGACCACCGCGGTCGTGGCGGCGTTCGCGCTGTGGCCGGAGGGGAACGAGCCGAAGTCGGCGTTCACGAGTATCTCCAGCGGCCTGGGACGACCGATCGCGTTCTTGAGGATCTGCACCAGCAGCCCGCCGAGCGGCGCGGCGATCGCGAAGTACGTCGCCGTCCAGCGTCCGCGCCGGATCAGCAGCGCCACGAAGACGATGAGAGGGATCACGATCGTGCCGAGGATCCCGCCTCCGAGGCTGTTCATCACCAGCGACGGCACGAGCCAGAACGTGGACCGGTGCTCGATGATCTCGTTCATCCAGGCGGTGTCGAATCCGAACGGCTTGTCGTGCTCGCGGTAGAAGATCAGCGCGGCCAGGAGGACGGTGAGCAGCACCGCGAGGCCGGCCGAGATCAGCGGCCAGCGTCGCGCTGCCCGGTAGGCGATCTCACCGTCCGATAGGGGATCCCGGTTCGGCATCAGTGTCGTCCTCGTCTCTCGACGCGGAGCGCGCCGGAGGAGTCCACGCTACGAACGTGCGTCCACCTGCGGCAGAGGATTCTCCTGCAACTGTTGTGAAAGCACAGAACCTCAGCCCATCGGCTCGGTACTGACCTGGTCGAACCGCGGTGCTTCGGGTCGTTGTGAGCACACACAACGCAGTACGGCGCATCCCGAGCCGCCGCCCACGTCCCGACTGAGACTCTGCGGGCATGGACATCTCAACGACGACATCCCGCGCCTCGGGCCGGCGGCTGCTCAGCAAGGTCCCCGAGGTCACCATCTGGTTCTGGATCATCAAGATCCTCTGCACCACGGTCGGTGAGAGCTTCGCCGACTGGATCAACATGGTCCTCGGCGTCGGCCTCATCGCGACCGCCGTGATCTTCATCGTGGTCACCGCGGTGGTGCTCGCCATCCAGATGCGGCTGCGACGCTACGTCCCCTCCGCGTACTGGCTGACCGTCGTCGTGATGAGCGTCACCGGCACCCTGCTCACCGACATCCTCACCGACCAGCTCGGCGTGCCTCTCTGGGCCAGCTCCCTCGTCTTCTCCGTGCTGCTCGTGATCGTGTTCGGCGTCTGGTACTCGAAGGAGCGCACCCTCTCGATCCACAGCATCGACACCACCCCGCGGGAGGCGTTCTACTGGCTCACCGTCCTGGTCACCTTCGCGCTCGGCACCGCCCTCGGCGACTGGACTCTCGAGCTCACCGGCTGGGGCCCCGGCGTCTCGATCCTCCTGCCCCTCGCCCTGATCGCGATCGTCACCGGCCTCTGGCGCTACGGCGCGAACCCGGTCCTCGCGTTCTGGATCGCCTACATCCTCACCCGCCCCCTCGGCGCCAATATCGGCGACTGGCTCGGCCTGTCCCCCGACGAGCAGGGCCTCGGGCTCGGCACCTTCGTCACCAGCATCATCTTCCTGGTCGCGATCCTCGCCACCGTCGTCTACCTCTCCCTCAGCAAGGCCGATGTCGACAAAGGCGCATCCGAGCACCACGCCCCGCCCGTCGCCCGCGAACGCCGTTCACTCGTCGCCTTCGCGGTCCTCGCCGTCGCCGTCGTCGGGCTGCTCGCCTTCACCAACAGCCAGCCGCACACCACCCCAGCACCCGAAGGCGCAGCCCCGGCCTGCGATGCGTCGGGAACGCTGTCCGCAGCTGACGCGAAGGCATCCGTTCAGACCGACTTCCCCTCCGCCGACGTGCAGAACTTCCAGACGATCACCGCCGACACCCTCGCCCTCGTCACCAGCGGCGACCAGGCCGGCGCGAAAGCCCGCGCCACCGACCTCGAGACCGCCTGGGACGACGCGGAGCCTGCGCTGAGCGCCGCGAACTGCCAGACGTGGACCTACGTCGACCAGCAGATCGACCCCGTCCTCTCCTCCGTCCGCGCCGGAAGCCCCGACCCGGTCGCAGAGAAGACGAGCATCCAGGACCTGCTGACCACCCTCGCCGGAGGCTGAACGATGCGCTGCGCACCGGAACGCCTCCTCAACCGAAAGCGTGACTCACGATGACCGACTGGCAGATCAACGGCCTCCCCCTCCACCCCCTCCTCGTCCACGTCGTCGTCGTCCTGCTCCCCCTCGCCGCCCTGATGCTCATCCTCGGCAGCGTCTGGCCGGCCGCCCGCCGACGCCTGGGCGTGATCACTCCGATCACCGCCCTCGTCGCCCTTCTCGGAGTCCCGCTCGCCACTCAGGCCGGCGAAGCGCTCGAACGGCAGGTCGACCCCTCCGCAGCACTCGAACGCCACGCCGAGCTCGGCGATCACCTGCTGCCCTGGGCTGCCGGACTGTTCGTCCTCTGCGTGGCGCACTGGCTCTGGTTCCGGACGCGCGGGAGGAACTCCGCCGACACGAGGGGACGGAGCGCCCGCTCGGTCCCCTCGCTGATCCTCGCCGCCGTCGCGATCGTCGTCGCAGTGGGAGCGACTGCGAACGTCGTCCAGATCGGCGACACCGGAGCGCAGGCGGTCTGGTCCACTTCCGAGGACAGCTCGACGCCGGCTCCTGCATCCGGGAGGTGAGCGCCGCGAGACGACGACGCCGAACTGCGGCGGCCGCGGAGCTGAGGCCTCCGGCCGGCCCCGATGCGCGTGCGGATGGTCGACTCGATGGATGCGGAATCGAGTCCTGTTCGTCGTCGGGGTCACAGCGATGTTCGTCGCGCTGGTGCTGAGGCTGGTGTGGCCGGCCGGTGAGTTCGCCTCCGGCTTCTCGCTCGCCCTGCAGCTGAGCGGCATCCTGCTCCTCCTGGTCTACGGGGTGAAGCACTTCACGGGGCGGCCGCGCCGGAGCTGAGCGGCTCATCCCAATCGGGGGTGTAGGAGTTGGGGTCTGAAGCCGCCGGTCTCGAGCAGGCTTCGGGCGATGTAGTTGGTCAGGTTGCGGAACCCGAGTGCGGAGCCGCGCAGGTGTTCGAGCCGTCCGTTGAGCGCCTCGGTCGGCCCGTTGCTGGTGCCGGGTCGTTCGAAGTAGGCGAGCACGTCAGCGGCTCGCTTCTTCAGGGTCCGGCCCAGGGTGGTGAGCTCGGTGAGCACCTTGGGGACGCCGGCGCTGAGGTCGGTGATCAGCTTCTCCATGAGCTCGCGGCCACGTTGCCGGTCCTCGTGGCGATAGGCGGCGATCATGCGCTGGTAGACACCCCAGGTCGCCTCGACCTCGACGTGAGCGTCATCAACGAACAGCGCGCGTAGCCTGTCGCTCTGCTTGTCGGTGAGCAGGTCCGCGCCGGTGTGCAGACCGAGGCCGTCGAGTCGAGCGAAGGCGGTCAGGTCAGGGAGGCCGAAGCCGGCCGGCGGGGTAGCGTCGGTCACGTCGAGGTCTTTCGGACGGATGGCGTAGGAACCTCCGTCGTCGGGAGACCTCGACGTCTATCTGCGGACCGACGCTCCCGGCCGACCTACACCGTCATCTGAGAAGACCCCTGAAACGTCTTCGCCGACGACGGGGCCGGCGAGGAGGAGGGCGCGGTGAGTTGAAAGAATGGAGCTTGCTCGGCTTCGACGCCGCCGCAAGCTCCGGTGAAACGGTCGGTACTGGTCGGTCGTCGTCGGTCACCACCGGATGGCGGCGTCCTCCACGCTCGGCGTTTGCGCAGGTCAGCGGCTCGTTCGCCCAGTGGGCGCATCAAGCGATAGACGCAAAGCCGACGTGATTAGGTCGTCCGTTCGATTCCGACAGGCGGCTCCGGCGAACCGTTCTGGTGGTCGCGCGATGCGCTGGCCTCACGGCTCTGCCCGACACCGACGTCGCTCTCCTCTGCGACGGACCCCTCGCCGGCTGAGCGCTCGCGGCCGGCATCCTGTCCGTGTGCCGATAGGCCTCGCACCGCTCGGCAACGCAGCGTGGCGTTGCGTCGCGACCTGGCGACGGCTCGGCGGGGCGCGATCGTCTCGTGCGTTGGCGGACTACGGGAGCTTGGACGCGAGGACGTCGGCCGCCAGGATCTCGGGTGCTGCGCCGAGGAGGTGCTGGTTGGCCATCAGGGCTGCGACGATGGCGCCGTTGGCGTGGGCGTCGCGAGCGGCTTCGTCGGGGAATGCATCGAAGATCCAGAAGGTGTCGGCGTGGGTCCTGACCGCGAACCAGACAATCGTTCCTACTTCTTCGTTGGCGAGTGCGACAGCGCCGGCGAGCAGATCGGCGACCGCGTCGTGCTGTCCATCGGCCGCGACGATCTTGGCGACGAAGGCATACGGAAGTGATGCGGGTGTGGACATGAGGGACTCTCCTTGACGTCGGGGTTCTTCGTGGGACGAGTTCAGCGTATGACGAGCGAGGGCCGGTGGGGAGTGGCGTATACGGCAGTATTGCTATTGTTTACGTCATGCGTATCGGACTGATCGCGATCGACGGCTGCTTCGGTTCGGCTATCGCGTCGATCATCGACATCGTGCGGGTGGCCGACGGAGCCCGCGGCGATGTCGACCCGCGGATCGACCCGATCGAACTCGCCATCCTCGGACCGAAACGGCGAGTGACCACGACGGCATCGATGACCCTGTCGGTGGACCACCCGCTGTCGGAGTCCGGAGAGTTCGACGTGGTCGTCGTCCCTGCGCTTGGAACCCTTACGGCCGCCGCTACCAACGACGTCCTCCAGAGCCGAGATGCTCGTTCGGTCATCGCCTCGCTCGGGCGCCTCGACGAGGCGACCACCCGGATCGCCGCGGCGTGCACCGGCGTGTTCGCTGTCGCCGAGACCGGACGGATGCATCATCGGAGGGCGACGACCAGCTGGTTCCTGGGGCCGGAGTTCCTGAAGCGCTATCCGACCGTCGCCCTCGATCTCGACACCATGGTCGTGGTCGACGGGAACCTCGTCACCGCCGGCGCCGCGTTCGCCCACATCGACCTCGCGCTCTCACTCGTGCGATCGATCAGCCCCGACCTGGCCCAACATGTCGCCAAGCTCCTCATCATCGACGAGCGTCCGTCTCAGGCGGCCTTCGTCGCCTACGAACATCTCCGGCACGAGGACCCGATCGTCGTCGAGTTCGAACGCTTCGTGCGCGCCCGCCTGGACGAACCGTTCAACGTCGCCTTCGTCGCGCAGTCGCTCGGCACCAGCCGGCGCACCCTCGAACGACGAGTCCGTGCGGCGCTCAACCTCACTCCGCTCGGCTTCGTCCAACGGCTTCGCATCGAACGAGCTCGGCACCTCTCAGCAACCACGGACTTCACCTCCGCCGAGATCGCGCTACGGGTCGGCTACGCGAATGCCGAGACTCTGCGCTCCCTCCTGCGCAGGGAGCGACGCCGTTCCTGACCTATCGCCATGCCTGTAGCCGGTGTCCTAGCGCTCGACTGGAACCACCTCTCAGCACGTCGCGTCGACGCTCCTGCGTCGCCCCTGGACGACCCACTCGACACGCCCGCAGCACAGGTCATGTGACGTGTCCCGGCTTCCCGGACGGTCGGGGTTGGGTGGCTGTGATGTCGCTGCGTTCTCGTCGAGGGGGTCAGCAGACTCGATCAGGGTCGACTGGGATGAGACGCGAAGGCGGTCAGGTCAGGGAGGCCGAAGCCGGCCGGCGGGGTAGCGTCGGTCACGTCGAGGTCTTTCGGACGGATGGCGGAGGAACCTCCGTCGTCGGGAGACCTCGACGTCTATCTGCGGACCGACGCTCCCGGCCGACCTACACCCTCATCTGGGAAGAGCCAGCTGAGCTCCGGAATCGGAGGAAGACCCGTGAGCGGAGCGGAGAAGCCGGCCTGGGCGAATCCGGAGCCGGAGGTCCACCGGGCGCTCGCGCGATGGGCGGCGGAGTGCGCGGAGCGCGCCCTCCCCGCGTTCGAGGAGTGGGATCCGGACGATCCCCGGCCCCGGCGCGCGCTCGACGTCCTCCGCGCCTGGGAGCGGGGCGGGGCTCCGATGACGGAGTGCCGCACGGCCGCCTTCGCGGCGCACGCCGCAGCCCGCGCCGCGACGCAGGCGGGCGAGCGCGCCGCCACCGCCGCCGCGCGGGCGGCCGGACAGGCCGCGGCCGTCGCGCACATGGCGGACCACTGCTCGCACGCCGCCGTGTACGCCGCGAAGGCGGTCGGGCTCCGGGGGAGCGACGCCGACCGGGACGCGGAGCGGCGCCACCAGTGGGAGGGCCTCGACCCCGCGCTGCGCTCCCTCGCCTTCCCGAAGGGGCTGTGACGCCGACCCGGTGGACCCCACCGGGCCGGCGCCCCCTCCGCTCAGCGGTGCGCGGGTCGGAGCCCCAGCAGCGTGTCGACGATCACGAAGGCCGCGAGGCTCGCACCCAGGAGCGGGAGGAACAGCCCGACCGCGGCGGCGACCACCAGGACGGACGCGACTCCCCACCACGGCGCGCGCCGGAGCGCTCCCCGGGCCGGCGGGGTGCCGACGAGCCGTCGGGGGCCGCGGGTGGGGCGGCGCTTCCACCACATCAGGTACCCGAGCACGACCATCGTGGCGATGCCGGCCGCGGTGACGAACAGCAGCAGCTGGTTGGGCAGCCCGAACATCGAGCCCATGTGCGTGTCGATGCCCCAGCGGGAGAGCTTGGCGACGAGGCCGAAGTCGGCGAAGTCGACCCGGTCGACGACCTGCATCGTGCTCCCGTCGATCGCGACGCCGTCGACCTCGGTCGGGAAGCTGCGCTGGATCTCCTGCACGACCCAGGCCGAGCCCTCCGCCGCGGGCGGCCGGATCTCGACCAGTCCCGTGTTCACGTTGACCTCGCGGGCGACCGAGAGCACCGAGTCGTAGGCGGCCGGCGAGTAGCCCGCCGTCGACTCGACGGCGTCGCCGGTGGCCGCGCCGTGTCCGGCGTGCCCGGCGTGCTCGTCGGCCACCTCGCCGGTCCGGTCGCCGAGCGTCGTCCCCAGCGAGGGCGTGGTCCAGCCGACTGCGGAGCGGAGGGTCTCGAAGTTCCCGCCTCCGTAGAGCGACCAGGTGATGCCGGTGGTCGAGAGGAACAGGGCGCCGACGAGCAGCCAGACGCCGATGGAGGCGTGCCAGGAGAACAGGCGCTTGTAGCCGGTGGTCCTCGGCGCGGGGCGCAGCAGGTCCCTCTTCACGCGGGCGCGGCGGAGGCGGATGATCCAGA
This sequence comes from Rathayibacter sp. AY1A4, assembly GCF_002930955.1. Taxonomy (NCBI): domain Bacteria; kingdom Bacillati; phylum Actinomycetota; class Actinomycetes; order Micrococcales; family Microbacteriaceae; genus Rathayibacter; species Rathayibacter sp. AY1A4. The sequence continues at coordinate 8,003 of NZ_PSTN01000007.1, read as the reverse complement.
GGCCCAGGCCGGCGAGGGCGACGACCCCCAGCCAGGAGGCGGCGAGCTCGCTGTAGGAGCGGCCCACGTCCCCGAGGTGCAGCGTCCGGTGCAGGTCGCCGATCCAGGTCCGCAACGGCAGGGCGCCGCTGGTGCCGTAGGCGGTGAGGTCGCCGCGGACGTCGGCGGTGGCCGGATCGATGAAGACCGCGCGGGTCTCGCTCGCGCCGAGCGACGGGTCCGCGTACATCACCCGGGTGGTGTCGCCGGGGTTCGGGGCGGGGCGGACAGCGACGATGCTCTGCCCGCCTCCGGTGTACTCGTCGGCGGCGTCGATCTGGTCGGCCAGGGGCAGGTAGGTGTCCGCTTCGGGGGCGTGCAGCTCCTGCGCGTAGACGACCTGCTCGAGCTGCGGGGTGAGTGCGTAGAGCGCTCCGCTGGTCGCGGCGACGAGGATGAACGGCCCGACGAACAGGGCGGCGGAGAAGTGCAGGCGGAGCAGCAGCTGTCCGAGCCAGCCTGCGCTGCTTCTGCGCGGCGAGGGCGGGGTGTCGGCGGAGTCGCGGGGTCTCGTGGCGGTGGTGGTCATGCTTCTGGTCCTTCGGTGCTGTGGCGGGTGCCGGTGAGGGTCAGAGGAGGGTGTCGCCGATGTAGCCGCCCTCGACGCAGCCCGGCGGGATCGCGAAGACGGCGGAGCCGATCGGCGTCGTCCACTCGTTGAGCAGGTCCAGCTCGTCCAGGCGCTTCTGGATCGGCACGAACTGCGCGGTGACGTCGGCCTGGTACGCCGCGAAGATCAGCCCGGAGTTCGAGATGTCCTCGCCCGTCGGGGTGTCGTCGTAGTTGTAGGCGCGGCGGTGGAAGCGCTCGGCGGTGTTCTCCGAGCGGGCGCGCCTCATGTGCGAGAACTCCGGGATCACCGGGAAGCCGATGGCCGTCGTCGCCTCGAAGTCGGGCTCGTCGGCCTCCGCCGTCCCGGTGAGGGGCGCGCCGTTCGCGAGGGTCCGCCCGACGGACTGCTCGCGGCCGCTGCGGTCCAGGCGGTCCCACTTGTCGAGGTCCATCCGGATCCGGCGCAGCACCAGCCCGGTGCCGCCGACGAGCCAGCCGTCGCGGACCCAGACCAGCTCGTCGAAGTCGACGTCCTCGGGGCGCGGATTGACGGTCCCGTCGACCTGGCCGAACAGGTTCCGCATCGTGGTGCCGGCCTTCTCGGAGCCGTGCGCCCGGCGGAACCCGGTCTGGGTCCAGCGGACGGTCGCGAAGGTGCGGGTGTTCTTCAGCAGCATCCGCAGCGCGTGCGCGATCGTGAACGCGTCGTCGGCGTGGAACTGCAGCAGCAGGTCCCCGTCGTTCCACTGCTCCTCGAGCCGGTCGATCCCGAACGCAGGTAGCGGTGCCAGCCAGGCCGGCTTCGCCGCCTCGCCGGCCGCGAGGGACACGAGCCTCGGCCCGAACCCGAAGGTCACGGTGAGGCGGGCGGGGACCACGCCGAGCTCGGGCTCGGAGTCGGCCAGGGCCGGCTGCCCCTGGGTGAGGCGCGCGGCGTCGTCGGACAGGATGCGCAGCATCCGCCGCAGTCCGTCCCGGTCGGTGCTCTCGCGCAGATCGAGGGCGACGAAGGTCGCGTGCGCCTGCGGTGTCGCGGCGATCCCCGCCTGGTGCGCACCGTGGAAGGGGATCGTCTCGTCGCCGTTCAGCGCGGCGGCCGCTGCCGGCGCAGCGCCGCCGCGGCCGAGCAGCTGGTCCGCTCCGATCGCACCCGCCGCGCCGATGCCGGCGACTGCTCCGCCGAGGAGGAGCCGTCGCCGGCTGACGGCGCTGCGCGGGCGCTCGTCGGCGCTGTGGCCGGTCTCGCGGTCCTCGCTCATCAGCCCTCTCCGCCCATGTCCATGTCCATGTCGCCGCCCTCGTAGTTCTCGTTCGCGCCGGCGTAGTCGCGCGCCGGGACGGTGAACTCCGTCGTGGAGTCGTCCGAGAAGGTGAGGGTGACGGTGACCTCGTCCCCGGCGACGATCGGCGCGGCGAGGTCCATCAGCATGATGTGGTTCCCGCCGGGGGCGAGCTCGAGGCTGCCGCCGGCGGGGATCGTGAAGCCGCTCTCCTTGGCACGCATCACCATCTCGCCCGACTCGTTCGCCACGGTCTCGTGCAGCTCGAGCTCGGAGGACGCGGCGGAGGTGGCGGACACGACGGTGACGTCCTCGGTGCCGGAGTTCTCCAGCTCACCGAACGCGGCGGACATGCCGGAGTCGGCGGCCTTCACCCAGCCGTCGGTGATGGTCACCTCGGTCGCGGCGGGCGCGACCTCGGCGGAGGGGCTGCCGGAGGCTCCGGCACTGCAGCCGGTCAGGGCGAGCAGGGCTGCGGCCGAGAGGGCGGAGAGGGTGGTGACGTGTCGAGTGCGCATGGTGTGGCGCCTTCCTGTGAAGTGGTGCGGTGGGTGGAGGACGTCGGCGGTCACGACGACGTCCGGTCTTCGGTGGTGGTCGAGGGCCGCCCGCGGCGGCGGGTGATCAGGAGGAAGGCCGCGACGGCGAGGACCGCGCCGGTCAGACCGATGAGGACCGGTCGGAGGACGTCCGGCGGGGCCTGCGAGGAGGCGGCTGCGACGACGGTCGGCTCGACGGTCGGGGTGGATTCCGCCACGGCCGCGGCCTGCGCCGAGGCGCCGTCGCCGACGGTGAAGGGGACGACTCCCGCGATCGGGTGGCCGTCGGCGGAGACCACCCGCCACTTGAGGTCGTAGGAGCCGCCGGGAAGCGCCGCCTCGAGCGGAGCGGTGACCGTCGAGTCGGTCAGCTCGACCGGGCCGGAGACGTGGTCGATGCCGTCCATGTCGGTGACGAGGACCAGCGCGCCGATCGTGAGGACGTCCTCGGAGTACGTCAGCGTCACCTCCGCAGGCGAGTTCGTGAAGTGCTCACCGGAGCCGGGAGTGCTGCTGATCAGCTGGTCGTGCGCCTGGACGGGCCCGGCCGTCCCGATCAGGACGCCCGCCAGGGCGAGGGCTGCCAGCGCGGCGGGAAGCCGTCGCAGGGGTCGAGAGGTCATCGGTCGGTCTCCTTCGTGGTGGTCGGACGGGGAGTGCTCCGGCTGTCGAGCCGGTTCAGACGGTCGTTGTAGGCGGTGAGCTCGGCCTCGCCGTCGCGGTCGGCGCGCCGGTCGTAGCGCTTCGCGGTCCGCTCCTCGGAGCGCACCCACTGCGCGACCACGACGAGGGCGATCAGCACCATCGGGATCTCGCCCGCCGACCAGGCGATCCCTCCGCCGACGCCCTGGTCGGCGAGCAGCGCCTCCGTGTCGGTGTACCCGAGCGCGGTCCACCAGGACGCGGCCAGCACGGTGGTCTGCGACATGATCGCCAGGCCGAAGAAGGCGTGGAACGCCAGCGTCGCGAGCATCACCAGCAGCCTCAGCACGTGGCCGGGCCGGTTCGGGCCGGGGTCGACGCCGATCAGGACCCAGAAGAAGAGATAGCCCGTGGCGAGGAAGTGCAGGGTCATCAGGACGTGGCCCTGATGGCTGAACATCGCCCACTCGAACCAGCCGGTGTAGTAGAAGACGACCAGGCTGCCGGCGAAGAGCACGGCGGCGACGGGTGCCCGCGACAGCACGGCGAGGTAGCGGGAGTGCACGACGGCGAGGATCCACTCGCGCAGCCCGCGCCCGCCGTCGCGGCGCACCGGCAGCACCCGCAGAGCGAGCAGCACCGGTCCGCCGAGCACGAGCAGTGGCGGCACGACCATCATCAGCAGCATGTGCTGGATCATGTGGGTGCTGAAGTGCACCTGCCCGTACATGGCCGGGCCGCCGCTGGTCGTGTAGGCGAGGGCCGCGCAGCCGGCCACCCAGGCGACAGTGCGCCCGAGCGGCCAGGCGTCGCCGCGGCGCCGCAGCCTCAGGACCGCCGACACGTAGAGGGCGGCGCCGACGACCGCGATCCCGAGCCAGACGGCGTCAAGGTGCCACTGGTCGAGCATCCGCTCGGGTGTGACCTCGGGCGGGTAGCGGAAGCCGAGCAGACTGCGCCCGACGTCTCCGCTGATCGGGTCCTGCGAGACCGGCGGCGCGCTGTTCGAGAGCGCCACCGAGACGCCGATGGTCAGCGCCATCACCACCACCTCGCCGACCGCGATCGCGACGAACGCGCGGCGGTCGGCCGGGTCGGCGCGCAGCCGCGGGATCAGCCGCAGCCGGTGCCCGAGGCCCGCGCCGCCGAGGGCGAGCAGCGCGACGGCCTTGACGATCAGCAGCTGCCCGTAGGGCGTGCTCAGGTCGTCGAGGTCCTCGATCCGGAGCGACGCGTTCACCAGACCCGAGAAGGCGACGGCCCCGAACGCCCAGCCGGCCAGCACGGAGTAGCGCGCGACGACCACGCCGAGCTGGGCGCCGACGGTCCGCCGCAGCAGGATCACCGCGGCGAGCCCGCCGGCCCAGGCCGTCACTCCGATCAGGTGCACGGCCAGGCTGTTCACCGCGTTCGCGTGCTCGTCGGCGCCGGCGGCGTGCCCGGAGAGCGAGAGGGGGAGCAGGGCCAGCACCGCGATCGCGGTCGCCGCCGCCACCCAGGCCAGCCGCCGCGAGAACAGGGTGAGGAGGAGGACGGCCGTCGCGCACACCGTCGAGGCCACGAGCGTCTGCCCCAGCTCGATCCGCGTGGCGTAGAAGACGAGTTGCGTCCGGAAGCCCGGCGCGTCCAGCGGCTGCCCGATGGTGTTCGCCGCCGTGAACACGAGGACAGCGATCGCGGACGCCACCCAGATCGCGGCCGACCAGGTCGCCCAGCGCAGGGCGCGGTTCTGCGAGTACGAGACGACGCCCGGCGCGATGCGCTGCCCGGGCAGCAGGAAGGTGGCCGCGGTGAGCAGGCCGATCGTCAGCGACGCGGCGGAGTCGTGCAGGACCCGCGCGATCGGCAGGCCCCGCGTCACCAGGTCGCCGGGGTCGATCAGCCGCGTCGCCACCGAGAACGCCCCGGTGTACGACAGGCCCAGCAGGGCGACGGCGACCGCCGCCGGTATCGCGAGCAGGAGGGACGCCTCCGCCCCGCGGAGAGGAGCGGCGAGCGGCCGCTGAGGCGGGAGGAGGTCGTCGTCGATCGGTGTCGATGGTTGTGCCACAGGCGTGGCTCCCTTCACGGGCGTCCCCGAGGGGACGCTCCACAGACCCCTCCGCCGGCGCGCAGGAGCGCCGGGCCAGGACGATCCGTCCGGGAGGAGTCGCCGAGACGCCGACCGGCCGGCGTCCCTCGGAGACCCCTGCGGGGGAGGAGACGGGTCGGTCAGACGCCGCGGGGACCTCCGGGGAGGTCCTCGCCGCGGCTCGCGTCGATGATCAGGAGGCGGGCTGCAGAGGGGGGCCGCGCCGCAGCGCCGCCTGGGGGAAGACGCCCGAGGCGAGGGGGAGCACGTCGCGCAGCTCGAAGGAGGAGCGTCGCGCGGGTCGAGGAGCGGCCACCGGAGCCGGCAGGACCCGCACCAGGCGGGTGACGAGGTGGCTCGTCGTCGCGGCGACCCGGACGAGGAGGGACTCGCCGCGGTGGAGCGCCGCGGTCGTCGCGACGGCGGCGACGAGGTGCGCCGCCCACATCGAGGAGCCGGTCATCCCGCTGTGCGTCATCGCCGCGCTGACGTCGATCACGGCACCGTGGTGCGCGTGCAGGGTCGGCGCATCGACCGGCCCCGCGAAGGTCCCGATCGTGAAGAGCGTGTGGAACAGGAACTGGCTGACTCCCACCGAGACCGCCAGGCGGACCAGGGAGAGCCTGCGCCCGGCGAGCGCCACGCACACCAGGACCGACAGGACGAGCGGCATCGCGACACCGAGCGGACCCGGGATCTGGCCGCCGCCGGCCACGTGCGAGAACAGCGCGACGAGCGTCGCCACCGTCGCCGCGACGACACCCCGGAGGGTGCGCAGCGGGCGCGACGACGACATCTCCCCAGTGTCGCAGACGCCTCCTTCCCGCGGAGGACCGCTCCCGGGCGAGAGGGGCGGCCGGCCGACGGTTCCTCTCAGCGGGCCGCGGAGGCTCCGGGGCGTCACTTCTCGGGCCGGACCACCAGCCCGACGCCGCCGCCGCGCCGCACCGGTTCGGCGACCGCGGTCATCCGGCCGGAGGGGTCGACCTCGATGGCGGCCACTGCCCCGATCTGCGCGGCCGAGGTGAAGGTGTCGCCCGAGGGGACCAGCTGCTGGCCGAAGGGAGCGAGGTCGTCGGCGTACGCCTCGATGAACTCGGGCTCGGCGGAGGTCGTCGCGCCGTTGCGCTGGGAGGCGCGGGGCGCTGCCACCGCCTCGGGGAGCGTCATGCCGAGGTCGATGCGGTTGACCAGGGTCTGCAGGACCGTCGTGATGATCGTCGATCCGCCCGGCGAGCCGACGACGAACCGCACGTCCCCGCCGTCGAGCACGATCGTCGGCGACATCGACGAGCGCGGGCGCTTGCCCGGCTCGATCCGGTTCGGGTCCCCGTCGACGAAGGTGGGGGAGAAGTCGGTCATCTCGTTGTTGAGGAGGAAGCCGCGGCCGGGGACGGTCATCGCCGAGCCGCCGGTCTGCTCGATCGTCAGCGTGTAGGAGGCGGCGTTGCCCCACTTGTCGACGACCGAGAGGTGGGTGGTGGAGATGTTCTCGGTGTCCGACTCCTCCGCGGCGGGGGCGGTCGCGCATCCCGAGCCGTCGAGAGCGCCGGGCGCGACCGGGCGGACGGAGGCGGTCGCCGGGTCGATCGTGCAGTCCCGCGAGTCCGCGAACTCCTGGCTGAGGAGCGTCTCGGTGGGCACGTCGACGAAGGCCGGGTCGCCGACGTAGGCGCCGCGGTCGGCGAAGGCGCGGGCGGACGCCTCGAGGTAGAGGTGCAGGGCGCTGCCTGTGTCCTCGGCCGCGAGGTCGTGGTTCTCGAGGATGTTGAGGGCCTCGCCGACTGCGATCCCGCCGGAGGAGGAGGGTGCCATCCCGTAGACGTCGAGTCCGCGGTAGGAGACGCGGGTCGGCGCCTGCTCGGCGACCGAGTACGCCGCGAGGTCGGCGGCGGTCATCGTGCCGGCCGGGGCGGGGAGGTCCGACCCCTCGGCGATCCGCGGGTTCTGGACCGTGTCGGCGATCTCGGCGGCCAGCGCGCCCTCGTAGAACGCGTCCGGCCCGTGGACGGCGATGGAGGTCAGCGTCTTCGCGAGGTCGAGGTTGCGGAAGGTGCTGCCCACCTTCGGCGCGTCCCCACCAGGGAGGAAGAGCTCGGCCGTGTCGGGGAACGCCTGGAACCGCTCGAGGTTGTCGAGCGTCTGGTTGCGGAAGGTCTCGTCCACCCGGAAGCCCTTCGCCGCGAGCGCGATCGAGGGCGCCAGCACGACGGGGAGCGGCAGGGTTCCGAAGCGGTCGACCGCGGTGTCCCAGGTCGCCACCGTGCCGGGCACGCCGACCGCGACGCCGGAGGAGACGAGGTCCGGGGTGAACGGGTACGGGGCTCCGGTCGCGGGGTCGAGGAACGCGTCCGAGGTGATCCCGGCCGGCGCTGTCTCGCGTCCGTCGATGGTGCTGACCTCGCCGGAGGCCTTGTCGAAGTAGACGAAGTACCCGCCTCCGCCGATGCCGGCGCTGTAGGGCTCACTCACGCCGAGGGCGGCGGCCGTGGCGACAGCGGCGTCAGCTGCGTTGCCGCCGCGCTTCAGCACCTCCATGCCCACGCGGCTCGCGTTCGCGTCGACGCTCGAGACCGCTCCGCCGTAGCCCACCTGCGTCGAGGGCGAGATGAGGGGTCCGCCGAGGAAGTCGCGGATCTTCTCGGGCGTGAGCCCGCTGTCCTTCAGGTACCCGGAGACGGGCCTGTCGAGGGCGGACGCCGGTGCGGCACCCGCCACTCCCACTGCGACGACCGCGACCAGCGCGATCGCGATCCTGCGGAGCACGGGTGTCGTGGCCATGGCGTTCCTCCATCGGAACTCTGTGGTGCGCGGTCGGCGATGCGGGTCCCCCCAACCTAGGGGCGGGTGGTGGTGCGGGGAAGGGTGGTGGACATGAGG
>NZ_PSTN01000064.1:0-582 GCF_002930955.1 Rathayibacter sp. AY1A4 | reverse complement strand
TTCCCCGCCCCGCCCAGCGCCGAGCTGCACATCCACCTCGAGGGCACGATCGAGCCCGAGCACATCGTCGAGATGGCGCGCCGCAACGGAGTCGCCCTGCCCACCGAGGACCTCGACGCCCTCCGCGCCCGGTACTCCTTCACCGACCTCGCGTCGTTCCTGGAGCTGCACTACTCGAACCTCACCGTGCTGAAGACGGAGCGGGACTTCTTCGAGCTCGCGACCGGCTACCTCGACCGGGCGCAGAAGGCGAACGTCCGCCGCGCCGAGATCTTCTTCGACCCGCAGACGCACCTCGGCAACGGCGTCGCGCTCGACACCGTGATGAGCGGGATCACCCGTGCGCTCGGTCGGAGCGAGGAGACCCACGGGATCTCGACGGACCTGATCATGTGCTTCCTCCGCGACCTGGGCGCCGACGCGGCCGACGAGATGCTGACGGCGATCCTCCCCTGGCGCGAGCACATCATCGGCGTCGGGCTCGACTCGAACGAGGTGGGCTTCGGCCCGGAGCTGTTCGTCGACGTCTACGCGCGCGCCGCGGCGGAGGGACTGCGCCTGGTCGCGCACGCCGGCGAGGAG
>NZ_PSTN01000063.1:0-650 GCF_002930955.1 Rathayibacter sp. AY1A4 | reverse complement strand
GCAGAGGGCGGGGCCGGGTCCCGCAGGCGCTTGGTGCGACCCAGTGAGAGTCGACGTCACGCTCCAGGGGCTGCCGCGGCTACCGGCGCCGTGGGCGCCGGGGCCGGCCGCCTTGCGTGACGCTAGGCGTCACGCGTCGTGGTCGGTGGTGAGGAAGGTCGCGAGCTCCTCGAGCACGGCCTCCTCGTTGTCGCCCTCGACGCTGACGGTGAGCTCGTCGCCGTGCTCGATGCCGAGCGAGATGATCCCGAGGATCGACGCGGCGTTGACCGGGGTCGCGTCGCCCTTGGCGACGAGGACCTTCTGACCCGACTTCGCCGCGGCCTGGCTGAAGAGCGAGGCGGGGCGGGCGTGGAGGCCCTTCGACGATGCAACCTGCACGGTGCGCTCGACCATGAACGTTTCTCCTTGATCCTGCAGTCGCGACTGCATCAGTGGTGCCCGGAGTCGGGCTCGCCCGGACGGACCGGGCGGGTGGAGGAGTCCCCGTCCGCGCCTGCGACGACCGCGCGAGCGGCGAAGAGGACGGGCAGGGTCTCGAGCACGGCATCGGCACCGTGCGCTCCGAAGACATCGGGCGGGAGGAGGGCGGCCGCGGCTCCCACGAGCTCCGCACGGTGGCGGAGTCCGTCGAACTGCGACTCGAGGTG
>NZ_PSTN01000062.1:0-682 GCF_002930955.1 Rathayibacter sp. AY1A4 | reverse complement strand
GGGGATCGTTCACCGGCACGGTTCCGCCAAGGATCCGTAGTGCTGAACGCGACAGTGGGGAGAGTAGGACCGCAAGGCACAGATCCGATCGACGTGGGCACAGAGGCCCGGTTGTTCAGCGCTGAGCTTCACTATCTCGCCATCAGGTCAGAAGTTCGTCCATCTGCGATCGCCTGCCCCTACTGTGTAGCGATGAGGCACCGTCCCATCAGCGCAGTAGTTGGTCTTGTTCTCGTGGCGTCTCTCGCAGGCTGCGCCCCGATATCTGGGGAGGACCCTCGCATCACTCAGTGGCGTGCAGAGCGCCAAGCGGATGTGGAAACGGACCGTGAAGTTGTTGCGATCCTCTCGCTGAACGCTACCGCCGACGATGATGGTGGCCACGTCGAAGCGACTCTCGCGCGACCCGCCCTGCCGACAGCGATCACCTTTGAATGTCTCGGGGACGGAGTGATCGATCTCGAGATCGGATCGCTGTCCACGGCAGGAGGCCCGACGACGAGGACGACGACGACCCTCGAGGCGATCGACTGTGCCGATGGCCCGCACGAGATCGACCCGGCGTCGCTCGGCGAGAAGCCGATTTCGACTGTCGAGGCCACCGCGTCAAACGCGGACGGCGACACGGCCTGGTTCCTGACGATCCACGGGGACATCAACGCTTCCTGAGGTCGGCGTGACT
>NZ_PSTN01000061.1:0-714 GCF_002930955.1 Rathayibacter sp. AY1A4 | reverse complement strand
CGGTGCGGACGCCGGGCGCCCGGTCGTCGGTCGCGGGGTCGCTGCGGGAGAGCAGGTCGTCGAGTGTGCGTCGCGTCATCGGGGCCATCCTTCGTCGGTCGGGCGTGTACCGAGTACGTGGCCGGGTGGGGCCCGAGCGTTGCACGGGACCTGACAGGAGAAGTCAGCCGAGCCGGTCGCGCGCGCTCACTTCTTAGAACTCCTTCGCGAGGACCCGTCAAAAGGCGCCATATTCGGCTTCACCCCGGTCCTTTTCTCATCGGTTATGGCCCCGACAAGGGGGGCTCACTTCTCTATGGCGAGAGGGAGGCCGACCTATACGTTCATCTTCGGAAGCCCGCGGGGAAGGCGTGCTCCCCTCCGGAGTCTGGGGCCTCCGCACTCGCTGCGACATCCGTGTCGTTCGTCGTGTCGACGTTTCGCTCATCTCCACGATCGACAACACGACTGAGAAGCAGAACCATGGCTTTCACGACCCGGCGGCGCCGCCACTCACGGCACCGAGCGCCGTCGCGCCTCGGAATGCGAGCCGTCGTCTTCGCGACGATCGGCGCTCTCCTCGTCGGCTCGTGGGGGCTCGGCGACGTCTCCGCCTCGTCTCCCGCGCAGGCCGCGAACCAGGCGGATCCGGTCGCCGGCGACGCCCCCGCTCCTCTCCCGACGCCCGTCGCACCGACACCGCCGGCAGCCCCCGAGGCCGATCCGGCACCCGCC
>NZ_PSTN01000060.1:0-744 GCF_002930955.1 Rathayibacter sp. AY1A4 | reverse complement strand
GACGACCAGCACCGTGGTGACGAACACCGCGGCCGTCGTCTCGGCCGCGATCCGCGAGAAGTTGACGACGTTGACGTGGGCGCTCATGTCGCCCGCGATCGCGCGGAGAGCGCGGGCGCTGCGGGAGTGCTGGGCCATGTCGAGCAGGTCGCTGCGCGAGAGGACGCCGAGGGCGGCGTCGGTCGCGGCGAACCAGCCGCCGACGGCGACGAGCGCGAGGGCGGCGATGAGGAGCTGGAGAGTGGGCACGGCGCGCTCTAGCGGCGTCGCTCGCTGATGTGGAAGCCGACCAGGATGTCGCGCTGGATGCCGAACATCTCGCGCTCCTCCTCCGGCTCGGCGTGATCGAAGCCGAGCAGGTGCAGGAGCCCGTGGGCGGTCAGCAGCTGCAGCTCGTCGAGCACGGAGTGGCCGGCCGACTCGGCCTGGGACTGCGCGACCTGCGGGCAGAGCACGATGTCGCCGAGGAGCCCGGCGGGGGTCTGCTCGTCCTCGGTCCCGGGACGCAGCTCGTCCATCGGGAAGCTGAGCACGTCGGTCGGCCCCGGCTCGTCCATCCACTGCACGTGCAGCTGCTCCATCGCGCCCTCGTCGACCAGCACGATCGCGAGCTCGGCGTCGGGGTGCACGTGGAGCGAGTCGAGCGCGTAGCCGGCGAGGCGCAGCAGGGCGGCCTCGTCGACGGGGACGCTCGACTCGTTGTTGATCTCGATGCTCACGGGGGCGGGTCTTCCTTCGGTTCGG
>NZ_PSTN01000006.1:0-145908 GCF_002930955.1 Rathayibacter sp. AY1A4 | reverse complement strand
CGACTACCCCGTGCACCTCGAGGTGGTGGCCGTCGGAGCGTCCGTCCCCGCCTCCGGCGCCCCCTCGCCGGCGGTCTCGCGGTGGTCCTCGCCGCCGCGGCGCTCACGCTGGTCGGCGCACCCCCCGCCTCCGCCAATCGGTTCTACGACGCGTGCACGACGGACGGCAGGTTCACTGTGCCTGCGAACGTCCACACCGCCGACGTCACCGCCCGGGGCAACCGAGGAGCCGACGGTCAGGACTTCGACAGCGTGGGGAACACCGGGGGCACCGGCGGCGCCGGCGCGGCTTTCACGCTCTACGACGTGAAGGTGACGCCCGGTCAGACGATCTACTGGGGAAGCCTCCGGAGCGGGGGCTTCGAGGGGGGTGGGGACGCCAAGTGGGTGTCCTTCAGCGAACCCGACGAGAACTGCGACCCCGTCGGCGGCGATGTCATCGCCGTCGCCGCGGGCGGAGGAAGCGGATCGAACGCGACCATCCTGTACGACGGCTCCGACGGCGGTGCCGCCGGCCGGCCGGGCGAAGCGGGCCACGGCACCGGCGGCTTCCCCGGGGGCGGCGGCGGCGGCGCGACGATCGACACCCCGGGGACCGGCGGCAGCGGTGGCGACACCGCCTACCTCGGCGGCTTCCTCGATGCCGTCCCGACGTTCGGCTCGGAGGCGAGCGGCGGGACCGGGCACATGTTCTGGGACGGCCTGGGCGCCGACCCTCACGGCTTCGGCGGAGCAGGCGCGCGGGCCTCGGGCGACGTCTACGCCAGCGGCGGACAGGGCGGCGCCGGATCGGCGGGCGGCGGCGGAGGCGGAGCGGGCGGCGGCGAGTTCATCTACACCAACCTGGGAGCAGCCGGCGGCGGAGGCGGAGGCGGAGGGAGCTGGCCGATCGCCGATCCCGGACTCAGCCCCTACAAGGTCGGCGACGCACTGGTCGCCTGGCTCCCCGACGCCACCATGACGGTGAGCGCGTCGACGACCGCGATCGACGTCCCCACGACCCTCACCGCCACTCTCTCGAAGAACTCGTACCGGGACGTCGACACCGGCTACACGAGGAAGCCGGACCAGATCGGCGGAGGATCGATCTCGTTCACCGAGTTCACCGGCCAGACGCAGCGACCGCTCGGCACCGTCACGCTGACCGGTGCGGAGACGTCCGAGACCGTGAGCATCGAGGTCCCGGAGGGATTCGCGCGCGGGAGCCACGAGATCCGCGCGCTCTACACCGGATTCAACGGGTACAACCGGGATCCCGTCGTCTACGCACGGACACCGATCACGCGCTCGACCTTCACCCTCACCGCGCAGACCGGGCAGACGATCGCGTTCCCGGAGCTGACCGGCCTCGACACCGACGGTCGGGACCTCGTCCTGCAGGCCACCGCGTCCTCGGGTCTGCCGGTGACCTACGTCAGCACCACTCCTGACGTGTGCACGGTGACCGCGGGACGCGCGGTCGGCCGGGTCGGCGGGCTCTGCTCCATCACCGCCTCCCAGGCCGGGGGCACGGGCTGGACCGCGGCTCCGGACGTCGTCCGCACCAGGACTCTCTCGCCCAGGTCCCAGTCGGTCGCGTTCGCTCTGGCGGGCTACGCGTACTCGACCGGCTCCTACTCGGTGACCGCGACGTCCACCTCGGGTCTCCCGGTGGACTTCACGACCACGACGCCGGAGGTCTGCCGGCTCGACGGCACTCCGTTCCTCTTCGAGGGACTGAGCCGGTCCGTGTTCGCGGGCGTCGCCGCGGGGACCTGCGTCGTCCGCGCCGGCCAGCCCGGCGACCAGCGCTACGCGGCGGCCCCGGCGGTCGAGACGAGCTTCACGGTGGTCGCGAAGCCGGTGGAGGAGGTGGTGCGGAAGGCGCAGAGCATCGACTTCCTCCTCCCCACGAGCGCTCTCACGACGGATGAGGACGCCGACCTCCGCGCCAGTGCCGGCAGCGGTCTGCCGGTCACGGTCACGAGCACGACCCCGGAGGTCTGCTCGATCATCGGCGGCACCTCCGTGCGCACCCTCCGCCCGGGCACCTGCACCATCCGCTTCGACCAGGAGGGCTCGGAGCTCTACCTCCCCGCGCCGCAGCGCACCGGATCGTTCACCGTCGACCGCCTCCCGCAGAGCATCGTCTACGACTACCCGCACGGCATCGACACCGCGCGCTCCGCCACCTACTCCCCCGTCGCGACAGCCACGTCGGGGCTTCCCACGACCTACGGCGCGACCGGCGGCTGCACCATCGCCGACGGCGTGGTGACCTTCACCGAGGTCGGCGAGGAGTGCGTCGTCACCGCCGACCAGCTCGGGAACGCGGACTACGCGCCCGCTCTGCAGCGGTCGTCCACCTTCACGGTGCGGAAGGGACCCCAGACGATCACCCTCGCCCCGACCCCTCCCACGACCGGAGCCGTCGGCGACACCGTCACCCTCACGATGACCGCGAGCTCGGGCCTGCCCGCCTTCGCCGTCGCGTACGACGCCTGCCGCACGACCCGGGTCGATCCGGGCTCCGTCGACATCCTCCTCACCGCTGTCGGCACCTGCTCGTACTACGCGTTCCAGCAGGGCGACTCCACCTATCAGCAGGCACCGAACGTCGCCGGCACCGTTCAGGTGACCCTCCCGGCCCAGACGATCGCCTTCACCTCCACTCCCCCCTCCCCCGCCGTCCCGGGCGGCACCTACACGCCCGCCGCGACGGGCGGCGCGTCCGAGCAGCCGGTCGTGCTCGCCGCCTCGGGCGCCTGCACCCTGACGGACGGCGTCGTCACCTTCGGAGGCGCCGGCACCTGCACCGTCACGGCCGATCAGGCCGGGGACTCCGGTCATCTCGCCGCTCCGCAGGTCTCGCAGACCATCGCGGTGGGCCTGGCCGCCGGGTCCGTCTCGTTCGGCGGCGAGGCTCCGGGCGACGCGGTCGTCGGCGGATCGTCCACGCCGGTGATCGTCCGAGGCCCCTCCTCCGCGGATCCCCGCCTCACCGCCTCGGGGGCCTGCTCGGTCTCCGGGGGCTCGGTCTCCTACGACCACGCCGGCACCTGCACCCTGACCCTCGAGCAGGCCGGCGACGCTGCGCACGCCGCTGCTCGCGCCGACCGCGCCTTCACGATCGGCAGGGCTGCGCAGACGGTCGCCTTCACCTCCACCGCTCCCGCGGCGGTCGTCGGAGGAACGTGGACTCCGACCGTCACCGGCGGCGCGTCGAGCGCCCCGATCGTCCTCGGGACCGCCTCCGCGGCCTGCACCGTCGCGAACGGCACCGTGACCTTCGCCGCTCCGGGAGACTGCGTGCTCACCCTGGATCAGGCCGGCGACGCCGACCGGAACGCCGCCCCGCAGGCGACCCGCACCCTCGTGGTGACCGCCGCGTCGATCCAGAAGAAGCCGCAGACCGTCGCCTTCACCGCGAACACGTCGGCGACCCCGACCACCGGAGTCGCCTACTCCCTCGCCGCGAAGGCCTCCTCCGGTCTCCCGGTGGCCTACACCGCCACCGGCCCGTGCACCGTCACCTCGGCGGGCACCGTCACCCTCACCGGGACCAGCGCCTGCACCGTCACCGCCGCTCAGGCCGGTGACGGCACCTGGGCCGCCGCGACCGCCACCCGCATCGTCAAGGTCGTCCCGGGCAGCCGCGCCGACCTCAAGGTCGCCCTCACCCCCACCGCCACGAGGATCACCGGGAGGACCCTCACCGCGACCGCCACCGTCACCAACGTCGGCACCCGCGACACCGGATCCACCGTCATCCAGATGATCGTCCCCACCAGCGTGACCGACACCGGAGGCGCCACCCGCACCCCCGGCAAGATCGCCGGGACCACGGTCCTCACCTGGAAGATCCCCACCCTCGCAGCCGGACAGAGCACCACCCGGACCATCGTCCTCACCCCCAGGACCGGCACCTCCACCATCACCGCCAAGAGCTCCACCGCGATCGGCGACCCCACCCCCGGCGACAACACCCTCACCAGGAGCTACAAGAAATAGGCACGGCCGGGGGCGGCAGCGGAGGCGGTCCGGCGCGGTCCGGCCTGCCGCCGTCCGTCGTCCCGCGACACCGACCGGGCGGGATCCGACAGGCCTGAGCCCCCGACGGCCCGGATGCGCCCCGCCGCGCCGGTCCGGAGGCGTCCGCACGGCCCGGCGCCGGTGACACGCGGCGCGGTTCTGCCAGGATCGACACCAGCACGCTCATCGTCTCGATCCGGTCCGCCGGGTCCCTCCTCGACAAGGACGGCACTGTGGGAATTCGCGAGTACGGACGTCTTCTCCGCCGGGGCTGGCTCGTCATCTCGATCTTCGTCGCCCTCGGCCTCGCGGCCGCCTCCGTGGCGACCATGGCGTCGGAGTCGGAGTACCGGGCGCAGACGACCGTGTTCGTCTCCGTCGCGACCGCCGACAACCAGTCCAGCGCCGAGGTCGGCGCGTCCTTCACCAGCGCCGAGGCCCGGGTGGCCTCCTACGTCGCGCTGGTCGACTCGAGCTCGGTGCTGCAGCCCGTCATCGACGACCTCGGACTCGACATGACCGTCGGCGACCTGGCGGGCGAGGTCACTCCGGCCGCGCTCCCCGGCACGGTCATCATGAGCATCGACGTGGTCGACGCCGACGCCCAGCAGGCCGCGCGGATCGCCGACGCGGTCGCCGAGAGCCTGCGCAGCTACGTCGCGCAGATCGAGCGCCCCGTCACGGGCGGCGCGAGCCGGGTCGACGTGAAGGTGCTCGAGGCCGCCTCCGTGCCGGGCTCGCCGCTCAGCCCCGACCTGCTCGTCTACCTGGTGCTCGGCGGAGCGACCGGCCTCATCCTCGGCGTCGGTGTCGTCGTGCTGCGCTCGCTCGGCGACTCCCGCATCCGCTCGGCGAAGGACGTCGCCGCTGGCACCACCCTGCCGGTGCTCGAGTCGATCCCCTTCGACACGGCCGTCCGCCGCTCCCCCCTCGTCGTGGACGGCCGCAGCGCCGTCGCCGAGTCGTTCCGGATGCTGCGCACGACGCTCCTCTTCGGCTCCGGCACCCACGAGCGCACCCTGCTCGTCACCTCCGCTCGCGAGGGCGACGGCAAGAGCACGGTGGCCGCGAACCTCGCCGTCTCGATCGCCCAGATCGGCCGCACCGTGGTGCTGATCGACGCCGATCTGCGCGACCCGGCGCTGTCGACCGTCTTCCGCCTCCCCACGGGCGGACCGACCCTCGCCGAGCTGCTCCGCACCGGCACCCTGCCCGCCGACGGGTCGCTGCCCGTCAGCGCGCAGGGCGTCACGGTGCTCACGGCCGGCGGCAGCCAGGCGAACCCGAGCGACCTGATCGGCACCCCCGCGATGGAGCGCGTGATCGCGCACCTCTCGCGCCGCTACGACCACGTGATCGTCGACTCCCCCGCGATCCTCTCGGCCACCGACGCGGTGCTGCTGGGCAAGATGGTCGCCACGACCGTCCTCGTCGCGGGCGCCGGCGTCTCGTCCTCGGCCGACCTCGTCGCCGCGGCCGACCGGCTACGGGACGTCGGGGGCGACGTCCTCGGGACCGTTGTCGCGCAGGCTCCCCGCAGCACGGTCGTCGCCGCCGCGGCGACGGCGTCCGCCTGAGACCCGCGAGCGCTGCAGCCGGTGCCGACGCCCCTCCCCGCGGGGAGTGACGACGTGCGCCCCGGTGCCGGCGCGCGGCCCGTCGAGGTGGGCGGCGTTGCGCGAGGGTGAGGGCTCGCGGACCCGGGCGGTGCCCGCGCGCACCGCCTGCTCGGCCCGCCCCGCCACGACGCCCATGCCGCAGACGATCCAGAGCGTGTACGCCACCGGACCCTCCTGGAGCGTCGGCAGCACCGTGTAGCTGACCAGCGTGCCCGCGACCACGGCCGTGGGCAGGAAGCCGTCGAGCGTCGGCGCGCGCAGCCCGCGGAGGAACAGGTACACCAGCAGCGCCGCGAACAGCAGCATCACGATGATCCCCGACTCGATCGCGAGCACGAGGAAGAAGCTCTCGACGAGGACGCTGTCGGTCGAGTACAGCTGCGCGCGCGGGCCGACCTTGCCGAGGCCGAAGCCGAACGGGTGCGCGACGAGCAGCGGGATGTTCTCGAGCAGGCTGTCGCTGTGGCCGATCAGCGACGGGTCGGCGACGTGCGAGATCACCTTGTCGATGTAGAGGTAGAGCGTGACTCCGCCGACGGCCGCGGCCGTGGTCACGGTGAGCATCGCCCACACCAGCATCGGCTTCGCGCGGAACAGCGCCCAGGCCACCAGGGTCACCGCGAGCATCGCCAGGCCGATGTAGCCGCTCCGGGACTGCGTCAGGTAGACGGCCACCAGCGGCAGGAGCGTCAGAGCGCCCTTCAGCCACAGCGGCCAGCGGGGGCGGGTCCACAGCACGGCGAGCGCGATCGTGACGGCGACGGCGCTCTCGTTCGGGGCGCTGTAGGGGCTGAAGCCGCGGGGCACGATGCTGCCGGCGACGAAGAGGGAGGAGGGGAACGGCGTCCCGGGAGCCAGCGGGAACACCCCGAGGGTGAACAGCCAGTCGAGCCCCTGGTTCCAGGTGAGGATGGTCGTGATCGAGGAGAGCTGCAGCGCGACGACGAACGCGGTCGCGAGGATCCCGAGGTGGCGCTTCTCGATCACCGCGGGCACCACGATGAGCGCGAGGAACGGCAGGAAGTCGTTGCGCCAGCCGTAGGCGGCCTGGATCGGGTTCTCGGTCCACACGGCCGAGACGGCGCCGAGGCCGACGATCATCAGCACGAGCACGACGATCGGCACCGGCACCCGCTTGATCCGCCCGCTGACCAGCACGAGCAGGAAGAGTCCGAGGATGGTGGCGTCCTTGATCGCGCCGAACGCGGTCGCCGAGGCGCCCGGCAGGAACGCGGAGGCGACTCCGTTCGCGGGGAGGGCGAAGACCAGCAGCAGGACGCCCAGCCACGGCAGGCCGAGCCCGTCGCGGCCGAGGAGGGCGCGGAGCGTGCGGCGGGTGCGCACCGCTCCGCGGGCGACCGTGCGGGAGCCGGCCCGGGGCAGCGGCGCCGCGGTGCGGGTCATGCCGCGCCGCCCCGCATCGTGAGGCGCCGGACGACCAGCGGGACGTCGGAGGGCCGCGGGACGATGGTCCGCGCCGGGGGCCGGATCGCGAGCACCATCACCACCAGCGCCATCAGGATCCCGCTCGCGTTGGCGATGGCGGCGGCGATCGCGCCGTTCGCCGGGCCGAAGGCGAACAGGAGCACGAGGCAGGTGATCAGCCCGGCGCCCTGCGCGACGGTGAGGCTGATGCCGCGGTTGCGCGCCGAGAGCACCTCGCCCGCGCTGACGGTGACGACCACGAAGACGGAGCCGAGGATCGCGAAGAAGACCGCGGGCATCGCCTCCGCGAACTCGTCGCCGAAGAGGAACGGCACGCCCCAGGGGGTGACGACGGCGAGGAACACGGCCGAGGCCAGGCCGACCGCGAAGGCCGAGCGCAGCGCGTCGCCGGTCGCGGTGACGCGGGCGCCGCCCTCCGTCCGGCTGATGTCCGAGAAGACCGGAGCGGCGACCGCGTGCGCGAGGAACACGGGCAGCGTGCCGATCGTCACGGCGACCGAGTAGAGGCCGGCCTGGTGCGAGCCGATCAGCGGCAGCATGATCACCTGGTCGAGGCGCTGGTACGCGGCGTCCGAGGCCTGCGCGCCGTAGAAGGTGACGGAGCCGCGGACGAGCGGCCGCCAGGGCGCCGGAGCGGCTCCGCGGGGTCGGTCGAGCAGCGAGCCGATCAGCGCGGTCATCACGGAGCCGGCGAAGTTCGACCAGATCACGCCCGAGACGGTGATCGAGTCGAGGAGGAACAGCACCACGATCCCGCCGACGTAGACCAGCGGCTGCGTGGCCTGGAGCAGCGCGACCGCTCCGAAGCGGCGCTGCGCCCCGACGACGCCGATGTCGATCATCCAGCAGACCATGAGCGGGGTCCCGGTGATCGCGACGAACACCGCGATCGTGGCCGCCTCGTCGAGCGCCGAGAGGAGGGTGGAGGTGAGCAGCCAGGCGATCAGCGCCGCCGGGATCGCGGTCAGCAGCGCGAGCCGCCTGGCCGTGCGCACAGCGCCGAGGTCGCCCGCCGCGGCGAGCACGCGCCGACGGATCTCGAGGGGCATGCCGAGCGCGAGCACGATCGGGATCAGGTACATCGAGGCGAGGGCCGCGGCCGTCTCGCCGCGTCCGCTCGGGCCGAGGGCCTGCGCGATCAGCGGGGCGCTGACCAGCCCGAGCGCCGCCACCGAGAGGCGGCTCGCGAGCATGGTGATCGGGGAGTTCAGGAGGCGCAGCAGCCCGCTCACGAGGCCTCCGCGGCCCGGGCGCCGACGGCGGCGAGCAGCCGCTCCTCGAAGCCGTCGAGAGCGAAGGTGCCGGTCTCGTCGTGGACGGTCAGGTGCATGCTGTCGCGCAGCGGCGCGACCTCGACCCAGACGCCGAGCGGGAAGCGCAGGTGGGCGGGCATCCCGCCGACCATGGTGTCCGGCTCGATCCGCGGCAGCAGCTCCTCCGGGACGGGCACCTCGGTGGAGGGGAGGGAGACGTGGATCTCCCACGGCACGCGGGGCGTCCCGCGCGGCGTGCGCAGGGGTGCCAGCGGGTGCTGCACGAGGGTCTTGATGCTCAGCAGCGCGCTCGCGAGCAGCCAGGTCGCGGGGAGGCCCGACCTGGTGGCCGCGGACAGCCGCTCGAGGAGTGAGGTCGCGGACCAGTCGTCGGCGCGGAGGCGGCCGAGCGGGAGGGACGGCGAGAGGTTGCCGCTGACGTCGGTGCCCTTCGCGACCCAGCGGCGGCCGTCGACGGGGACGACGACGCGGAAGTCGAGGCCGTCGGCGGCGCAGTCCTGCAGGCAGCGGAGCACGAGGCTCGCGGTCTTGAGCGACACCGGTGGGCGGGCGGGGCGCCGGCCGTCGCGCGCCTTCTCCGGGGTCGCGGCGATCGCCCGCAGAGTCTCGGGGCCGAGCACCGCGGTCACCAGGCGCGCGCGGCGGTCCGACTCCTCCTTCGAGAGGGTCGCGTCGAGCTGGTAGCCGGTGCCGGTCGCGGCGGTCAGGGTGCGGAAGGTGTCGCGGGCCCTCCTGGCGCCGGCGAGACCGGTGAGCTCGAAGCGCTCCACGATCTCGCGCAGCGGAGCGGCGGCGAGCGGCTTCGGAGCGGTGCCGTCGGCCCCCGGGGCGCCCAGCTTCTCGATCACGAGCGCGACGACCGCGGTCGCTCCGGTGCCGTCGAAGAGGCTGTGCGGGAGGGTGAAGCCGACCGTCGCGCCGTCGAACAGGATCCGGACCGGCAGCTCGCCCGGCGCGAACTGCGGGGCCAGCAGGCGGTGCGCCAGGTCCTCGCGCTCGAGCGGGCCGGCGACGATCCGCACGGCGCGCTCGGCGGCGTCCAGGGCGGCCGCCGCGTCGATGCGGCGCCACCCGCGGAGCCGGGTGCGGCGCCGCAGGAGCACGGCGCCCCGGGGCGAGAGGAGGAGGTCGCGCAGCGCGGTGCGCACACGCTCCGCGGTCACGCCCGTCAGCGGGCCGACGTGGTAGCTGATGAGGAGGTCGTCGTAGCCGAGGTCGCGCGGGGCCCTCACGCCCGGCTCCTGCTCGCTCCCGCGGAGGCCCGCTCGGCGATGACGCTGAGCAGCGAGCGCTCGTAGCCGGCGTTCACCTCGGCCCAGGAGTAGGAGTGCACGGCGCGCAGATGCCCGCGGTACGAGAGCCGCTCCTGCTCGATCGGGTCGTTCAGCACGGCGAGCACGCCCTCGGCGATCGCGTCCGGGGTCGGAGCGACGAAGCGCCCCGCCTCCTGGAGCACCTCGCGGTTGAAGACGGTGTCGCGGGCGACGACCGGAGCCCCGCAGGCCATCGCCTGCACGAGAGCCGGGTTGGTGCCGCCGACGCTGTGCCCGTGGAAGTAGGCCCCGGCGTGCTGCCAGAGAGAGTGGAGACGGGTGTCGTCGCTGACGTGCCCGAACCAGTGCACCCGCGCGTTCTGCTGCGCGAGGGCGCTGACCGCCTGGTCGATCGGACCGCCGTAGCCGGAGGAGCCGACGACGACCACGTCGTGGGTCCGCGCGATCCGCTCGGCCGCCTCGATGAACTCGGGCACCGTGTTCTCGGGGACGAAGCGCGCCACGATCAGCGCGTAGCCGCGGTGGGTGAGCCCCGGCTCGACCGGGTGCTCCGGCGGGACGTCGCCGCCGTAGGGGATGACGTCGCCGTCGCGGCCGAACTCCCGCTTCCAGCGCGTCTCGATCGCCGCGGCGTCGTAGACCATGCGGTCGCCGTGGCGGGCGGTCCAGACCGCGCCCTGGTGGAAGACGAACTTCGCGAAGCGGCCCCACTTGGCGCGGTCCCACTCGATGCCGTCGACGTTGACGACGGTGGGGATGCCGCGCCGCTTGAGGATCGGCAGCCAGAAGCCGTTGGCGCAGTTGAGCACCAGGGCGACGTCGGGCTTGCGCTTCGCCGCGTCGAGAGCGGCCGTGAGCCCGTAGGAGAGGGTGCTGAGCGACTTGCTCTCGACTCCCCGTGTCTGCCGGGTGATCACCCGCTCGTCGCGGTCCGGGTCCTGCAGGGCCGTGGTGCCCGGCCTTCCGTAGACCGTGACCTCCCATCCCTGCTCCGCCAGGAACGGCGCGAGACGTCGGACGGCTGTCTCGAATCCCCCGTAGTAACTGGGATAGCCCCGCGTGCCGATAATGGCGACCGACCTGCCCATGTCCCGGTTCTCCCTTTGTTGTGCGTCGCCTCGTCGCAGGCGATCGCCGGACGAAATCTGCTGTCGCAATACCAGGCGTATGCGACGGTGCACAGCATTCGTTCGACGGCCTAACTCGCACCCCCGAAGGCGGGTATTGGCGCTCATACTAGCGGCGAACGGACCGCCGTCCGCCACCGCTGGAGGGACAGGATCGCGACACCCATCAGGAAGAAGATCGAGAGGATCAGGACGGTCATCCCGACGATGATCCGCTCCCCGCCGGAGAGCTCCGGGTCGAGGAACTCGTACACGTAGCGCGACGTGAGAGCGCCCCGGGCGAAGGTGTAGGCGAACCACAGGACGGGGAACACCATCACCGCCCAGACCAGCCGGAGGTCGACCGGGCGGGCGCCCGGGACGGCGAGCAGCTCGACCAGCGCGAGCGCCGGCACGAGCACGTGCAGGACCACCGTGCTCGGGTTCAGCTGAGCCGGATCGCCGAGCACGGCGGGCCCGTAGATCACCAGGAACAGGCCCGACATGCTCAGCAGCGTGGCGGTGTTGAGGGTGCGCATCGCCGTGATCGCCCGCGACTCCCCGTGCGCCGCAGCACTCCTCCTGCCCCCGGATCGCGCGGATCGCCAGGCGCTCCGGCCCGCGATCGCGAAGGCGACCACCGAGAGGATGTTGGTCAGCGCCGTGACCGAGCTCAGGAAGTCGGCGGTCGCGTCCGAGCCCACCTGCGTCTGGGCGACGACGACCGCGTTGAGCACCACGACAGCCCCCAGCGCGGTGACGGCCCAGCGGACGAGTGCAGTGCGGCGTCGAGCTCTCATGGGGCCCTCTCCTCGGTGCGGCGACCCTCGGGCCGGTACTCGTGGGCGTCCGGGGCAGGAGTCCGTTCGCTACAGTCGGGACATCCATGAGAACCCATTCCCAGACAGGGGTCGAATGCCCGGCACAGGTTCGCACCGAGGATCCCTACGGGTCCTGCTCGATGGTAATTGGTGGATTCGCGGCCCGATCTCCAACCGTGAGGTCATGCGAGAGATCACCTTCTCCTGGGCGCGACTCTTTCCTGAGGATTCCCTTGTCATTGCCGTCCCCCTGACGGGGGTGGAGACGGCGAGACGTGAGTTAGCGGGACTCGCCCGAGTAGTGCCGACAAGACTCCGGCCGCAGGGGATCAGTGCTGTTCTCGAACTCGCTCTGCTCTCTCTCCGGCTCCGCCCGGACATCACCCTGGCGCACAACTTCACCCCCCTGACGGGGCGGTCCGCGGTGTTCATCCAGGACTTCCTCTTCCTCACGAATCCGGAGTGGTTCACGCGGAAGGAGCGCGCCTACTTCTCGCTCATGCCGCTCAGCGTCCGCCGCGCCGACGTGGTGATCGCGAGCAGCGTCGCGGAGTCGCGCCGCATCGTCCGCACGTCCGCCGCGACGAGCGCCGTGCCCGTCGGCCTCGGCCTCAACCGGGCGTTCGCCGCCGCGGAGCCCGTGGCGCCCGCCGGCGTCGACGGCCTCGACGGCTTCCTCCTCGCCGTCGGCCGCCTCAACGCGCGCAAGAATCTCGCGACCACGATCGAGGCCGCTCTCGCCTCGGGAGTGCTCTCCCCCTCCTTCCCGCTCCTCGTCGTCGGCGAGGCCTCGGGCGTCCGCACCGAGTTCCCTCCGGCCGTGCGCGCCGCGCTCGACGACGGCTCGGTGCGCCTGCTCGGACGGATCGAGACGGAGGAGCTCCGCTGGCTCTACGAGAACGCCGCGCTGTTCCTCTTCCTCACCCTCGACGAGGGCTTCGGCCTGCCGACCCTCGAGGCCCTGGCCTGCCGCACGCCGATCCTCGCCAGCGACATCCCCGTGTTCCGCGAGATCCTCGGCGAGCACGCCCGCCTGGTCGATCCGCGCGACGTGCCGGCGATCGCGGCGTCGATCCGCGAGCTCGTCGCCGACCCGCCCGAACCGCTCGATCCGGCTCCGGTGCTCGAGTACTACAGCTGGGACGCCGTGGTCGCCCGGCTGCGCGCCGCGATGGTGGCAGTGCTGCCGTGAGCGGGCCGTCCGTGTCGATCGTGATCGTCACCTACAACAGCATCGGCGTCATCCGCTCCTGCCTCGATGCGCTCGCCGGCCGTGACGAGAGCGTCGAGATCCTGGTGGTCGACAACCTCTCGCGCGACGAGACGGTCGCCGTGCTGCGCGCCGAGTACCCGGACGTCCATGTCGTCGAGAACTCCGAGAACGCCGGATTCTCGCGGGCCGTCAACCTCGGCGCCGCCCACGCCACCGGCCGCCACCTGCTGCTGCTGAACCCCGACGCGCAGATCTCGGCGGAGGTCGTCGGCTCGCTCGCGTCACTCCTCGACAGCGATCCGACGATCGGCGCCGTCTCCCCCCTCCTCGAGAACGAGGGCGAGGACGTCGTGATCGTCGCCGCCGGCCACGCCCCCACGGTCCGCCGGATGCTCCTGCACCAGACCGGCCTCTCGCGCCTCGGCCGGCGCTTCCCCTCCTTCGAGGGCCACTACCTGTTCGCCGCCGACCTGCACGGCCGCCCGCGCGACGTCGACTGGGTGAGCGGCGGCTGCCTGATGATCCCGCTGGCCGTCTGGGACCGCGTCGGCGGACTCACCGACCGCTGGTTCATGTACGCCGAGGACGTCGAGATCTGCCTCCGCCTGCGCGCCGAGGGCCTGCGCGTGGTCCTCGATCCGCGCCTGCACGCCCTGCACGCGATGGGCGGCTCCTCGAGCGGCGTCGACGGCCGCGTCGGCACCGCCTGGATCGTCAACCTCTTCGACCTCTACGGCTGGCGGATGGCGCGCTCGGACCTGCAGCAGCAGGTCTGGCGGGCGGTCGTGCTCGCGGGGATGGCGTCGCGGATGCTCGTGTACCGGCTGTCCGGCCTGCGCCCCGGACGCGCGGCGGCGGCGGCCGGCCAGCTGCGGCGGTACGGGATCTACATGCGGGCGCTGCGGGCGGCCCCGCTGACGCGCGACCGCGATCCGCTCGCCTGACGGCCCCGCTTCGTGCGGCGCTCCCCGCGCACGGTCCGCGGCCCGCGATCGAGGCGTCACGAACGGTCGCTTCCGGCCGTGCGTGACGACCGTTCGTGACGCATCGATGCCCGCCCTCGCGGCGGGAGACCGGGCGTGGTGCCGGACGCGTTCGTCGGACGTGCGATCCGGCAGCGGGCGCAGGAGAGGGGCGGCGGCCCGGGGTCCAGCCCCGAGCCTCCGCCCCTCTCCTCGCCGCTCGTCGCCGCTACTTGCCGGTGCCGCGGTACGCCACCCGGAAGGTCTCCCGGGTCCCGTCCGGTGCGGTCGCCGTCACGCGGAACGAGCCCGACGGCACCCGGGAGAGGTGCGTGTCGACCGAGACGGTCTTCGTGCGGCCCGCCGCCAGCGAGGCGACCTTCAGCTCACCGAAGGCCGTCGGGATGCTGAGACGGACCGGCGTGCTCCCCTCGTTCGTCGCGGTGGCGGTCAGCACGACCGAGCCGCCGCGCTTCACGCCGGTGATCGTCACGTCGACGTCGACCCGGGTCGCCGGGGCGACGACGGTGACGGCGGGGAGGAGCCGACTGACGCCTCCTGAGACCGCGGTGATCGAGACGGCACCCGTGCCGGGGCCCGCCGTGGCGGCGGGGAGCGGAGCGGAGCCGTCGGCGCCGGTCGTCGCGGCGGCGATCGTGCCTCCGTCGGCGAAGCGGGCCGGACCCTCGATCGTGTACGCGACGTCCGCGCCCGCCACCGGCTCGCCGGCCGCGTTCGCTGCGGTGACTCCGAGGCCGGTGATCGCCGCTCCGGTCTCGACGGTCTGCGCCGCGCCCGCAGGGGTCAGGGAGGCAACCGCCGCGGGGTCGGTGAACATCGACGGAGTGAGCGGTGTGACCGTCAGGCTCTCGAGGCGCGCCGACCCTCCGGAGGAGAGGAGCGAGACTCCCGTGCTGCTCGGGTCGGGGAAGACCTGGTCGGTGATCGTCGCGCGACCGCCCTGCGCGAACGTCTCGACGGAGGCGTGATCGACGTAGAGCTCGAGGTGCAGCTCACCGTCGTCGAGCGCCACCGGGGCGGTCTCTACCGACGGGAAGTCGGCGTCGAAGCCGACGTCGCCCGAGCGGGTGCGGTCGACGCTCAGCTGACCGGACGCGACGTCGTAGGTGATCGGCGTGCGCTGGGAGCCGTCGGCGGAGTTGCGGACCGAGAGGCCGAAGGAGTCCGCGTCCCCGGCGCTGAAGACGGCGTCGAGCTTGTAGACGCTGCCCTCGACGGCGGCCGGGAGCGCGGTCTCACCGTCGGCGATGTCCGTGGCGCCCAGCGTGAACGCCTCGTCGCCGCGCTCGAGGGCCGCGGTCTGATCGACGACCTTCTGCACGAGCTTCGGGGCGCCGTCGACGGTCTCGAGGGAGAGCTCGCGCGGGAGGGCCATCGCTCCCCGCCAGGTCCCGGTCGGGATGGCCTCGCCGTACTGCCAGTTGTTCATCCACGCGATCATGATCCGCTTGTCGTCGGGCGCGTTGTCGAAGGTGACCCCTGCGTAGTAGTCGCGGCCCCAGTCGAGCCAGTCGTAGTCGACGAGGCGGCTCTGCGCGGGCTCGTCGGACAGCATGAACTGGTCGGCGAGGATGTGGCCCCAGCCGGCGCGGTTGTTGTCGACGACCTGCAGGTGCGCCGTGCGGCCGGCGAGGTCCGCGACGTCCCAGCTCTTCCAGTCCAGCGTCTCGCTGTCGCTGCCGGTCGCGGTGCGGACGATCTCCCCGTCGACGACGAGGTTCACGCTCGTCTCGTTGGAGCGGACCTGCGCCGGGGTGTCGGCGAGCACGATGTGGTCGACCGTCAGGTGACCCCAGCCGCCGGTCGCGTCGTCCACGACGACGATCCGCGCCGCCTTCCCCTGGTAGGCCGAGACGTCCCAGCTCTTCCAGTTCAGGGCGCCGTCGTTCGTGCCGGCGGTGGTCTGAACGACCTCGCCGTCGACGACGAGCTGCACCTCGAGGGTCTGGGCGTCTCCCTCGGGGCGGAAGCCTCCGCCGACGAGCATGCTCAGGTGGCTCTTGTCGATCGTGAACTCCGGCGAGGTCAGGGTGCCGAGGTTGTCGTCGCCCTTCGGTCCGCCGTCGAAGGTGTTGATCCGCTTCTGGCCGAGGAAGAACTCGCCGCCGCTGGTCGAGGGGTTGGTGCCGCCGGCGAGGTCGCCGGTCACGGTCCAGCCGTTATCCGCGAGGCCCTGCTGGTCCGGGAACTCGAAGCCCTCGAAGAGCAGCTCGCTCCCGGCGGGCGGGTCGTTGGCGAGCTGCGTGCCGTCGACGTGCGGGTGGTTGCCGCCGCCGACGAGGAAGTTCAGGTGGTCCTGGTCCACGGTGAAGTCGGGCGACTCCATCGAGCCGATCGGCCAGTCGCCGTCGTTGAACCCGTTGATCAGTCCCGTCCCCGAGAAGCCGGTGACGGTCTGCTGGCCGTCGATCGGCCCGGTGGCGGGGGCGGAGGCGAAGGGCCCGTTCTTCCAGTTGCCGGCCTCGTTGTCCACGGTCCAGCCGTTGTAGGTGCCGTCGTCGAAGCCGGCGAGGGTCGTGCCCTCGGGGAGGGTGTCGGAGCCGACGGTCGACTCGGAGGTGAAGGTGGTGCCGTCGAAGTCGCCGACGAAGTACTGGCCGCCGGAGCCGCCGCCCACCGCCCCCGGGTTGAGGTTGACGACCATGACCCACTTGATGTTCGAGGGGTCGCCGTCGACCGCCAGCGGGAACAGGTCCGGGCACTCCCAGACGCCGCCGGTCGCGTTGGCCGGGCCGAACTCGCTGAGCTCGGTCCAGTTCCGCAGGTCCGTCGACTTGTGGAGGAGGACCTTGTGGTCGTCGGCCTCCACGGTGACGACCACCCAGTAGGAGGATTCCGGAGTGCCGCCGTCGTACCAGAACACGTGCGGGTCGCGGAAGTCGTTCTGGTCCCGGTCGATGACCGGGTTGCCCTCGTACTTCGTCCACGTCTGCCCGGCGTCGGTGCTGTACGCGAGCGCCTGCGCCTGCTTCCCGGTCTTGTACGCGGCCGTGTACATCGCCACCAGGGGCGGGTTCTCGGCGGTGCCGAATCCGGAGGTGTTGTCCTTGTCGACGACGATCGAGCCGGAGAAGATGTCCGACTCCGCGTCGCCCGGGATGGCGAGCGGCTGCTCGGTCCAGTGCGTGAGGTCGGTGCTGGTGGCGTGGCCCCAGCTCATGTTGCCCCAGCGCGTCCCCTGCGGGTTGTACTGGTAGTAGAGGTGGTAGACCCCCTCGTAGTACACGAGCCCGTTCGGGTCGTTCATCCAGTTCTTCGTCGGCGAGTAGTGGATCGCCGGACGGTAGGTCTCCGCTGCCGCGTCGAGCGGAGCGGCGGAGACGGCGGGGACGGAGAGCCCGCCGCCGACGAGGCAGAGCGCGGCGGCGACGGCCACCAGGCCGCTGCGCCGTGGGAGCGAGCGATGAGGAGAAAGCACGGAAGAACGCCCTTCGTTGCGCGTGTCACGAGTGACAACGTTGTCAATTGCTGGGCAATCTACGGACTGTCCTCCGGACAATTCAAGAGCGGTCTGCGAAAAGGATCAGATCCCGCTCCACCTCCTCTCAGTCGGGGCAGGGCACCTCGCCGGAGCCGCGGGCGATCAGCTCGGTGGGGATCACGAACGTCCGCGCCGGCTCGTCCTCGCCGTCGAGCCGGAGGAACACCCGCTCGGCGGCCGTCCGCCCCATGACCGCGGGGTTCTGCGCGATCACCGAGACGGCGGGCTCGAGGAGCTCCGCCAGGGGGATGTCGTCGAAGCCGATCAAGGCGACTCTTCCGTGCGCGCCACGACGGCGGAGCGCGGCGAGCACGCCGATCGTGATCAGGTTCTGCCCGCCGACGATGGCGGTCGGCGGCACCTCGAGGTCGAGCAGAGCGGTCGCCATCTCCTCCGCCGCGTGCTCGTCGTGGGCGCCGTGGCGCACGAACGCGGGCGGCACCGGCAGGCCGAGCCGGCTCATCTCCTCGAGGAAGCCGCGCTCCCGCTCCTGAGCGGTGAAGATCTCGGGCCGGTCGCCCAGGAACGCGATGCGGCGATGCCCGAAGGAGGCGAGGTGCCCCACTGCGCGGGCGATACCGGCGGCGTTGTCGGTGATCACCGCGTCCGCCGTGATCCCCGAGGGGACGCGGTCGACGAACACCGCAGGCGTGCCGCGGTCGACCTCGACGCCCAGGTAGGCCTGGCTGGGCGCGACCGTGGTCAGGATGAGCCCGTCGACGCGCCGCGAGACGAAGGCGTTCACCGAGGAGCGCTCACGGGCCGGGTCGTCGTCGAGGCTCGAAGCGAAGACCGCGACCCCGCGCTCGTTCGCGAGGTCCTCGACGGCACGGTGGAGAGCACCCGAGAAGGGGTTCGCCACGCTGCCCACCAGCAGTCCGAGCGTGTTGGTGCGCCCGTTGGAGCGGCGGAGGTTCCCGGCGTGCAGATCCGGCTGGTACTGCAGCTGCGAGGCGGCGGCCTGCACCCGCTCGATCGTGGCGGCCGACACGTTCGGCTCGCCGTTGATGACCCGGGAGACCGTCTTGATGCCCACTCCGGCCAGAGCGGCGACGTGCTTCATGGTCGGACGGCGGCCTGCACCGGCGCCGCTTCGATCTGACAACGATGTCACGGTCGGGTCTCGCTTTCTGGAGGATCGCTTGACCTTAGCGTCACCGAACCGATAGACCTACCTCTGACATCGTTGTCGGGAGGCTGCTCCCGCCTTATGAACAGGACTTTCAATGACGAACCGTTCCCCTCGCCTCACCCGGTACATCGGCCTCGGCTCCGTCGCGATCCTCGCGGCCCTGGGCATGACCGCCTGCTCCAGCTCCGGCCCCGGCTCGTCCGACGCCGGCTCCACCGCTGGCAGCGGAGACGGCGTCGGCGTCACCCTCATCGTCAAGACGACGACGAACCCCTTCTTCGTCGCGATGGAGGACGGCGCCAAGGAGGCGGCCACCTCCGCCGGCGTGAACCTCACGCTCGCCGCGGGCAAGGAGGACGGCGACGAGGACACCCAGATCCAGGCCATCGAGAACGCGATCTCGAAGGGCGACAAGGGCATCCTGATCACCCCGAACGGCCCCTCCGTCGTCGACGCCATCCAGAAGGCGCGCGACGCCGGTCTCTTCGTCATCGCCCTCGACACGGCGCCCGACCCCGCCGACGCCGTCGACATCACCTTCGCCACTGACAACTTCAAGGCCGGCGAGGCCATCGGCGAGTGGACCGCCGCGCAGCTCGACGGGAAGAAGGCGACCATCGCGATGCTCGACCTCTTCGACGACAAGGTCGTCTCGGTCGACTACAACCGCGACCAGGGCTTCCTCACCGGCATGGGGATCGACGTCGCCGACGACCAGACCAACGGCGACGAGGCGAAGACCGGCAGTTACAGCGGCGGCGACTACGAGATCGTCGGCAACGAGGCCACCCAGGGCGCCGAGGACGGCGGCCGCACCGCCATGGAGACGCTCCTGTCCAAGAACCCCGACGTGAACGTCGTCTACACGATCAACGAGCCCGCCGCCTACGGCGCGTACCAGGCCCTCCAGGCCGCGGGCAAGGAGAAGGACGTCCTGCTCGTCTCGATCGACGGCGGCTGCGCCGGCGTGAAGAACGTCAAGGAGGGTCTCATCGGCGCCACAGCGCAGCAGTACCCGGTGAAGATGGCCCAGCTCGGCGTCGAGGCGATCGCCCAGCTCGCCGAGGACGGCACCAAGCCCAGCACCAGCGAGGGCCTCGACTTCTTCGACACCGGCTCGCAGCTGGTGACCGACACCCCCGTCGACGGCCTCGACAGCATCACCTCCGACGACGCCGCCGGGATCTGCTGGGGCGAGTAGCCCACCACGGGCGGGGCGCTCCGGCGCCCCGCCCTCCTCCTCCCGCTCCCAGCGACTCCAGAAAGGCCATCGTGGCTCAGAAGACCACCGACCCGAATCCGCCGACCTCCGCACTCGACCTCGCGAGCGAGTTCCTCGACCGCCGCACGCCGCTGGACCGCGTCCGCGGAGTCCTGCACCGCTATCCGGCCGTCAGCCCGGCGGTCGTCCTCGTCCTGGCCGTCATCGTCTTCGGGCTCCTGAACGACCGCTTCCTCGACCCGTCGAACCTCTCGCTCATCACGCAGCAGGTCGCGGTGGTCGGCACCCTCGCCGTCGCGCAGACGCTGATCATCCTCACCGCCGGCATCGACCTCTCGGTCGGCGCGGTCATGGTCCTCACCTCGATGGTCATCGCGCAGACCGCGACCGAGAACGGCCTCCCGGCGGTCGTCGCCCTGCTCCTGGGCCTGGTCGTCGGCCTCGCGGCGGGCGCCTTCAACGGCCTGCTCGTGACGAAGCTCCGGCTCCCCCCGTTCATCGTCACGCTCGGCACGCTCAACATCTTCGTCGCGCTCACGCTCCTCTACTCGAGCGGCTCGACGGTCCGCGGCACCGACATGCCGGCTCTGCTGCCCTCCACCGGCGGCACCTTCGACATCCTCGGCGTCCGCATCAGCTACGGCGTCCTGCTGATGCTCCTCGTCTACATCGTGATCGCGTTCATCCTCGGCAAGACCGCCTGGGGCCGCCACGTCTACGCGGTGGGCGACGACAAGGAGGCCGCCCGCCTGGCCGGCATCAGCGTGAACCGCGTCCTGATGAGCGTCTACCTCGCCGCCGGCGCGATCCTCGCCATCGGCGCGTGGATCCAGATCGGCCGCACCAACGCGGCGAGCCCGAACGCCGGAGCCGACCTCAACCTCGACTCGATCACCGCGGTCGTCATCGGCGGCACCAGCCTCTTCGGCGGGCGCGGCACGGTCTGGGGCACGCTCCTCGGCGCCCTCATCGTCGGCGTCTTCCGCAACGGGCTCTCGCTCGCCGGACTCGACGTCCTCTACCAGACGCTCGCTGTCGGCGTCCTCATCATCGTCGCCGTCTCGGTCGACCAGTGGATCCGGAAGGTTCGCAAGTGACCCTCATCGACGCCGCGGGCACCGCTCCCGCCGCCGCCCGCACCCCCGTCCTGCAGGCCAAGCGCCTCGTCAAGACCTTCGGCCGCGTGGTCGGGCTCGACGGCGTGAGCCTCGAGCTCTACCCCGGCGAGGTCCTCGCCATCATCGGCGACAACGGCGCCGGGAAGTCGACGCTGATCAAGTGCCTCACCGGCGCCGAGATCCCCGACGAGGGCGAGATCCTCCTCGACGGGCAGCCGGTGACCTTCAAGCGCCCGCAGGACGCCCGCGGCGCCGGCATCGAGACGGTCTACCAGAACCTCGCCGTCTCCCCGGCGCTCGACGTCGCATCGAACCTCTACCTCGGCCGCGAGAAGCGCAAGAAGGGGATCCTCGGCTCCGTCTTCCGGATGCTCGACACCGCCGGAATGCGCAAGGAGGCGCGCGCCGAGCTGACCGAGCTGGGCATCTCGACCCTCCAGGACGTCACGGTCCCGGTCGAGAACCTCTCCGGGGGACAGCGCCAGGCCGTGGCAGTCGCCCGCGCCGCCGCGTTCGGCTCGAAGGTCGTCGTCCTCGACGAGCCGACCGCCGCCCTCGGCGTCCGCGAGTCGAACCAGGTGCTGCAGCTCGTGCGCAATCTGCGCGACCGCGGCATCCCGGTCATCCTGATCAGCCACAACATGCCGCACGTCTTCGACGTGGCCGACCGGATCCACATCCAGCGCCTCGGCAAGAAGGCCGCGACGATCACCCCGCAGTCGCACTCGATGACCGATGCGGTCGCGATCATGACCGGGGCGGCGACGGCATGAGCGCTCGCATCCTCTACGCCGAGTTCACCGCGAAGCCCGGTCACGAGGAGACGGTCGCCGGCATGATCGCCGACCTCGCCGTCCTGGTCCGCCGGGAGCCGGGCAATGTCGAGTTCACGCCCTACCGGCGAGAGGACGATCCGGCCCGGTTCTTCGTCTACGAGGTCTACCGCGACGAGGACGCCTTCCAGGCGCACATCTCGGCCGACTACGGAGCCGAGTTCAACAGGGAGCTCGGCCCGCTGATCGTCGAGCCGCACTCGCAGCTCACCTGGCTCGTCGCGGTCTGATCCGTCGCAGAAGCGCACCGTCTCTCCGGGGGCGGTGCGCTTCCGCGTCCCTCGACTTCTTCCACGCCGACGGGAGCGCCCTCGAGTTCCCCGGCAGCGACCGGATGGTCCGCGTCTCCCGCGAGGATCTGGCGGCCGTGCCGCACGCCGTGGGCGTGGCGGTCGGGGCCGAGAAGACCGCGAGCATCATCGGCGCCGTCCGCGGCTCGCTGATCAACACGCTCGTGACGGACGCAGCCACGGCGGCGGCCATCCTCGCCGCCCTCTGAGCGCCGGCCGTCGCTCCCCACTGTCCAGAAGTCGTCGCACTCGACGCCGAATGCGACAACTCCTGGGGAGTCGAGGAGGGCGATCCGCGTCAGGGCTGCGTGAACGCGACCTTCTGCACGCTGGTGCGGCCGTCGAGCGTCGTCGTCGTGATGCGCATGCTGTACGACCCGGCCGGGGCGACGGCGCCGTTCGTCAGGCGTCCGTCCCAGGCGAGGGTCTGCCGGCCCGCGAGGTGGCGGATCGACGAGGTCAGCTGCTTCGCGACTCCGCCGGACGCCGTGAGCACCGCGACACTGGTCGTCGCGCCGTCGCCGGTCATCCAGTCGAGCGTCGTCGTGCCGCCGGGGCGGGTCACCGCGGGCGCCGAGACCACGAACGCCGGCGTCCGGCCGAGCGTCGCGGTCGCGTGGCCGTCGGCGACGGCCAGCGCCGTGCTGCCCGCGGTGGTCCGGATCGACGCCGTCGCCCCCGAGACCTGCACCGAGGCCGTCGACGGGCCCGCGGTGTAGAGCGCCTGCACCGTCTCGGTCGGCGTCTGCAGCACCGTCCCGTGCAGATTCACTCCGTAGTCGGCCGTCACGTCATCGATCGAGACCGTGCCGGAGGAGATGCCCGACATCGCCTTGTAGACGAAGGCGTCCACGAGCTTCACCGGGTAGTCCCACACCCCGTCCCCGTCGCCGCCGGAGTGCGTGTAGTTGGCGTTCAGCCCGTCCGAGAACAGCGTCATCTTCTGCCACGGCGAGCCGCCGACGTTGCCGACGAGGCCCTGGAAGGTCTCCCCGGTCGCGTCCTGCAGCTTCAGGTAGACGGGGCTGGTGCTCGCGTCGCCGCTGACCCAGACCGAGACCGCTGTCGGCGAGCCGGGGAGGGTGCGCGAGGTGTGCAGCTGCGCGCCCTTCGAGGCGCCGGAGAAGTCGTACGTCAGCTTCAGCGCGCCCGAGCCGGAGTAGCCGGTCGACGTCGCGGCCAGCGAGGCGGTCCCGCCGCCGATCGGCGCCACGGCCCACCCGCTCGTGGAGGAGAGGTCGTCGACCTTCACCGGCGAGGCGGAGGCGGTCGCGCTCGCCCGGCCGACCGCGGTGCCGGTCGCGAGGACCGCGCCGACCTCCTTCAGCGCCGCGTACGCGGGCTTCTGCCGGCCGGAGCGCTCGGTCACCGAGAAGGTGTCCAGCGGCGCCTGCGGGTCGGGGCCTCCGACGAGGTTGTACCAGGCGATCGCCTTGATCCCGCGGGCCGCGGCGTCGAGGTAGGAGCGCGAGAGGTACGACGCCTGGTCGGCCTCGCTGGTGGCGCCGGTGCAGGTGGTGCAGGTCGCCCAGCTGACCTCGGTGATCCACAGGCTCCGGCCCGGCGCGCTGCGGGTGAGGAAGTTCTGCGCCGCGTCGAGGTAGGTCGGGATCGCTCCCGTCTCGGGCGCTCCGTCGACCGTGTACGTGTGGATCGCGAGTCCGTCGAAGGAGTCGCCCGCCCCGGCCGCCAGCACGCCCGCCATGAACGGGTCGCTGAACTGGTCGAGCCCGCCGACCAGCACGGTCGCGGTCGGGTCCACGGCCTTGATCGCCGTGTACGCGGCCTTCAGCATCTCGCCGTACTGGCCGGCCGTGGCGCCTCCGCGCCAGTAGTAGTCGGTGTTCGGCTCGTTCCACACCTCCCAGACGTGCACGCGGTCCTTGTACCGGGCCACGGTCGCCGCCGCGTACGACGCGAAGTCGGCGTTGCTGCGCGGCGGGTAGTACTGGGCGTCCTCGGCCGCGGTGCCGGCCGGGGCCGACGAGGCCCAGGGCGCGGAGTAGGCGAGCTTCCCGATCATGTCGACGTTGCGCGCCTGGCTGATCGCGACGGCCTGGTCGAACTTCGCCCAGTCGTAGAAGCCCTTCCGCGGCTCGACGCGCTTCCACTCGAACTCCTCGCGGGCCCAGCGCACCTGCGCGTCCTCGAGGAGGGCGGCCTGCCGGTCGGCCTCGACGGGCGAGTCCTGCTCGGTGAGGAAGCTGTTGATGCCGCTGATCGACGTGGGCGACGCCTCGGTGACCCGGGCGCTCACTCCGGTGAGGTAGGGGCGGGTCGCCGTGGCGGCTCCCGAGAGCGCGCCGTCGGCGGTCGTGTCCCAGGTGAGGCGTCCGGCGATGCTGCCGGCCATCGCGGCTCCGCTGTCGTCGGTGCCGTCGTAGGTCGCGGTGATCTCGCCCGCGGCGGCGGCGGTCCCGCCGTAGGTGCGGGTGCGGCCGGCGCTGTCGCGCAGCACCAGGGCGTAGTCGCCGGGCCCGCCCGCCGTGAAGCGGACGGTCGTGGTGGCCGCGTTCTCGCGGGAGAAGCGGGCGGCGCTCGCGGTCGGCAGGGTCCAGTCCTTGTCGAGGACGCGCAGGTTGTCGAGCACGACGGTGCCGGTGGCGGGGGCCGAGGCGCCGTTGCGCACCACGTTGATCCGCACCAGCGAGACCGGGTAGTCGAGCACGCCGTCGTCGTTGCCGAGGTGGGTGTTCGCGGCGGGCGACCGGAGGTCGATCGTCGCGGTCGTCCACCGGCTGAGGCTCATCGCGTCGACGCGGTAGAAGAACATCTCGCCGGTCGCGTCCCGCAGCTTGAGGAACACGGTGTTCCAGCTGCTGTCGCCGAGCAGGTCGACCTTGAGCGCGGTCGCGGGCTGCGTCAGCAGCGGCACCGGAGTCGTCGCGGTCTCGATCTCGGCGTCGGCGCGGGAGAGGTCGTAGGCGATCCTCAGCGCGCCCGAGCCCTCGGTGCGGGTGGCCGAGGTCGAGGGGGTCGCGGTGCCGGCGGCCTGCACCCAGTCCGTCCCGGCGGAGTCGAAGGACTGCGCGAGGCTCGCGTCCGCGTCGATCTCGGCGAGGGTCAGCAGGAGCGGGATCCCGCTGCGGGTGGCGTTCGAGGCGAGGACGCCGTCGTCCGTCCCGTCCTGCGAGAAGACGCCGCTGACGTCGCCGCGCATGCGGGTCCCGGAGTCGTCCGAGCCGTCCCAGGTCAGGGTGACCGGGCCCGCCGCGGCCGCACGCCCGGTGATCGTCTTCACGCGCCCCTCCTTGTCGCGCAGCTCGAGGCGGTGGTCGCCCGGGCCGGCCGCGGTGAAGGAGAACGAGGTGGTCGCCGAGGCGCCGGGGGTGAAGAACGCGGTCGCGGCCGTCGGCAGCGACCAGCCGGTGGCGAGGGTGCGCAGGTTGTCGAGCACGACGGTCCCAGTCGCGGGCTGGCTGCCGTTGCGCACGATGATCACGCCGGAGAGCTTCACCGGGAAGTCGAGCACCTGGTCGCCGTCGCCGCCCTCGATCAGCGCGGCCGGGGCGGTGAGGTCGACGTCGATCGTCGCCCACGCCGTCGAGCGCATCGCGTCGAGCCGGTAGGTGAAGGTCTCGCCCGAGGCGTCGCGGAGGCGCGTGTAGACGGTGTTGTAGGTGCCGTCGCCCTTGAGGTCGATCCGGAGCGACGAGGCCGGCTTCGCGATCACGGTCGCGGGGGTGGTCTGCACCGTCTCGACCAGGCCCGACGAGACGTCGTAGTCGATCCGCTGCGCGTAGGAGCCCTGGGTCTTCTGCGCGCTGGTGCGCGAGACGGCCGCCGAGCCCATCGCGACGCTCCAGCCCGACGCCGCGCCCTCGAAGCCCTCGACCACGCTGGTCGTCGACGGCTGCGCCGCGGCGACGGTCAGCAGGGTCGGAGTCGCCGAGCGGGTCCGCGACGCGGAGAACTGCCCGTCCGGGGTCGAGTCCTGCAGGAAGGTGCTGCGGATCGGGCCGTCCATCTCCTGTCCGTCGTCGGCCTTCCCGTCCCACTGCACGGCGGTCTCGCCAGGCTCTGCGAGGGTGCCGGTGAGGGAGCGGCTGCGGCCGGTGCCGTCGCGGAGGACGATCATCCAGTCGCCGGCCGTGGCGGCCGAGAACGCGAGGCTGGCGACTCCGCCCTCCGACGGCACGAGGAACTCGGTGTCGGCGACCGGCATCGTCCACCGGCTGCTCACCGCGCGCAGGTTGTCGAGCACGAGCGAGCCAGTGGCGGACTGCTCTCCGTTGCGCACGACGTAGAAGCCGGTCAGCGTCAGCGGCATGTCGAGCACGGAGTCGGCGTTGCCTCCCTCGGCGAGCACCGGGTCCTGGGTGAGGTCGATGGGCACCGTGGTCCAGGTGGTCTGCCGCATCGCGTCCATCCGGTAGGTGAACGCCTCGCCGCTCGCGTCGGTGACGCGGAGGTAGACCGTGTTGTAGCTGCCGTCGCCCTTGAGGTCGACCTTCAGCCCCGTGACCGGGCCGGTGGCGACCTCGAGCGGAGCGGTCCGCGTGATGCCGGCCATGCCGTCGGTGAGGTCGTAGTCGACGGCGAGCGCGTCGGTGCCCTCGGTGCCGGCCGCGCCGCCCCCGGCCGCGGAGGCGCGGCGCAGGGTGGCGGATCCGGTGGCGACTCCCCAGCCGGCGTCTCCGCCGTCGAAGGCCTCGACCACCGAGGTCGCGTCGGGGTCGTCGGCCGCGGCCAGGGTGAGCAGGAACGGGACGCCGGTCGTCGTCGCGGCGGCGAGGGAGCCGTCGGCCGAGTCGTCCTGGCGGAGCACCGCGCGCACGTCGCCGGTCATCGCGGCTCCGGAGTCGTCGCGTCCGTCCCAGTCGACGGCGACGGGACCCGCCGCGGCGGCCGTGCCGGTGAGGGTGCGCGAGAGCCCGGCGGCGTCCGCGAGCCGCAGCTCCCAGTCGCCCGCGGATCCGGCGTCGAAGGAGATCGCGGCGCTCGCCCCGGCGGCGACGTAGGTCGACGCGGCGACGGGGAGGGTCCAGCCGGTGGTGTCCGCGCGCAGGTCGTCGAGGGCGAACGTGCCGGTCGGCGGCTGCTCGCCGTTGCGGACCACGAGGACGCCGGCCACGGTGAGCGGCGCGTCCATGACTCCGTTGCCGTCGCCGCCGTCGCGGGCCACCGGCTCCGCGGTCAGGTCCACGGTGAGCGTCTGCCACTGGGTCGAGCGCATCGCGTCGACGCGGTGCACGAAGGTCTCGCCGCTCGTGTCGCGGACCCGCAGGTAGACGGTGTTGTAGGAGCCGTCGCCGCGGAGGTCGACCGTCAGGGACGAGGCGGGCGCGGGGATGACGGGCGCCTGCAGCGGGTCGAAGCCGAGCTCGGCGAGCCCCCCGGTGACGTCGTACGAGACCTCGAGCGACGAGTCGCCCTCCGTGCTGTCGTCGGAGACGGCCGTGGAGGCCGTGCCGGTCACCGTCGAGAGCGCGGGCGAGCCGCTCTCGAAGCCCGTCACGGGACTGGTCCCGGGAGTCGCGGCCGACGCGGCGCTCGGCGCCGTGAGCAGGCCCGCGACGAGGGCGGCGGTGACGAGGAGGACTGTTCGGGCACGGGACATGGGGGCACTCCGCTGGGCGTCGGATCGAGGATCGAACGCTCGCCTGGGGGTGGTGGCGAGCCGGCCGCATCGACGACCTGCGCGTCACGCTAGGACCGGCGGAGGTGCTCGGAAGGGCGCGGAGGAAAGCTCGATTCGCCCGCACTCGAAGAGGGGTGGCGGGCCGGGGCGGATCCCCTCGGGCGATATCACGAGGGCCGATCCGCGCGCCAGCCCTCGCAGAGAGGGCAGACGGGGCGCTGAGAGGAACGCTATCCCGTGCGGCGCCGGAGCGCACGCCTCACTTCGTTCGAGTGCTCTCAGGTCCAGTCGAGAGCGGAGCGCTCGGCCCAGTAGCGGGCCGGATCCACGGCGAGCGCCGGGAGGTCCGGGAGCTCCAGGGGCCGCGCGCGCAGGTTGTCCCGCAGCTGCTCCGGAGTCGCCGCGCCGCTCAGCACGACGTCGGCCCAGGGCTGCGCGAGGGCGGCCCCCAGGGCGACGGCGTCCGGCGCGGCGCCGGCGTGCTCGATCGGGTGCGCGACGAGCCTCCCGTTGGCGAGGGCCTCCTTGACCACCACCAGCCAGCCGTCGTCGTGCGCGGCGGCGAGCGCCCGGCCCGCGGACTGCTCGAGCGGGTTCCACGTGCTCTGGACAGCGCTGAACGGCGACTCCGGGATCGCGCGGGCGAGCTCGATCACGCGCGCCTGCTCGGGTCCGCTCGTCGAGAGGCCGACCCGCACTCCGGAGCCGGCGAGGCCGCGCAGGCGGTCCAGCAGCGGGCGGTCGGTGAGGGCCGGGCTCTCGGGAGTGATCGAGTGGACGAGGTAGGAGTCGGGCGCCGAGCCGAGCGCGTCGAGCGTGAGCGGCCACTGGCGGTCGAGCATCGCGACCGAGTGCTCCTTGCGCTCGTGCACCGGCGCGTCCATCGCCCACCCGCCGACGTACTCGTAGCCCCACTTCGACTCGATCGTGAGCGCCGCCCGCCGCTCCGGATGCCGGGCGAGCCAGCCGCCGAGGAACTCCTCCGCCCGCCCGTAGGAGCGCGCGGCGTCGAGGAAGCGGACGCCGGCGTCCCACGCCGCGTCGAGCAGCAGGTGCGTGCGCTCGCGCAGCGCGTCGACGCTCCGCTCGGCCGCGGGGCCGAGGTCGTCGTCGCGCCCTGCCGTGATGTACGCCGGCCGGCCCACGGCCGCCAGCCCGATCCCGAAGCGCTGCATCCCGCCCACGGTACGCCCGTCCCGGAGCTGCGGCAGCCGCTAGCGTCGAGCGGTGACCTCCGCCCTCGACCGCAGCATCCTCCGGCTCGCCGTCCCGGCGCTGGGCTCGCTGGTCGCCGAGCCGCTGTTCCTGCTCACCGACTCCGCCCTGGTCGGCCACCTCGGCGCCGTCCCGCTCGCCGGGCTCGCGCTGGGCGGCACGGTGCTGCAGACGATCGTCGGCCTGATGGTCTTCCTCGCGTACAGCACCACTCCGCGGGTCGGCCGGGCCCTCGGCGAGGGCGACGAGCGGAGGGCCGTGGCGGCCGGGATCGACGGCGGCTGGCTGGCCCTGCTCCTCGGCGCCGGCATCGCCGTGGTGGGCGCGCTCACCGCTCCGGCCGTCGTGGCGCTCTTCGGCGCGGAGCCGGCGGTGGCCGAGGCGGGCGTGCGGTACCTGGCGGTGAGCATGGCCGGGATCCCCGCCATGCTCGGCGTCTTCGCGCTCACCGGGCTCCTCCGCGGCTTCCAGGACACCCGCACTCCGCTGGTGATCGCGGCCGGAGGATTCGCCCTCAACGCCGCTCTCAACGCCGTGCTGATCTACCCGGCCGGCCTGGGGATAACCGGCTCCGCACTGGGGACGGTGATCGCGCAGTGGGCCATGCTCGCGGCCTACGCGGGAGTCGCGCTGCGGCTCGCCCGGAGGGTCGGCACGCCGCTGCGGCCGCACCTCGCGGGCCTGGCCTCGTCCGCGGGATCCGGCGGCTGGATGCTGCTGCGCACAGCGAGCCTCCGCGCGGCGATCCTGCTCGCGGTCGCGACCGCCACCTCGCTCGGGGCGGAGGAGCTGGGCGCCTTCCAGGTGGCGATGACGCTGTTCTCGACGGTCGCCTTCGCCCTCGACGCGGTGGCGATCGCCGCGCAGGCGCTGCTGGGCCGCCTCCTCGGCGCGGGCGACGCCGGGCAGGCCCGCGCCGTCACGAAACGCTGTGTGACCTGGGGAATCGGTGCGGGAGTAGTGCTCGGAGCGCTGGTCACCGGTCTGAGCGGCGTCCTGCCGTACGTCTTCTCGAGCGACCCGGAGGTGCTGCGGCTGCTGCCCGCGGCGATCGCCGTCGTGGGCCTCACCGCTCCGCTCGGCGGCTACGTCTTCGTGCTCGACGGCGTGCTGATCGGCGCCGGCGACGGCCGCTACCTGGCGCTCAGCGGCCTCGCGAACCTCGCCGTCTTCGTCCCGCTCGCCCTGCTCGCCCCCGCCGCGCCCGCCGAATGGCGCCTCCTCGCGCTCTGGCTCGCCTTCGCCGTCGGCTTCCTCGGCGCCCGCGCGGTCACCCTCGGGCTCCGGGTCCGCAGCGACGTCTGGCTCCGCTGACCGCACTCCTCCCCTGTGGAGAAGCCTGTGGACAACTCCGGTCAGCGCGGCGGTGCGCTGGTGTTCCCGCGGTGGAAGACGGCGTGGAAGCAGACCGCCTCCGCCTCCTCGTCGGCCAGGAGCGCGACCGCGGCCCGTCCCGCCGCACGGCCCTTCTCGACCGCGGGCTGGGCCATCGTCGTGAGGTCGTACTCGGCCGCGAGACCGGGCACCTGCACGCCGTCGAAGCCGACCACCGAGAGGTCCTCGGGCACGCGCAGCCCGCGCTCCTCCGCCGCGAGGATCACGCCCGCGGCCAGCAGATCGCTCTGCGCGACGACCGCGGTCGGCGGCTCCGCCCCCTCGAGCAGCGTGCGGCCCGCGGCGACGCCCTCGTCGACCGAGCTCGCGGCGGCGGCGACGACCGACACCTCCGGGAAGACGTCCTGCACTCCGAGGAGGCGGTCGACCGGAGTGATGCTGGGGCTCGAGCGCCAGCCGGGCGGGATCGCGCCGCGGCGCCGGTCCTTCGCGAAGGGGAGCGAGACCACCGCGACCCGCTCGTGGCCGAGCTCGCGCAGGTGCTCCGCGAGGGTGCGGCTGGCCTCGCGGTTGTCGAGCGAGATCACGGCGCCGCCCAGATCCGAGAGACCCTCGACCACGACGACCGGCACCCCCCGGCGGCGCAGCACGGCGACGGAGTCGTCGACCGACGGGCTGCAGCCGACCAGGATCATCGCGTCGACCGGGGCGGTCGCCAGCAGGCCCGCGCCGTCGCCGGTCTCGGTGAGCAGCAGGATCCCGGCGTCGACCCCGCCGAGCACGTCGGCGATCCCGTCGAGCATGGCGATCTTGATCGGGTCGCGGAACGCGTGCAGCATCCGCTCGTCCACGACGACCCCCACGATCCCCGAGCGGCCGCGGCGGAGCGAGCGCGCCCGCGGGTCGGGACCGGCGTAGTCGAGCTCGGACGCCGCGCGCAGCACCCGCTCCTTCGTGGCCTCCGAGACGGGGCCGGAGCCGCTGAAGACCAGCGAGGCGGTGGAGGGGGACACTCCG
The DNA here is from genome assembly GCF_002930955.1 of Rathayibacter sp. AY1A4. Classification (NCBI taxonomy): domain Bacteria; kingdom Bacillati; phylum Actinomycetota; class Actinomycetes; order Micrococcales; family Microbacteriaceae; genus Rathayibacter; species Rathayibacter sp. AY1A4. The sequence goes on along the minus strand of NZ_PSTN01000006.1, from coordinate 114,937 downwards.
GCCCGGCTCGCGACGCGGGCGAGCGTCGGCCGGGGGCTCTTGCGGGGTTCCACGTTCCTCCTCGTGGGGGCGGCGCGCTCGTCATCGGTTGACCGTCCCCGGGGTTCCGGATAGCTTAGACCGGCTCGCTTCGAATCGATTCGACCGTGCCTCTCGATCCGGTGTCCGGATCCCGCCCGCACCAGGAGAACCGCCATGACCTCGACGTCCGCGCTCACGCGCCCGCAGCTGGTCGCCTGGCGCAACGCCGTCTTCACGATCTTCGTCCTCAGCGGGATCTCGATCGCCACCTGGGTCTCGCGCACGCCCGCCATCCGCGACGAGCTCCAGCTCTCGACCGCCGGAGTGGGCCTGCTGATCCTCTCGATGTCGATCGGCGCGATCGTCGGACTCGCGTTCTCGACGCCGGTCATGGGCGCGATCGGCGCCCGGCGCGGCATGGCGCTCGGTCTCACCGTCTCGGCGGCGGGGCTCGCGGTGCTGGGCGTCTCGGCCGACGTCATCGGCGTCCTCCCCGCGGCCTTCGCCGGCATGGCGATGCTCGGCTTCGGCAATGGAGCGGTCGACGTGATGATGAACGTCGAGGGAGCGGCCAACGAGAAGGCCTTCGGCAAGACGCTCCTGCCGCTGTTCCACGCCTTCTTCAGCCTGGGCACCGTGGCCGGCGCGCTGATCGGCGCGGGCGCCTCCGCCCTGGCCGTGCCCGTCGCCGTCCACCTCGGCGCGATCGCCGTGGTGATCGCCGTGACCGCGGTGATCGCGATCCGCTTCGTCCCGGTCCGCGAGGAGCTCGACACCTCCGGCGCGGCGACCACGGTGAAGCCGCCGGTCCGCGAGCGCGTCGCCGCCTCCCTCGGCGTCTGGCGCGACGGCCGCCTCGTCCTCATCGGCCTGATCATGCTGGGCATGGCCTTCGCCGAGGGCTCCGCGAACGACTGGCTGACCCTGGCGATGGTCGACGGCCACGGCACCGACAAGACGACCGCCGCCGTCGTGTTCGGCGTGTTCGTCGCCGCCATGACCGTCGGACGCGTGATCGGCGGACCCGTGCTCGACCGCTTCGGCCGCGTCCCGGTGCTGCGCGCCTCCGCCGGGCTCGCGATCGTCGGCATCCTGCTGTTCATCCTCGCCCCGGTCGACGCGCTCGTCGTCGTCGGCGCGGTCGCCTGGGGTCTGGGCTGCTCGCTCGGCTTCCCGGTGGGCATGTCGGCCGCGGCGGAGGGGCCGCACTCGGCCGCCCGCGTCAGCGCGGTGGCGATGCTCGGCTACGTCGCGTTCCTGGTCGGACCGCCGGCCATCGGCTTCCTCGGCGAGCACTACGGCCTGCTGAACGCCCTCTTCCTGGTGCTGGCCCTGGTGGTCGTCGCCGGGCTCGCCTCCCCCGCCGCCCGCAGCCGACGGAGCTGACCGCCCCGCTCCACGCGCCTCCGCAAGCCCCCGTGCGGCCCGGGCGCCCCGGCGCGCCTCCCCCTAGGCTTCCCAGGACGGCGGCGGAGGGGGAGCGGATGCGGTACCGAGCGCGCGACGGCGCCCTGCTCCACGTCGACGAGCACGGAGCCGGTCAGGGGCGGCCCCTGGTGGTCGTCCCCGGTGAGCCGGAGCGCCACCCCTCCTACCTCGGCTCGTTCGCCTCGATCGCCTGCACGCGCCGCGTCCTCGTGCTGCACCCGCGCGGAGTGGGCGGCTCCGCGGAGCTGCCTCCCGCTCCCCCGGCCACGACGGCCGCCGACGTGGAGGACCTGCGCCGTCACCTCGGCGTCGACGAGCTCGATCTCGCCGCGCACGACTCCGGATGCCGCGCCGTCCTGCTCGCCGCCGTGGGCGCGCCCGAGCGCGTCGCCCACCTGCTCCTGATCGCCCCCGGCACCGCCTGGCTCGGGATCGACGACCACGCTCCCCGTGAGGAGCACACCGCTCCCGCGGGCTCCGACGACACCGCGGCGATCCGCGACGCTCTGCAGCGCCTCGACTGCCCCGCCGTCGTCCTCGGCGGCGAGGACGATCCGGTGACGGGCGTCGCCGCTCTGGAGGCGCTCACCGCGCTCCTGCCGCAGGCGAGCCTGGCCGTCATCGAGTCGAGCGGCCACCACCCGTGGGCGGAGGCGCCGGCCGAGTTCGCGGTCGCGCTGCGCGCCTCGCTCTCGGTGCCGCCGCCCGCTCCTCCGCTCGGCCGCCGGCCTCCCGTCGCCGCGCGCTGAGCCGGGAGCCCGCCGGAGCCGCGCCGTCTATCCTCGACGGGTGCGTCTCGTCATCGCGCGCTGCTCCGTCGACTACACCGGCCGTCTCAGCGCCCACCTCCCGCTCGCCACCCGCCTCCTGCTCGTCAAGGCCGACGGGAGCGTCCTCATCCACTCCGACGGCGGCTCCTACAAGCCGCTGAACTGGATGAGCCCTCCCTGCACGCTGATCACGGGCGAGCCCGACGAGGAGGCGCGCGCCGCGGGAGTGACGCAGCAGTGGACCGTCGCGCACCGCAAGACCGGCGACGCTCTCGTCGTCTCGATCCACGAGGTGCTGCACGATTCGGCGCACGAGCTCGGCGTCGATCCGGGACTCGTGAAGGACGGAGTGGAGTCGCATCTCCAGCGCCTTCTCGCCGAGCAGATCGGCCTCCTCGGAGAGGGGCACACTCTCGTCCGGCGCGAGTACATGACCGCGATCGGCCCGGTCGACATCCTCGCCCGCGATTCCTCGGGAGCCGCCGTCGCCGTCGAGATCAAGCGCCGCGGCGAGATCGACGGAGTCGAGCAGCTCACCCGCTATCTCGAGCTGATGAATCGCGATCCGCACCTCTTCCCGGTGACGGGAGTCTTCGCCGCTCAGGAGATCAAGCCGCAGGCGCGGACTCTCGCCGAGGACCGCGGAATCCGCTGCGTGGTGCTCGACTACGAGGCCATGCGCGGCACCGACGACTCCCACACGCGCCTGTTCTGACAGGCACGGCGAAGGCCCCCGCGATCGGATCACGGGGGCCTTCCGCTCACCGGGCGCGAGGCCCGGGAATGCGGCGTCTCACCGGGCCGAGAGCCCGGCGGCCGCTACTTGTGGGCGGCCTGGTAGGCGGCCTGGACCTCGGAGGGGATGCGTCCGCGGTCGGAGACCGGGTGGCCGTTGGCGTTCGCCCACTCGCGGATGGCCTTGAGCTGCTTGGGGTCGCTCTTGGAGGCGGTCGCGACGCTCGTGGCGGCCGCGGGCCGCGAGCCGACGCGGCGGGCGCTCGAGACGAACTTCTCGAGCGCCGAGTGGAGCTCGGCGATGTTGTCGGGGCCGAGATCGATCTCGTAGTTGGCGCCCTCGATGCTGAAGCGGACGGTACCGCCGTCACCGGAATCGATAAGGGTTCCGTCGATATCGTCGACAAGCGTGATCTTCTGGGCCACTTTTCCTCCTGGAGTTCGCGGGACCGGACTGTCTCGACCCGGACCGGAAGAGACATTACCCCCTTTCACAATCGAGTGCGCCATGAATGGCGCCATTCGTCCCTTTCTCGCGCCATGTCGAGGGGAATGTTCAGGATAAGCGGAGGCAATCACGGCGGAATCGAGCTGTTCGCCACCAGCCGTCGAATAGAGGACACGGTGTCCGCAGACGGCCGTAACGATTCCGGACACCGATCGCGCGCATTCCCGGGAACCGGTCCCGGCGATTCCGATCACGCCGCGGTCTTCGTTAGCGTGGAGCCATGGCACGACGAGGCGGACCCCCTGCACGCCCGGCGCGACCCGGTCCGTACCGCAATGCGGAGGCTCGGGAAGCACTGGAGGCGCTCGTCGCCGCTCCCACCGCCGAGGCCGTCGACCGGCTGCTCGAGGCCTGCCTCGACGGCTCCCTCGTGGTCGACGTCACGGGCTCCCAGCCCGGAGGCGTGCCGCACGTCCGCACCGTCGCGACGACCACCGGGGAGCAGGTCCTGCCGCTGTTCACCTCCACGGACGAGGTGCGCACCGCGGTCCCCCGGCAGCAGCATCCGCGGGTGCAGATGCTGGTCCTCCCCGGACGCGAGGCCTTCGCGCTGATCCGCACCGCCGACTTCGTCGCCGTGCAGCTCGACCCCGGCTCGATCGCCCAGGTCGTCACCCGTTCGTTCGTCGAACGGGCTCTGGACGCCGAACGGCCGTAGAGTGTGGCCCCCGGCGGGGCAGCGCCGGCGTCACCCCGTTCTCCGAGGTCAGGAGCCCGCCATGTCCGACACGACCCTCGCCGCCACCGGCCTCGACGCGCGCGCCGGCACCTGGTCCTGCATCCTGTTCGACCTCGACGGCACGATCACCGACTCCGCCCCCGGCATCACCGGCACCCTCGTCGAGACCTTCGTCGAGCTGGGCCGCCCCGTGCCCGCTCCGGCCGAGCTGCTGGCCTACGTCGGCCCTCCGCTGCTCGAGGCGTTCCGCGAGCTCGGCGGGATGACCGTCGAGGAGGCACAGGCCGCGCTCGTGGTCTACCGCCGCCGCTACAACGCGGGCGGACTGTTCGACTCCTCGGTCTACCCGGGGCTGCCCGAGGTGCTCGCGCGCATCGCCGAGGCCGGCGTGCCGCTCTCGCTCGCGACCTCCAAGCCGGAGTCGGCGGCCACGCGCATCCTCGAGCACTACGGACTGGCGCAGTACTTCACGGTGATCTGCGGCGCCTCCGAGGACGAGGTCCGCAGCGCCAAGGCCGACGTCGTGGAGGAGGCGCTGCGCCGGCTCCGCGAGCTCGGCGTCGACCTCTCGGCGCCGGTGATGGTGGGCGACCGCGAGCACGACGTGCAGGGCGCCGCCGCCCACGGCGTGCCGACGATCATGGTCGAGTGGGGCTACGGATCGCCGCTCGAGGCGGTCGGGACGATCGCGCTGGTGTCCGGCGCCGAGGAGCTCGCGGACCTCCTGCTCCCGTGACCTGCGTACGATGAGGGCATGACTGGTCTGGGCGTCGTCCTCTCGTTCGTGCTGTTCCTCGGCGGGATCCTCGTTCTCGGCAACTCGTTCCTGCTGCCCGACATCGCCGGATTCCTCTTCGTCGGCGGCATCCTGATGATCTCGGGATCGCTCGCCGTCGCGTTCCACGTCCTGCCGAAGTCGCAGTAGCCGGGTCGCTCCGGGCGGCCGCCTCCGCGGCTCGCCGCTCCGCTCAGCCCAGCGTGCTCGCGTCGAGGTTGACGACTGCATTGATGTAGACCGCCTCGCCGGCTCCGGCGATCGTCGGGTTCATCCGGAGCAGCTGCTGCACCGGGATCCCGAAGCGCTGCGCGATGTCGAAGAACGTGTCACCCTGCACCACGGTGTAGCTCACGATGTCGCCCGCGCCGTCGCGGGTCGGCTGGCCGTTCGCCCCGGGAACCGCGCCGTTGTCGACGGCGAAGGCCGTCTCGGGGATGTCCGGCGTCGCGTTCGGCGTGAAGGTGACCGTCGCCTCGGGGACCGGCGCGAAGACCGTGGCCGTCGCTTGCGGGAGCGCCGCCGTGACGGTCGGGTCCGGCACCGGGGTCGGCGTCGCCGTGGCGAACACGGTGACCGTGACCGTCGGAGCCGGAGCGGGCGCCGAGCACCCCGCGAGCGCGAGCACACCGGCCAGTGCCGTCGCTCCGATGACCGTCCTGCGCATGTCCCCCGCCCTCCGCACGCCCCGCGGCGCCCGCTCCACCCTAGGAGACGGGGCTGCCGGGGGCACGTGCGCTGTCGCAGGAGGGCGGTGCTGCGGATCCACCCTCGTGCAGGGAGCTCCGCGGTCGTCCGGACCGGGTCGGCCTCACCGGGACCGGGTCAGGACGGGGGCTCGGGGAGCAGGCGCAGCCCGCCGCCGCTGTTCGCCGCGTCCATCAGGAGCTCGACCCAGGTCGGGTTGATCGTCGGCTGCCGGCTCCCCGCGAAGTGGAACTGCAGGGCGATGTTCGGGTTCATCCAGAAGGAGTGGCGGCCGCGCGCGCCCTCGGGCATCGAGTCGAGGGTGAGGCTGAAGCGCTCGTCGCGGCGGAACTTAGCGTAGATCACGATCTGGAGGTGGGCCAGGGTCCGGTCCTCGATCTCGATGACGGCGGGAGGAGTGCCGTAGAGGAATTGACCCATGCCGCCAGACTATAGGCCCCTCGGCTTATTACTAGTCCGTCTAGCTATTTCACCGCGGAGGGTTCCGCCGGGTCGGCTTCGTCCGTATCGTGCCCGTCGCCGTGCTCCGCGTCGATCTCGTCGACGGCCGCGCTCATCCGGCGGAGGAAGTTGACGACGACCTCGGCCTCGGGGGCGTCCAGGTCCTCGGCGATCTCGAGCATCCGGCGGTGCATCTCCTGGAGCGTGGCGCGCACCTCGTCGTCGCTGTCGACGGTCGCCTCCACGACGATCCCGCGCCGGTCGGTCGGGTTGGGCTTGCGCACGAGGTGGCCGCTGCGGACCAGGCGGTCGATGAGGACCGTGGTCGACGCGGACGAGATGGAGAGGTGCGAGGCCAGATCCTTGCCGGTCACCAGCTCGCCCTTGCGCTGCTGGCGGAGCAGGTACTGGATGGCGATCAGGTCCGTCTCGCCCATCGCCATCCGCTCGCGCGTGCGGCGGCGCATCGAGACCTCGGAGACGCGGTACGTGCGCATGGCGCTCAGCACCTCGACCGCACGGCGGGTGGACGACTCGTCCGGGTACCAGTACCCGGCGCCGCTCCGCAGGCTCGTGTCGCTCATCCGCACATCCTAGACCGGCTGATCACCAGGCCGTCTAGCGAGTCGCCCGCGCCTACGCTGGACCGGTGACCGCCACCCTCGTCGCCAAGGGCCTCTCCGGAGGCTATGCGCACCGCACCCTGTTCGACGGACTCGACCTGACGGTCGCCCCCGGGGACGTGGTGGGCGTCGTGGGGGCGAACGGAGCCGGCAAGTCGACGCTCCTGCGCATCCTCGCGGGCGAGACGGCTCCGCTCGAGGGCTCCGTCGTGCTCTCGCCGGGCGACGCCTTCGTCGGCTGGCTGCCGCAGGAGCACGAGCGCCGCGAGGGCGAGACCGTCGCCGGCTACATCGCGCGCCGCACCGGCTGCGCCGAGGCCTCCGCCGAGCTCGACGCCGCCGCCTCCGCCCTGGCCGACCCCGATCCCGACGGCTCGATCGCCGACCGCTACGCCCTCGCGCTCGACCGCTGGCTCGCGAGCGGCGCGGCCGACCTCGACGAGCGCACCCCGGTCGTCCTGGCCGACCTGGGCCTGTCGCTCGGCGCCGCGGCCGCCTCCTCGACGATGACCTCCCTCTCCGGCGGGCAGGCGGCGCGGGTGGGCCTCGCGGCACTGCTGCTCTCGCGCTTCGACGTGGTGCTGCTCGACGAGCCGACCAACGACCTCGACCTCGACGGCCTGGAGCGCCTGGAGGCCTTCGTCCGCGGGCTCCGCGGCGGCGCGGTCCTCGTGAGCCACGATCGCGAGTTCCTCGCCCGCAGCGTCACCCGCGTGCTCGAGCTCGATCTCGCGCAGGGCACCAACCGGGTCTACGGAGGCGGCTACGACGCGTTCCTGGAGGAGCGCGAGACCGCGCGCCGCCAGCGCCGCGAGAAGTACGAGGACTTCGCCGAGCAGAAGGCCGACCTGGTCTCCCGCGCCCGCACCCAGCGGGAGTGGTCGAGCCAGGGCGTGCGCAACGCGATGAAGAAGGCCCCCGACAACGACAAGATCCGCCGCAAGGCCTCGGCGGAGTCGAGCGAGAAGCAGGCGCAGAAGGTGCGCCAGATGGAGAGCCGGATCGCGCGGCTCGAGGAGGTCGAGGAGCCGCGCAAGGAGTGGCAGCTCGCCTTCACGATCGGCAGCGCCCCGCGCTCGAGCTCGGTCGTCTCGACGCTGAACGGCGCGGTCGCCCGCCGCGGCGCCTTCACGCTCGGGCCGGTGTCGCTCCAGGTCGACGCAGGCGACCGGATCGGCATCACCGGGCCCAACGGCGCCGGCAAGTCGACGCTGCTGTCGCTCCTCCTCGGCCGCGCCGAGCCGGAGGAGGGCGGCGCCTCTCTCGGAGCGAGCGTGGCGATCGGCGAGATCGATCAGGCCCGCGGGATGCTCGCCGCCGAGGTGCCGCTCGCGGACGCGTTCGAGGCGCTGGTGCCCGAGTGGCCGACCGCCGAGGTCCGCACGCTGCTGGCGAAGTTCGGGCTGAAGGCCGACCACGTCGGCCGCCGCGTCGGCGAGCTCTCGCCGGGCGAGCGGACGCGGGCCGCCCTGGCGCTCCTCCAGGCCCGCGGCACGAACCTCCTGGTGCTCGACGAGCCGACCAACCACCTCGACCTCGTCGCCATCGAGCAGCTGGAGGAGGCGCTCGAGGCGTACGAGGGCACCCTGCTGCTGGTCACCCACGACCGGCGGATGCTCGAGACGGTGCAGCTGACGCGGCACTGGCACGTCGAGGCGGGCGTCGTCACGGAGGCGTGACGCCCGCCGCCGCGTCAGTCCCCGGAGGCGCGGGCCGCCTCGTCCTCGCGCCAGCCGGCCTCCTTCTGCACGTACTCGTTGTCGGCGAACTCCGCGAAGTCGCTCTCGTCGGTGATCCGGCGCACCTCGAGGCGGTTGCCGGGCACCAGCGGGCAGCGCAGCGCCCACTCGCGGGCCTGCTCCTTGGAGTCGACCCCGATGATCCAGAAGCCGTTGAAGAGCGACTCGGTCGGGCCGTAGGCGCCGTCGACGACGGTCGGCGGCTCGGAGGAGAAGTCGACCACGAAGCCGGAGGAGGCGACGTCGTCGGCCAGGCCGTCGCCCGAGAGCAGCACGCCCGCCTCGATCATCGCCTCGTTGTACTGCCCCATCCGGGTGATGATCTCGTCGAACGGGATGGAGGCGTAGGCCTCCTTCGCCGCATCGGTCGCGCGCATGATCAGCATGTACTTCATCGGGTCTCCCTGGGGTCGGTGCGCGGGGGCGCACCGCTCACTCTGGCGCGTCGCGGGCACGAGCGGAACAGCGGATCCGGAGGCGCATCGTCCTCGGCGCGGCCGTGAGCCGCAACCCCCGCGCAGACCCTCGCCGAGCGGCGGAGACTGGCGACGGCCCGTTGCTCGACGGGCGCTCATCGACGGAAGGAACGACCCCATGGTGGATCTCGGAGGACTCGCGGACAAGGCGAAGAACGCCGCGAGCAGCGACAAGGGCGAGGAGCTGACCGACAAGGGACTCGACAAGGCGGGCGACGCCGCCGACTCCGCGACCGGCGGGAAGTTCGCCGGGCAGGTCGACAAGGCCCAGGAGGCCGGCGACCAGCACGTCGGCAACGACTGACCCCCGGGGCGGCCCTTCCGCGCTGTCGCGGAGGGCCGCCCGTCCGTCAGTCCCGGTCGCCCAGCCCGACGAGCAGCGCCCGCACCACGGCGACGGAGCGATCGGCCGCGTCGTCGACGTGCGCCTCGAACTCGCCGGGGGCGCAGAGGTCCGAGATCCCGCGGACCGAGACGAACGGCAGCCCGTGCACGTGCGCCGTCTGCGCGAGCGCGACCGACTCCATGTCGGTGGCGAGCGCGCCGGGGAAGTCGCTCCGCACGCGGTCCACGTGGGCGCTGGAGACGAAGACGTCGCTCGAGACGATCAGGCCGCGGCGCACCGGCGGCCCCTCGGGCAGCTCGAGCTCCGCGGCGAGCGCCGCGTCGTCCCCGGAGTAGCGGGCGGGCATCCCCGGGACCTGCCCGAGCGCGTAGCCGAACGCCCGCGCATCGGCGTCGGTCTGCACGTACTCGGCGCCGATCACGACCTCGCCCACGCGGACGTCGGCGCCCAGGCCGCCGGCGGTCCCCGCGCTCACCACGAGCGGCCGCTCGCCGGCCTCCCGCAGGATCGCTGCGGTGAGACCGCCGGCCGCGTTGACGAGGCCGATGCCGGTGCGGACGAGCAGCACCGCGCGGGAGTCGAGCTCGAGCTCCCACTGCAGGGCGTTGCCGACGGCGCGCGGCTCGGAGGCTCTGGACGCGGCGGCGAGGAACGGCGAGGCCTCCTCGTCCATCGCGACCAGGACGATCGCCGTGCTCACGCGGTGACCGTCTCCCACTCCGAGCGGTGCGCGAGGAACGTGCGCGCCGCCTCCTGCGCCCCCTCGAGGGAGTGGTTGGCGCCCCAGCCGCACTGGGTCTCGTTGGCGGCCGGGACCTCGTCGGCCTCGGTGATGTCCTGGAGCGTCGCCTCGACCAGGCCGAGCACCTCGGAGAGCTCGGGCTCGCCCGAGAGGAGCAGGTAGAAGCCGGTCTGGCAGCCCATCGGCGAGAAGTCGATCACGCGGTCGGAGTGGTTGCGGGACTTCTCGGCGAACAGGTGCTCGAGCGAGTGCACGGTGGCCATCTCGAGGTGCCCGCGGTTGGGCTGGGTGAAGCGCACGTCGTACTTGACGAGGTGGTCGCCTCCGGGCAGCGTCTTCGCGTCGGCGAGGCGCACGTACGGCGCGGCGACGGTGCGGTGGTCGAGGTTGAACGACTCGACGTTCATGCGCGGCTGATCCACGGTGGTCTCCTTCGCTGGGGGTCCCTCCATTGTCCTCCGCTCCGCGGAGCAGAGGCGGACCCCGGCGGATCCGGCTGCTTCTTCTCCGGGGCTGCGCCCGGATGCGAAGAGCTCCTCGCCGGCCACGACGAGGTACGCCGTGTCGAGCGCGATGATCACCAGGACCGCCCTGAACAGGCGCGCGGAGACCGTGCGGTCGTCCAGCGGGACCCCGCCGCCCAGACCCGCACGGAGGCGTGGAGCACCCCGGACAGCACCAGCGCGACGAGCGCCGTCACGCCGAGCACAGTGTCCGGAACGACCACCGCCACCACCTCCTCCGTCGACGGGTCAAGCGTGCCGTCGCGCCCGACGCGGCGGGGACCCGGACCCCTGAGCGGTGGAGAACGGGCCGCTCCGATCCCTGGGGAGGAGCCTCGGCCGCTCCTCAGAACAGGTCCGAGAACCCCATCGCGACGAGGTTCGCGTGCGAGGTCCGCAGGCAGTCGAGCGCGCTCCGCCCGTAGCGCTCGTCCTGCTCGACGAGGAGGTGGTCGACGCCGAGCGCGAGGCTCGTCCCGATGATCCCCGGGAAGTCGAGATTGCCCTCCCCCACCTCGGCGAACTGCACGTTCGAGGTGAAGGCGTGCACGGACCACCCGCCGGACACATCGGCGGGCGGCCCGACCCGGTAGTCCTTCAGGTGCACCAGGGCGACGCGCTCCCCGTACCGGCGCAGCGTCGTCACGGGATCGAGCCCGCCCCGCTGCACCCAGTGCACGTCGAGCTCGAGCCCCAGCAGCGGAGCCCGGTCGGCGACGACGTCGAGCAGGAGGCGGTCGTCGTGCCGCGCGAACTCGTGGTGGTGGTTGTGGAGCAGCAGCCGCAGCCCGTCGTCGCGGAGCCTCGCCGCGGCGGCCTGGCAGCGGTCGGCGAAGTCGAGCAGGGCGGCCGGCGAGGCCGCCGCGGAGGCGGGCAGCATGCCGATCCGGACCGTGCGGGTGCCGAGCGCACGGGCGTCGGCGACGATCCCGGCGAGCCCGCCCTCGAGCGCGGCGCCCGGGGAGTCTTCCGGTGCCAGGCCCGCCGAGATCGCCGCGATCTCCACGCCGAGCTCGTCCCGCGCCCGCTGCAGCTCGGCCACGGTGGCCGCCGTCAGCGGGATCTGCGAGATCTCCACCGACCGGTAGCCGATCGCTCGGACCTCCCGGAGCGTCGCGAAGGCGCCCGCCGAGGCGAACGCGTCCTTCAGCATCATCGCCTGCACGCCGATCCTGGTCACGGCAGTCCTCCCGGTCGCGGTGGGGGCCGGCGTCTCCGCGGCCCGGAACGCCCCCGACGGTAGAGGCGTGCCTCCGATCTTGTCAATCGGTTGCCAATACCCGTATGGTCGTGGCACGGCGGCGCTCCTGCCCGCCGGTTCCCGACGACGAGAACGAGGCACGCACCGTGACCACCGCACCCGCGACGACCGCACCCGAGAACCCCGCACCCTGGACCCTCTCCGGCTTCGGCGACGAGATCGACCCCGACCCGGTCGTCCAGGTCGCCGTCCTCCGAGCGCTCGGCGCACACAGCATCGAGGTGCGCAGCGCCTGGGGCCGGAACGTCGTCGACCTCGACGACGAGCGCCTCGCCCGCCTGGCCGCCGTGCTCGAGCGCGGCGGACAGTCCGTCTCGGCCGTCGCCTCGCCCATCGGCAAGGTCGACGTCGCCCTCGACCCCGAGCTCGAGGTGGCGCGCCTCGACCGCGTCATCCGCGCCGCGCACGCCCTCGGCACACCGAGCATCCGCGTCTTCTCGTTCTACCGGGGCGAGGGAGTGCCGGTCGAGAGCATCCGCGACGGCGTCCTGCTGCGCATGCGCAGGCTCGCCGATCGCGCCGAGCGCGAGGGCGTCGTGCTGCTGCACGAGAACGAGAAGGACATCTACGGCGACGTCCCCGAGCGGATCCTCGACCTGGTCGAGTCCGTCGGCTCGCCCGCCCTGCGCCTCGCCTGGGACAACGCGAACTTCGTGCAGTGCGGGGTGCGGCCCTTCGACGACGGCTGGACGGCGCTGCGGCCCTACGTCGACTACCTGCAGGTGAAGGACGCGGTGGCCGCGACCGGCACCGTGGTGCCCGCCGGCGAGGGCGACGGCCAGCTGCGCGAGACGCTCACCGCCCTGCGCGACGACGGCTGGACGGGCGTCGCCTCGCTGGAGCCGCACCTCGCGATCACGGACGCCCTCGGCGGATTCTCCGGCCCCGAGTCGTTCGGGGTGGCCGCTCGGGCCTTCCGGGGGCTCGCCTCCTCGCTCGGGATCGACCTGCGATGACCGTCCGCGCGGCGGTGATCGGCTGCGGCGACATCTCCTCCGTCCACCTCGCGGCGATCGGCACCGCACCCGGCGCGGAGCTGGTGGCGGTCTGCGACACCGACCCGGGCCGGCTCGCCGCGGCCGCCGAGAGGCACGCGGTGCCGGGCTTCCCCGAGGCGGTCCGGATGCTCGACTCCGTCCGCCCCGACGTCGTGCACGTCTGCACTCCGCACAGCACGCACGCCGCGCTGGCGGTCGCGGCCCTGGACCGCGGCGTCGCGGTGCTCCTCGAGAAGCCGCTCGCCTCCTCCGTCGCCGAGGGCGAGCAGGTGATCGCCGCGGCCGAGCGGGGCGGGGCGCGCATCGGCGTCTGCTTCCAGAACCGCTACAACCCGCCCGTGCAGCGCCTCCGCGAGCTGCTGGTGTCCGGCTCCCTGGGCGCCGTGACGGGTGCGGCCGCGACCGTGCTCTGGCACCGCACTCCCGGCTACTACCTCGACCGCCCCTGGCGCGGGATGCGGGCCGAGGGCGGCGGCGGGATGCTGATGAACCAGGCGATCCACACCATCGACCTCCTGCAGTGGCTCCTCGGCGAGGTGGTCGCGGTGAGCGGCTCCGCCTCCACGCGCCTGCTTCCGATCGAGGTCGAGGACACCGCCGACCTGGTGCTCACCCACGCCTCCGGCGCGCGCAGCGTCCTCTACGCGACCGTGGCGAACGCGTGGGACGAGCCGGTCGAGCTCCGCCTGCGCACCGAGCGCGCCACCGTCTCGCTGCGCGGTGCCCTCACCGTGCGGCGCGACGACGGATCCGTCGAGGTCGTCCCGGACACGGAGCGCCGATCCGGCGGGCGCTCGTACTGGGGCGCCTCGCACGAGCTGCTCGTGCACGACTTCTACGCCCGCCTCGGCGAGGACGAGCCCTTCTGGATCTCGCCCCGCGAGGCGGCGAGGTCGCTCGCGATCGTCCAGGCCGCCTACGCCCCGAGCGCGCCCGCGCGGATCCCCCATTCCACCCCGAACGAAGGACTCCTCCCATGACCACCGTCCGCCTCGGCATCATCGGATTCGGCGCCCAGGGCTCCTCCTACGCCCGCTTCCTCGCCGACGGCAGGGTGCGCGACCTCGTCGTCACCGCCGTCGCCGACGTCGACCCCGCCCGGGAGGCGGCGGCCGCCGCGCTCGCGCCCGGAGCGTCCTTCCACGCCGACCACCGCTCCCTCCTCGCGAGCGGGGAGGTCGACGCCGTCGTCGTCTGCACTCCGCACTACCTCCACCCCGGGATCGGCATCGACGCTCTCGAGCACGGGCTGCACGTGCTGGTCGACAAGCCGGCGGGCGTCTACGCCGCGCAGGTGGCGGAGCTGAACGAGGCCGCCGCCGCCCGTCCCGGGCAGCGCTTCGCGATCATGTTCAACCAGCGGGCTAACCCGCTCTACCGCCGGCTCAAGGAGGTCGTCGACGAGGGCGGGATCGGCCGGATCCTGCGCTCGAACTGGATCATCACCACCTGGTGGCGGCCGCAGGCCTACTTCGACCAGAGCGCGTGGCGCGCGACCTGGGGAGGCGAGGGCGGAGGCGTCCTGGTCAACCAGGCGCCCCACCAGCTCGACCTGTGGCAGTGGCTGTGCGGAGTGCCGGAGTCGGTGGTCGCGAAGGCCGGCTACGGGCGGTGCCGCGACATCGCGGTGGAGGACGAGGTGACGGTGCTCGCCGACTTCGGCGGGGGCACGACCGGCGTGCTGGTCACCACGACGCACGACCCGATCGGCACCGACCGCCTCGAGATCGTCGGCGACCGCGGCCGGATCGTCGTCGACGACTCCCGGGTCGCGACGATCACCCGGCTGAACGCCCCCGAGCGCGAGGTCAGCGCCGCCCTCAGCGCCGAGGACGTGGGCCTCCTGCTCAGCGGTCGCTACGACACCGCGGGCCTCTCCACGACGGAGCGGATCGAGTCGGCGTCGGTCTGGGGCGAGCAGCACACGGCCGTCCTGCAGGACTTCGCGGACAGCATCCTGCACGGCACGCCGCTGCTCGCACCCGGGGCGGAGGGGATCCTCGGGGTCCGGCTCGCCAACGCCATCCACTACTCGAGCTGGACGGGACGCGAGGTACCGCTCGACCTCGACGAGGGCGTGTTCCTGGCGGCGCTCAACGAGCGGATCCGCGAGGAGGGGGCGTTCCCGGAGCGGAGCTGACGGGGCGGAGCCGCGCGGACCCGCGCTGGAGGGGCCGGAGCGGTGGGCGGCCGACCGGCGACGGCGGCCTCCCGGAGCGCGGGCTCCCCGATCCGGCCCGACCCGGACGCGAGCGACGGGCCGGGCGGGCTTCTCGGCCCTGTGGCAGCATGGGCGGCGGACGGCGCCCCGTCCGCCGCCGTGCCCCTCGAGAGAAGACCGCGATCGTGCCCAGCGAAGACGCGCCCACCGGCCCCTCCGCCGCGAGACGCCGCGGCCGCTCCGCGACGACGATCTACGACGTCGCCCGACTCGCCGGCGTCGCCCCCTCCACCGTCTCCCGCGGGCTGAGCACGCCCGGACGGCTGAACGCCGCGACCGAGCAGCGGATCCGCGCCGCCGCGAAGGAGCTGGGCTACCGGCTCAATCCGATGGCGCGCGCGCTGCCGACGGGCCGCACCTCGACCCTCGGGCTGCTGGTGGCCGACATCACCAACCCGGCCTTCTTCCCCGCCGTGCGCGGAGCGGAGCGGGCGGCGTCGCTCCGCGGCTTCACGATGATCCTCGCCGAGTCGCAGGAGTCCGGGGAGCGCGAGGCCGAGGCGGCCGACCGCATCGCCGCCTCCACCGACGGGCTCGTCCTCGTCAGCACCCGCCTCAGCGACGAGGAGATCATCGCGCTGGCCGGGCGCATCCCGGTCGTCGTCCTCAACCGCGTGGTCCCCGGCGTCGCGGGGATCGTGCCCGATCTCGCCCCCGGGATCGACGCCGCGCTCGACCACCTCGCGGCCCTCGGCCACCGCTCCCTCGCCTTCATCGCCGGTCCGCCCGACTCGTGGATGAGCGCCGCGCGATGGGAGCTCCTCCTCGACCGCGCTCCGCAGCGGGGCATGACGGTCGTCGAGATCGGGCCGGGCGTCTCGACCCTCGAGGGCGGGAGGAGCGCGCTCGCGAGGGTGACCGCCTCCGGCGTCGGCGCGGTGATCGCCTACAACGACCTGGTCGCCATCGGACTGATGCGCGCGGCTCAGGAGTCGGGCGTCGCGATCCCGGAGCAGCTCAGCATCATCGGCTTCGACGACATCTTCGGCAGCGACTTCACCTCGCCGCCGCTGTCGACCATCAGCGCACCGCTGGGCCGGATGGGCGAGCGGGCGGTCCGCCGGGTGCTCGGCGACGAGGAGCCTCCGGAGCGGGCCGACGACCTGCCGACGGAGTTCGTCCCGCGCGCCTCGACGGGGCCCCGCCGCGACTCCTGACCCCGGTCCGCGCCCGGCGCGCCATCCGGTGCGACACCTCTGGCAATCGGTTGACACTCCTCGGCACCCATACTTGGATGGCCCCGTGCCGACGAAGCTGCTGAACGATCCCGACCGACTCCTGCCGATCGACCCGACGACCCGGGCGATCGCCCGCGATCTCCACGCGAGCGTCGCCGACCTGCCGATCCTCTCCCCGCACGGGCACGTGGATCCGCGCCTCCTGCTCGAGGACCGCCCCTTCGCCGACGCGTCCGAGCTCTTCCTCCGGCACGACCACTACGTCACCCGGCTGCTCCACTCCGCCGGGATCGACCTGGGCGATCTCGGCATCCCGGGAGGCGAGCGCCTCGCCGGCCCGGAGGAGGTGTGGCGCACGTTCTGCGCGCACTGGCGGATCTTCGCGGGAACCGCCTCGGGCTACTGGCTCCAGTCGATCCTCGCCGAGCAGTTCGGCATCACCGAGCAGCCCGACGCCTCCACCGCCGACGCCCTCTTCGCGGCGATCGGGGTCCGGCTGGCGTCCGACGCCTTCCGCCCGCGGGCGCTCTTCGAGCGGTTCGGGATCGAGGTGCTGGCGACGACCGACGATCCGCTGGACGACCTGGCCGTCCATCGGGCTCTGGCGGAGGATCCGGCGTTCCCGGGCCGCGTGCTGCCGACCTTCCGCCCCGACGCCTACCTCGATCCCTCCACCCCCGGCTGGCCCGAGCGCATCGCCGCCCTGGCCGCCGCCACCGGAACGAAGGAGTCCAGCTTCCCCGGATTCCTCGAGGCCCTCCGCGCCCGGCGCCGGTACTTCCTCGACCACGGCGCCGTCTCCGCCGACCACGGAGTGCTGGAGCCGCTGACCGTCGACCTCGACCCCGCCGAGGCGCAGTCCCTCTTCGCCCGCGCCCGCGCCGGCACGATCGACGCCGAGGGCAGCCGCGTCCTCGCCGCCCACCTGCTGCTGCAGTCCGCCCGCATGAGCGTCGACGACGGCCTGGTGATGACCGTCCACGCCGGGGTGCTGCGCAACCACGATCGGCCGACCTTCGAGCGCTTCGGTCCCGACACCGGCCACGACATCCCCGTCGCGACCCGGTTCGCCGAGCCCCTCCGCCCGCTGCTGCAGGAGCTCGGCAACGCACCGGGCTTCCACCTCGTCCTCTTCGGGATCGACGAGAGCACCCACTCGCGCGAGCTCGCTCCCCTCGCCGGCTACTACCCGTCGGTGTTCCTCGGAGCGCCGTGGTGGTTCCTCGACGCGCCCGACGCGGTGCTGCGCTTCCGCGCCGCCGTGACGGAGACCGCCGGCTTCTCGCGGAGCTCCGGCTTCATCGACGACACCCGCGCGTTCCTCTCCATCCCGGCCCGTCACGACATGGCGCGGAGGCTGGACGCCGCGTTCCTCGCGCGCCTGGTCGCCGAGGGGCGCATCGACTCCGAGACGGCGAGCGCCGTCATCCTGGACCTCGTCGACGCCCAGCCGCGGAAGGTCTTCAAGCTGTGAGCGGGCACGGCGGAGGAGGCGGTCTCGATCGCGCGTCCGCGGGCCTGCCGGCGGCTCCCGTCCGCATCGTCCACCTCGGCCTCGGCGCCTTCCACCGAGCGCACCAGGCCTGGTACACGCACGCCGTCGACGACGACCACGAATGGGGCATCGCCGCATTCACCGGCCGGAGCCCCCGCGCGGCCGAGGAGCTCGCCGCGCAGGACGGCCTGTTCACGCTGATCGAGCGCGGACCGGAGGGCGACTCGGCGACGGTCGTGGGCAGCATCGTCGAGGCGGTCGACGGCGCGGACGTCGCGCGTCTCGTCGAGCTCGTCGCGGCTCCAGGGACGGCGATCGTCACGCTGACGATCACGGAGGCCGGGTACCGTCTCGCCGCGGACGGCGGCCCCGACCTGGACGACCCCGCCGTCCGGAGCGACCTCGATGCCCTCCGATCGGGAGGAGCGCCGACGACCGCGCTCGGCCGCCTCCTCCTCGGCCTCACCGCCCGGCGCGACGCCGGCTCCGGCCCGCTCGCCGTCGTCTCCTGCGACAACCTCTCCGGCAACGGCCCTCTCGTGCGCCGTGGGCTGCTCCTGCTCGCCGAGCGGCTCGACCCGTCGCTCGCCGACTGGATCGACCGCACCGTCTCGTTCGTGTCGACCTCCGTCGACCGGATCACTCCGGCCGCCACGGCGGCGGACCGGGAGGCGGCGGCCGAGCTCACCGGCATCAGCGACGCCGCGTCCGTCGTGACCGAGCCGTTCCGCGACTGGGTCCTCTGCGGCGGCTTCCCCGCCGGCCGACCCGCCTGGGAGCGCGCCGGAGCCCGCTTCGTGGACGACATCGAGCCCTTCGAGCGGCGCAAGCTGCGACTGCTCAACGGCGCGCACACGCTCCTCGCCGCCACCGGCCGCCGGCGCGGCCTCGCCACCGTCGCGGAGGCGATCGCCGACCCCGCCTGCCGGAGCGCCGTCGAGGCGTTCTGGGCGGAGGCGGCGGCCGGCCTCCCCGCCGGTCTCGACGCGGACGCCTACTGCGCCGCCCTCCTCGAGCGCTTCGGCAACCCCCGGATCGAGCACCGCCTCGAGCAGATCGGCGCCGACGCGACCGCCAAGCTCCGCATCCGGATCGCGCCCGTGCTCCTCGCCGAGCGCGCGGGCGGACACGACGGAGCCGCCTCCCTCCGTGCCGTCGCCGACTGGATCGCACTGCTGCTCCAGGGCGACCGCCTGCCCGACGCGCAGCGCCCCGCCCTCGACCGCGCCCTCGGCTCCGCCCGGCCCCTCGAGGCGCTGCTGCGGCTCGTCGACCCGCGCCTCGTCGACGACCCGGCCCTCGTCGCCGCGGTCGCCGCTCAGGCGGCCTAGACCTCCACCCCGCCTCTCCGCGCGGCGCCTTCCGGCGCCGTCGGCAACCGATTGCCACCCTCGCACCGTCTCGACGCGGCGCGGATCCCGACGGGTCCGCGCCCGGGTAAAGGAGCCCGCATGACCCCCCGCACCACCGCGCCCGGAGCGCCCGCCGCTGAGAAGCTCTCCAAGCTGAGCATCGTGGGCTACGGCGCCGGCGACACGGCGAACAACCTCGCCTTCACCACCGCCACGATGTTCCTGCTCGTCTACTACACCGACGTCGCCGGGATCTCCGCGGCCGCGGCGGGCACGCTGCTGCTCGTCGTGCGGATCTTCGACGCGTTCGCCGACGTCTTCGCCGGCCGGGTCGTGGACCGCACCTACAGCAGGCGCTTCGGCAAGTTCCGGCCCTTCCTGATGTTCGGGTCGGTTCCGCTCCTGCTGCTCTCGGCCGCGACCTTCTCCGTCCCGCAGATCGGCGAGAGCGGAACCCTGCTCTACGCCTACCTGAGCTACGCCGCGCTCGGCCTCGCCTACAGCCTCGTCAACATCCCCTACGGCTCGCTCGCCGGAGCGATGACGCAGGTCGGCACCGAGCGCGCGAAGCTCGCCAGCGCCCGCGCCATCGGCGGCGCGATCGTGGGGGCCGGGCTCGGCACCTTCATGGCCCCGCTGGTCGTCCCCGGCGCCGATCTGCAGTCGCTCTTCTCGATCGTCACGCTGAGCTTCGTCGTCGTCGGCTCCGCGCTCTACCTCTTCACGATCCTGACCGCGAAGGAGCGCGTCCAGCGCGACGTCGCGCACGTCACGTTCCGTCAGAGCATGACGACCCTCCGCTCCAACCGGCCGCTGCTCTTCCTCTGCCTCAGCTCGTTCCTGTTCCTCACCGGGACGCTCGCGCTCCAGACCGTGCAGCTCTACTACCTGCGCGACGTGCTCGGATCGGTCCAGCTCTACGCCGCGATGTCGCTGATCCAGCTCGCCCTGACCTTCGGCCTGGCCGCCCTCGTCCCGACGATCGTGCGGCGGTTCGGCAAGCGCAACGCCTACATGGCCGGAGTCGGGGTCCTGATCAGCGGCGGAACGGTCGTCTTCCTCGCCCCGGGCGACGCGGTGGCGGTCGGCTTCGGCGGACTGGTCCTCGCCTACGTCGGCATCCAGCTCGTCAACATGCTCGTCTGGGCGATCGAGGCGGACACCGTCGAGTACGGGGAGTGGAAGACCGGCATCCGCTCCGAGGGCACGATCTACGCCCTGTTCTCCTTCACCCGCAAGACCGGCCAGGCGGTCGGAGGCGCCCTCGCCGCGTACGCGCTGGCCTGGGGCGGCTACGTGGCCGGGGCCGCGGAGCAGAGCGAGCACGCCGAGTGGGGCATCCGCGCCGCCGCCGGCCTCATCCCGGCCGTCGCGGCCCTGCTCGCGGTGCTGATCATGGCGTTCTATCCGCTGACCGACCGCCGGCACGCGCAGATCGTCGCCGAGATCGCCGAGCGCCGCGAGAGCACGGGGCAGGCCGCGCCCGTGGCGCCCGGCCTCTCGACCGCCGCGTTCTCGATGGACCGCGCTCCCGGCCGGAACCCCTGACCCGATCCCCCACCACGAAAGGCATCCCATGAAGATCGACAAGGCCGAGGTCGTCGTCACCAGTCCCGACCGCAACTTCGTCACCCTCAAGCTCACGACCGACGACGGGCTGACCGGCCTCGGCGACGCGACCCTCAACGGCCGCGAGCTCGCCGTGGTCTCCTATCTCGCCGACCACGTCGTGCCGCTGCTCCTCGGTCGCGACGCCTCGCGCATCGAGGACACCTGGCAGTTCCTCTACCGGTCGTCCTACTGGCGCCGCGGGCCGGTCACGATGGCGGCGATCGCGGCGGTCGACACCGCCCTCTGGGACATCAAGGGCAAGGCCGCGGGCATGCCGCTCTACCAGCTGCTCGGAGGCGCGTCCCGCACCGGCCTGCTCGCCTACGGCCACGCGTCCGGGCGGACGGACGCGGAGCTGTTCGACAGCATCCGCGAGCACCAGGAGCAGGGGTACCGCGCGATCCGCGTGCAGACCGCGGTGCCGGGGCTGACCTCGATCTACGGCATCGCCTCCAACGCCGTCCTCGAGGGCAACACCGGCGTGCGCTACGACCACGAGCCGGCGCAGCGCGGCGGCCTGCCGACCGAGGAGGACTGGGACACCCGCGCCTACCTGCGCCACGTCCCCCGCGTCTTCGAGGCCGTCCGCAACGAGTTCGGGCCGGGGCTCCCCCTCCTCCACGACGGCCACCACCGGATGACGCCGATCCAGGCCGCGGCCCTCGGCAAGTCCCTCGAGCCGTACGACCTCTTCTGGCTCGAGGACTGCACGCCCGCCGAGAACCAGGAGGCCCTCCGCCTCGTCCGGCAGCACACCACCACGCCCCTGGCGATCGGCGAGGTCTTCAACACCGTCTGGGACTACCAGCTCCTGATCCGCGAGCAGCTGATCGACTACATCCGCAGCGCGGTCACGCACACCGGAGGCGTCTCCCACCTCCGGAGGATCCTCGACCACGCCGCGCAGTACCAGATCAAGTCCGGGATGCACGGACCCACCGACGTCTCCCCGGTGGGCATGGCGGCCGCGATGCACCTGGGCCTGGCGATCCACAACTTCGGGATCCAGGAGTACATGAAGCACGGCGAGCGGACCGACAGCGTCTTCCAGCAGTCGTTCACCTGGAGCGAGGGACGGCTGCACCCGGGCGACGCCCCGGGTCTGGGCGTGGAGCTCGACGTCGACGCCGCCGGGAAGTACCCCTACGTGCGCGCGTACCTGCCCTTCAACCGCCTCGCCGACGGCACCGTCCACGACTGGTGACCTGCCCCCCTCCGCCGAGGCGATCCCGGACCGTCGCGGGAGCCACGGCCAGCGGGCTCCCTCGACGGTCCGGGGTTCCCCCGCTGAGCAGAGGCCGGTCAGGGCACGAAGCGGTAGCCCATGCCGGCCTCGGTCAGCAGGTGCCGCGGATGCGCGGGGTCGGGCTCGAGCTTCTTGCGCAGCTGCGCGAGGTAGAGGCGCAGGTAGCCGGTGTCGGTGACGTGCGCGGGGCCCCAGATCTCGGCCAGCAGCGAGCGGCGGGTGACCAGCTTGCCCGCGTTGCGGATGAGGATCTCGAGCACCTGCCACTCCGTCGGGGTGAGCCGCACGGAGACGCCGTCCCGCGTTGCGCTCTTGGCCACCAGGTCCACGGTCACCTCGCCGATCACGACCAGCGGCTCGCCGTCGGCCGGCTGCACGCGTCGCGAGAGGGCCCGGATGCGCGCGAGCACCTCGTCCATCGAGAACGGCTTGGTCACGTAGTCGTCCGCGCCGGCGTCGAGCGCGCCCACCTTGTCGGCCGCGCCCGTCCGCCCCGACACCACCAGGATCGGCGCGCTCGTCCAGCCACGCAGCCCGTGGATGACCTCCACCCCGTCGAGCCGGGGCATGCCGAGGTCGATCATGTAGAGGTCCGGATGCTCGTCCACCGCGCGGTTGATCGCCTCGGTGCCGTCGCCGGCCGTCACCACGTCGTATCCGCGGGCGGTGAGCGTGATGCGCAGGGCGCGCAGGATCTGCGGGTCGTCGTCGGCGATCAGGATCTTCATGCGGCTCCTCCGGAGTCCTCGTGCGGAGCGGTGCCCGACCCGCCGTCGTGCGGGGCGGCCGGAGCGACGTGAACCGCAGGAGCAGCGGCAGCAGTCTCCGGCGCCAGCGGCAGCGTCACCACCATCGTCAGCCCGCCCCCCGGAGTGTCCTCCGTCTCGAGCGTGCCGCCCATCCCCTCCGTGAACCCCTTCGAGAGCGCGAGGCCGAGGCCCAGGCCCGTCAGGTTGTCGTCGTCGCCGAGTCGCTGGAACGGCACGAAGATCTCGGCGCGGCGCTCCTCGGGCACCCCGGGGCCGTGGTCGACGATCCGCAGCTGCGCGCTCCCGCCGAAGGCGCTGGCGGCCACGCGCACCCGGGTGCCGGACGGCGCGTAGCGGACGGCGTTCGCGAGCAGGTTGACCACGACGCGCTGCAGCAGAACCGCGTCGGCGAGCAGCGCCGGGCCCTCCGGATCGAGGTCGAGGTCGACCTCGCCGGGACCGAGCCCGAGCTCGTCGAGCGCGGGGAGCACCACGTCGGCGGCGTCGAGCGGAGCGAGCGCCACGGCGAGCGCCCCCGCCTCCAGCCGCGTCACGTCGAGCAGGTCGGTGACCAGCGCGGCCAACACGGTGAGGCTCTCGTCGGCGGTGGCGAGCAGCTCCTCCCGGTCGCGCTCGCTCCAGACCACCTCGGGCGAGCGCAGACCGCTGACCGCCGCGGTGGCCGCGGCGAGGGGCCGGCGCAGGTCGTGGCTGACGGCCGAGAGCAGGGCGCTGCGCACCCGGTCGGTCTCGGCCAGCGGAGCGAGGGAGCTGGCCGTCTCGCTGAGGGCCGCGTTCTCGAGCACCGAGTCGAGCTGGGCGGCGACGACCTGGAGCAGCCGCCGCTCGCTCCCCTCCAGTTCGCGGCCGTGCAGCTCGAGCACCGCGCCCTCGCCCACCGCGATGCGCGCGGGATCGCCCTCCGGCTGCGGCTCGCCGTCGGCCGCGACGAGCTCACCGCCGCGCAGCAGCCGCACGCCGGTCAGCCCGAACGCCTCGCGCGAGCGCTCGAGGATCGCCTGCAGCGCCCCCTGCCCGCGGATCACGCCGCCCGCGATCGTCGCCAGCAGCTCCGACTCCGCCCCCGACCGCTTGGCGGCCCGCGCCCGCCGGGCCGCGCGGTCGACCACGGCGCTGACGAGCGCCGCGTTCAGCACGTAGAGCACCAGCGCCAGCGCGTGCAGAGGCTCGTCGACGGTGATCGTGTAGAGCGGATCGACGAAGAAGAAGTCGAGGGTCAGCCCCGAGAGCACGGCCGCGAAGAGGGCCGGCCAGAGCCCGCCGACCAGCGCGACCACCACCACCAGCAGCTGGTACGAGAGCACGTCGCTCGTGATCGACTCGTCGCTGCGGAGGCTCGAGAGCAGCCAGGTCACCAGCGGGCCGCCCACGAGGGCGAGGGCCAGTCCCAGGAGGCGGCGCCGCAGCGTCAGGGCCCCGTCGAGCCTCGGCAGCACCGCGGTGCGCCCGGCGGCGGAGTGGCTGACGATGTGCACGTCGATGTTGCCGGACTCGCGGATCACCGTCGACGCCGTGCCGGGCGTCAGCGCCGAGGCGAGACGGCTCCGCCTGCTCACGCCGATCACCAGCTGCGTCGCGTTGACCGAGCGGGCGAACTCGACCAGCGTGCGCGGCACGTCCTCGCCGACCACCTGGTGGTAGCTGCCGCCGAGCTTCTCGACCAGCACCCGCTGCGCCTCGAGCACGTGCGGGCGTGGGGTGCGGAGGCCGTCGGGGGTCACCACGTGCACGGCGAGCAGGTCGCCCCCGGAGGCGCGGGCCGCGATCCGCGCACCGCGCCGCAGCAGGGTCTCCCCCTCCGGGCCGCCGGTGAGGGTCACGACCACGCGCTCGCGCGCCTCCCAGGTGCTGTCGATGCCGTGCTCGACGCGGTAGTCGCGGAGCGCGCTGTCGACCTCGTCGGCGAGCCAGAGCAGCGCGAGCTCGCGCAGGGCGGTCAGGTTGCCGAGCCGGAAGTAGTTGGACAGCGCCGCGTCGATGCGCTCGGGCGGGTAGACGCGGCCGTCGGCGAGGCGGTCGCGCAGCGCCTGGGGCGCAAGGTCGACGACCTCGATCTGATCGGCGGCGCGGAGGACCGCGTCCGGGATCGTCTCGCGCTGCGGCGCTCCGGTGATCGCGTGCACCACGTCGTTGAGCGACTCGATGTGCTGGATGTTCACGGTCGAGAAGACGGTGATGCCGGCGTCGAGGAGCGTCCGCACGTCCTCCCAGCGCTTCTCGTGCCGGGAGCCGGGGGCGTTGGTGTGCGCGAGCTCGTCGACCAGCGCGACGTCGGGCCGGCGGGCCAGCACCGCGTCGAGGTCCATCTCGTCGAGCAGCACGCCGCGATGCTCGACGGCAGTCCTCGGCACGACCTCCAGCCCCTCGACCATCGCGGCGGTGGCGGAGCGGCCGTGCGTCTCGACCACGGCCACCACGACGTCGCGACCCTCGGCGGCGAGCCGGCGGCCCTCCTCGAGCATCGTGTAGGTCTTGCCCACTCCGGGCGCGGCTCCGAGGAGCACGCGCAGGCGGCCCTTCGTCATGCTCCCGGCCTCCCCTCGTGCTCGCGGCTCCGGGGCGTCCCGGGCTCGCGGGACCGGCGTCGATCCGCTCGATCGGACGGTCCCGACGAGCCGATCGCGATTCTACGAGCCGGAGGCGCCACCGGAGCGGTCACAGCCGCGCGAGAGCGGCGTTGAGCTCGAGCACGTCCACCGTCGGCTCGCCGAGGTACCCGAGCTCGCGGCCCGCGGTGTGCTCCTCGACCAGCGCGCGCACGGCGCTCACGTCGAGCCCGCGGGCGGCGGCGACGCGGGGCGCCTGCAGCTGCGCGTAGGCGGGGCTGATCGCGGGGTCGAGCCCCGAGGCGGAGGCGGTCAGCGCATCGGCCGGCACCGCGGCCGGGTCGACGCCCTCGAAGGCGGCGATCGCGGCCCGGCGCTCCTCGACGGACGCGACCAGGTCGGCGTTCTCGGGGCCGAGGTTGCTGCCGGTCGAGGCCGCGGCGTCGTAGCCCGCGGCGGAGGGACGCGACTGGAACCACTCCGGCAGGGGCGCTCCGTCGGCGTCCGTGAACGACTGGCCGATCAGCGACGAGCCGATCACCGCGCCGTCCTGGCGCAGCAGCGAGCCGTTCGCCTGGGCGGGCAGGGCGAGCTGCCCGATCCCGAGCACCGCGAGCGGGTACGCCGCTCCCAGCAGCACGGTGAGCACGATCATCGCGCGCAGCGCGACACCGTAGGGACGGAACATGGTCTCTTCTCTCTGTCTTCAGTGGTCGGGACGGGCGGGTCAGAAGCCGGGGATCGCGGCGACGATCAGGTCGACGAGCTTGATCCCGAGGAACGGAGCGATCACTCCGCCGAGCCCGTAGACCAGGAGGTTGCGGCTGAGGATGCGCGAGGCGGCGACCGGGCGGTACGCCACTCCGCGCAGCGCGAGCGGGATCAGCACGACGATCACCAGCGCGTTGAACACGATCGCCGAGAGGATCGCCGAGGCCGGCGAGTGCAGCTGCATCACGTTCAGCACCGCGAGCCCGGGGAAGACCCCCGCGAACATCGCCGGGATGATCGCGAAGTACTTCGCCACGTCGTTCGCGATCGAGAACGTGGTGAGCGCGCCGCGGGTGATCAGCAGCTGCTTGCCGATCCGCACGATGTCGATGAGCTTGGTGGGGTCGGAGTCGAGGTCGACCATGTTGCCCGCCTCCTTCGCCGCCGAGGTGCCGGTGTTCATCGCCACGCCCACGTCGGCCTGCGCGAGGGCCGGAGCGTCGTTGGTGCCGTCGCCGGTCATCGCGACCAGCGCGCCGCCCTCCTGCTCGCGCCGGATCAGGGCGAGCTTGTCCTCGGGGGTCGCCTCGGCGAGGTAGTCGTCGACTCCCGCCTCCGCCGCGATCGCCTTCGCGGTCAGCGGGTTGTCGCCCGTGATCATCACGGTGCGGATGCCCATCGCGCGCAGCTCCGAGAAGCGCTCGGCGAGCCCGTCCTTCACCACGTCCTTCAGGTGCACGACGCCGAGCAGGCGGGCGCCGTGGGCGTCCTTCACCGCGACGACGAGGGGCGTGCCGCCGCTCTCCGAGACGCCGTCGACGAGCACCGTGAGGCGCGCCGCGACCGCGGACGGCAGCGGCCCCTCCTCCTCCACCCAGGCGCGCACGGCCGAGCCGGCGCCCTTGCGGATGGAGGAGCCGTCGGGGAGGTCGAGCCCGCTCATCCGGGTCTGCGCGGTGAACGGCACCACGGCGGCCTGAGCGGGCTCGACGGCGGGGCGGCCCGAGTCTCCCGCGAGGTCGACGATCGACTTCCCCTCGGGCGTCGGGTCGCTGAGCGAGGAGGAGGCTGCTGCGTCGACGAGGGCGGCCTGCGCCACTCCGTCGAGGGGGAGGAACGCCACCGCGCGGCGGTTGCCGTAGGTGATCGTCCCCGTCTTGTCGAGCAGGAGCGTCGTGACGTCGCCCGCCGCCTCCACGGCCCGGCCGGACATCGCGAGCACGTTGCGCTGCACGAGCCGGTCCATGCCGGCGATGCCGATGGCCGAGAGGAGGGCGCCGATGGTGGTCGGGATGAGGCAGACGAGCAGGGCGACCAGCACCGGGACGCTCACGGAGGCTCCTGCGAACGAGGCGATCGGGTTCAGGGTCAGCACGACCACGACGAACACGATCGAGAGGCTCGCCAGGAGGATGTCGAGCGCGATCTCGTTCGGCGTCTTCTGCCGCGACGCGCCCTCGACCAGGCCGATCATCCGGTCGACGAAGGTCTCGCCCGGCCGGGAGGTGATGCGCACCACGATCCGGTCCGAGAGCACTCGCGTGCCGCCCGTCACCGCACTGCGGTCGCCTCCGCTCTCGCGGACGACCGGGGCCGACTCGCCCGTGATCGCCGACTCGTCGATGGAGGCGATGCCCCAGACGATGTCGCCGTCGCCGGGGACGAGGTCGCCCGCCTCCGCCACGACCACGTCGCCCAGCTGCAGCTCGGCCGAGGAGACCTCGACCAGGCGGGCCGACAGGGCGGAGGGGTCCGCGGCGTCGTAGTCGGCCACGCGCCGGGCCGGAGTGCTGGTGCGGGTGGCGCGCAGACTCTCGGCCTGCGCCTTGCCGCGGCCCTCGGCCACCGACTCCGCGAGGTTCGCGAACACCACGGTGAGCCAGAGCCAGATCGCGATGCCGCCCGTGAAGGTGACGGGCACCGTCGATCCGCCCGACTCCTCCGGCCCCCCGAGGAACGGCTCGGCGATCGCCAGCAGCGTGGTCAGCGCGGCGCCGACCTCGACGATGAACATCACGGGGTTGCGCCACATCAGGCGCGGATCGAGCTTGCGCAGCGCTCCGGGGAGGGCAGCGGCGAGCTGGCGCGGCCCGAGGGCGGCGCGGGTGGGGCGCGCGGGTTCCGCGGGGGCCTCGGTGAGTGCAGTGGTCATCGGAGTCGCAGTCCTTCCGCCAGGGGGCCCAGCGCGAGTACGGGGAAGTAGGTGAGCGCGGTCACGACGACCGTGACGCCCACGAGGAGGCCGACGAACTGCGGCCGGTGGGTGGGCAGCGTGCCGGCGCTGGAGGGCACCGGCGACTGCGCCGCGAGCGAGCCGGCCAGGGCGAGCACCAGCAGGATCGGGAGGAAGCGGCCGAGGAGCATCGCGACGCCGAGCGCCGTGTTCAGCCAGGGCGTGTTCGCCGTCAGCCCCGCGAACGCCGAGCCGTTGTTGTTGGACGCGGAGGTGAAGGCGTAGAGAACCTCCGAGAGCCCGTGCAGACCGGGGTTCAGGATCGACGTGCTCTCCACGTCCTCCCGTACCGCCGGGATCGCGAAGCTCAGGGCCGTGCCGGCCAGCACGAGCGTCGGCGTCACGAGGATGTAGAGGCTCGCGAGCTTGATCTCGCGCGGGCCGAGCTTCTTTCCCAGGTACTCGGGCGTCCGGCCGACCAGCAGCCCGCCGACGAACACGGCCAGCACCGCGAGCACGAGCATCCCGTAGAGGCCCGAGCCGACGCCGCCGGGGGCGACCTCGCCGAGCATCATGTTGAGCATCGGCAGCATGCCGCCGAGCGCGGTGAAGGAGTCGTGCATCGCGTTGACGGCGCCGGTCGAGGTGAGCGTCGAGGCGGTCGCGTAGAGGGCGGAGCCGGCGATGCCGAACCGCGTCTCCTTGCCCTCCATCGCGGCTCCGGCGGCCTGCGCCGCGGATCCGCCGCCCGCCGCCTCCAGCGCGGTGAGGGCCGCGAGCGACACGACGAAGATCGTCGCCATCGCCGCGAGGATCGCGCGGCCCTGCCGCACGTCGCCGACCATCCGGCCGAAGGTGCGCGGCAGCGAGAACGGGATCGCGAGGATCAGCACGATCTGCAGCAGCGACACCCACGCCGAGGGGTTCTCGAACGGGTGCGCGGAGTTGGCGTTGAAGTAGCCGCCGCCGTTGGTGCCGAGCAGCTTGATCGCCTCCTGCGAGGCCACCGCGCCGCCCGGGATGCTCTGCTCGCCGCCGGTGAGCGTGGTCACCGTCAGCGGGCCGTTCAGGTTCTGGATCACGCCGCCCGCGATCATCACGACCGCCGCCGCCACCGCGAGGGGCAGCAGGAGGCGCAGCGTGCCGCGCACGAGGTCGACCCAGAAGTTGCCGAGCGTTCCGGAGGAGCGGCGCGCGAATCCGCGGATCAGCGCCACCGCCACGGCCAGGCCCACGGCCGCCGAGACGAAGTTCTGCACGGCGAGGCCGCCGAGCTGCACCGCGAAGCCGAGGGTCGCCTCCGGGGAGTAGGACTGCCAGTTGGTGTTGGTGACGAACGAGACGGCGGTGTTGAACGCCAGCCCCTCCGGCACCGCGGGCAGGCCGAGGGAGCCGGGCAGGACCGCCTGGAGGCGCTGCATCCCGTAGAGCAGGAGCACGCCGACGAGCGAGAAGGCCAGCACGGCCCGGAGGTAGGCGCGCCAGCTCTGCTCGCCCGCGGAGTCGACGCCGATGAGGCGGTAGACGCCGCGCTCGAGGGCGAGATCGCGCGTCGAGGTGTAGACGCGGAACATGTGGTCGCCGAGGGGGCGGTGGAGGAGGGCGACGGCCAGGCCGACGGTCGCGACCTGGAGGACGGCGAGGAGCGGATCCATCAGAAGCGCTCCGGTCGGATCAGGGCCGCGACGAGGTAGACGACGGCGGCGAGCGCCAGCACGGCCGCGAGGGCGTTGAAGACGATCACCGGCCCGCCTCCTTCTCGCGGGTCCCGCGGGTCGCCGAGGGGGGCGGTCCGCCCAGCCGCTCGACCCCCTTCGCGGCGAGAGCGATGAGCGAGAAGAGGGCGAGCACGCCGAGGAGGTAGGCGAGGTCGAGCACGGAGGACTCCATCCGGGGAGCGGACGACGCCCGGGACCGGACGCCTGCCGGGAAGCGGCACAGGAAGCGATGCAACACCTCGCGGGGGCCCCTCGGAGCGGTCCTCACGGTTCTCCTACAGCCCGGCCCGGAGTCCTCGCGTTTCCCTCACGCGGACGGCGGGGGGCGCCCGGCGGAGGGGCGGGAGCCAGCGGTGAGAGCGTTCTCCCCCAGCAACGGCGGGGATCGGCGTCCCGAAGATCACATTTCGGCATCGCCTGGACAAATTCGCCGCCCGCGCTTTACTCCCCCCGATCGAAGGAATATGTTCTCTCCGTGGACAAAGCCCCTCGGGGCTCTCCCGCCCTCCCGGGCGACGACACGACGACGTGCGCCACACGTGCACGCCTCTTGTCGTCCTCTCCCTCGGACACTGCTTTCAGAGAGGAATGCACTCCATGAAGTTCTCCCGCGGCATCACCACGCTGGCCGCCGCCGGCATCATCTCCCTCGGCCTCGCGGCCTGTTCCGCGAGCCCCGCCAACTCCGGAGGCGCCGCTGCCGGCGCCGGCGCGGAAGGCGACTGCACCGTCGGCATCTCGATGCCCACGCGCAGCCTCGAGCGCTGGATCAACGACGGCGAAGGCCTCCAGTCGCAGCTCGAGGGCGACGGCTGCACCGTCGACCTCCAGTACGCCGACAACAAGACCGATCAGCAGATCTCGCAGATCCAGAACCAGATCGCCGGCGGCTCCAAGATCCTGGTCATCGCCGCGATCGACGGCGAGGCGCTCGCGCCCGTCCTCGCCGAGGCGAAGAAGCAGAACGCCACCGTCATCGCCTACGACCGTCTCATCAACGGCACCGCGGACGTCGACTACTACGCGACCTTCGACAACTACAAGGTCGGCCAGCTCCAGGGCCAGTACATCGAGTCGACCCTCGACCTGAAGAACGCCGCGGGTCCCTTCACCCTCGAGCCCTTCGCCGGCAGCCCCGACGACAACAACGCGAAGTTCTTCTTCTCCGGCGCGTGGGACGTCCTGCAGCCCTACATCGAGAGCGGCAAGCTCACCGTCCCCTCGGGCAAGTCGCCCGCGTCGGACGACGACTGGGCCTCGATCGGCATCCAGGGCTGGGCCTCCGACAAGGCGCAGTCCGAGATGGACAACCGCCTCTCCTCCTTCTACACCGGCGGCCAGAAGGTCGACGTCGTGCTCTCCCCCAACGACAGCCTGGCCATCGGCATCGAGGCCTCGCTGAAGTCGGCCGGCTACACCCCCGGCGCCGACTACCCGGTCATCACCGGCCAGGACGCCGACAAGGCCAACGTCAAGGCGATCCTCGCCGACGAGCAGTCCATGACGGTCTGGAAGGACACCCGCACCCTCGGGGACCGCGTCTTCCAGATGGTGCAGTCGATCGTCGCGGGCGAGGAGCCCGAGGTCAACGACACCGAGACCTACGACAACGGCGAGAAGGTCGTCCCGTCCTACCTGCTGGAGCCGCAGGTCGTCACGAAGGACGACGTGCAGTCGGTCCTCGTCGACTCCGGCTTCCTCAAGGCCGGCGACGTCGGACTCTGATCCGTCGGGCGGGGGCGGGGAGGAGCGATCCTCCCCGCCCCCGCCTCCCCGTCCGCACACCACTCCCCCCCAACGAAGTGAGGCCCTGTTGGCCAGTCCCATCCTCATCATGCGCGACATCGTCAAGGAGTTCGGCGGCGGCGTCCGCGCCCTCGACGGCGTCTCGCTCTCGGTCCAGCCCGGCGAGGTCCACGCCATCTGCGGCGAGAACGGCGCCGGCAAGTCGACCCTGATGAAAGTCCTCTCCGGCGTGTACCCGTACGGCAGCTTCGAGGGCACCATCGAGTTCGAGGGCGAGGAGGCGCAGTACCGGTCGATCAACGACAGCGAGGCCGACGGCATCGTGATCATCCACCAGGAGCTCGCCCTCAGCCCCTACCTCTCCATCGCCGAGAACATCTTCCTCGGCAACGAGAAGTCGACCCGCGGCGTCATCAACTGGAACGCGACCAACGCGGAGGCGGCCAAGCTGCTCGCCCGCGTCGGCCTCGCCGAGAGCCCCGCGACCAAGATCCTCGAGCTCGGCGTCGGCAAGCAGCAGCTCGTCGAGATCGCCAAGGCCCTCGCCAAGGAGGTGAAGCTCCTCATCCTCGACGAGCCCACCGCCGCCCTCAACGACGAGGACAGCGACCACCTGCTCGGCCTGATCGACCAGCTCCGCAAGCAGGGCATCACCTGCATCATCATCAGCCACAAGCTGAAGGAGATCCGCGCCATCGCGGACACCGTCACGATCATCCGCGACGGCCGCACCATCGAGAGCTTCCCGATGGCCGGCGAGGAGGCGTCCGAGAGCCGGATCATCCGCGCGATGGTCGGCCGCGACCTCAACAGCATGTTCCCGCCGCGCGACCCGCAGATCGGCGAGGAGAAGCTGCGCGTCGAGAACTGGACGGTCCACCACCCGGTCGACATCAACCGCGTGGTCGTCGACGACGCCTCCTTCACCGTCCGCGCCGGCGAGATCGTCGGCTTCGCGGGCCTGATGGGTGCCGGACGCACCGAGCTCGCGATGAGCATCTTCGGGAGGAGCTACGGCACCGGCATCTCCGGCCGCGTCTACAAGGACGGCAAGGAGATCCAGACCCGCACCGTCGACGAGGCGATCCGCAACGGCCTCGCCTACGCGACCGAGGACCGCAAGCGCTACGGGCTCAACCTCATCGGCGACATCACCGTCAACGTCTCGGCCGCCGCGCTCTCGCGCCTGGCCCGGCTCGGCGTGATCGACAAGCACCGCGAGTACAAGGTCGCCGACTCGTACCGATCGAAGATGAACATCAAGGCGCCGACCGTCTCGGCCGTCACGGGGAAGCTCTCCGGCGGCAACCAGCAGAAGGTCGTCCTCTCGAAGTGGATCTTCTCCGGTCCCGACGTGCTGATCCTCGACGAGCCCACCCGCGGCATCGACGTGGGAGCCAAGTACGAGATCTACGGGATCATCAACGAGCTCGCGGCCCAGGGCAAGGCGGTCGTCGTCATCTCGTCCGAGCTGCCCGAGCTGATCGGCCTCGCCGACCGCATCTACACCATCTCCGAGGGACGGATCACGGGCGAGATCGATCGCGCCGACGCCACCCAGGAGCACCTCATGCACTACATGACCGCCGGAAAGGAACAGGCCCGATGAGCGCCACGACCACCACAGCGCCGGCGGACACGCCCGCCAACACGCCCTCCACCCCGCCCAAGCGCTCGCGCCGGCTGAACATCAACCTCCGGCAGTACGGCATCCTCGCCGCGCTGGCCATCATCATCCTGCTCTTCCAGGTGCTGACCGGCGGGCGCCTGCTCCTGCCCGGCAACGTCAACAACCTGATCCAGCAGAACGCCTACGTGCTGATCCTCGCGATCGGCATGGTGATGGTCATCATCGCCGGCCACATCGACCTCTCGGTCGGCTCGGTCGTGGCGATGGTCGGCGCCATCTCGGCGATCGCGATGAACAACTGGGGCCTGCCCTGGTGGGCGGCCGTCGTCGTCGCCCTCGTCACCGGCGCCGCCGTCGGAGCCTGGCAGGGCTTCTGGGTCGCCTTCGTCGGCATACCGGCGTTCATCGTGACCCTCGCGGGCATGCTGATCTTCCGCGGCTTCACCCTCGTCCTCCTCACCGGCGGAACGATCAACGGCCTCCCCACCGAGTTCACCGCGATCGGCGCCGGCTGGCTGCCGGGCGTCCTCGGGGGCATCGCCGGCCGCGACGCGCTCACCCTGGTCCTCGGCCTGATCGTCTGCGTCGTCCTCGTGGCCCAGCAGCTCCGCAGCCGCGCGACCCTCCGCCGCCTCGAGCTGCCCCGCGAGCCCATCGGCTCGCTGGTCGCGAAGTCGGCCATCGCCGTCGTCGCGATCATGGCCCTCTCCTGGCTGCTCGCCGGCTACAGCGGAACCCCGATCATCCTGATCGTGCTCGCCGTGCTGATCCTCGCCTACAGCTTCGTGCTCGGCCGGACGGTCTTCGGTCGCCACATCTACGCGATGGGCGGCAACCTGTTCGCCGCGATGATGTCCGGCGTCAAGACGAAGTGGGTCAACTTCTTCATCTTCGTCAACATGGGCGCACTGGCCGGAGTCGCGGGCATCGTCAGCACCGCCCGCGCCGGCGGTGCGGTCGCCTCGGCCGGACAGAACTACGAGCTGGACGCGATCGCCGCGGTCTTCATCGGCGGCGCCGCCGTCCAGGGAGGCGTGGGCACCGTCGTCGGAGCCGTCATCGGCGGACTCGTGATGGGCGTGCTCAACATGGGCCTGTCCATCCTCTCGGTCGACGCGGCCTGGCAGATGGCGATCAAGGGCTTCGTGCTCCTGCTCGCGGTGGCGTTCGACATCTTCAACAAGCGCCGCGCCGGCGGCCGCTAGGCGAACGCCGGGCGCCGCCCAGCGGCGCTCCTCGTCCTTCTCTTCTACAGTTCTCGGGCGCGGCTTCTCCTCGGGGGAGCCGCGCCCGAGTGCATCCGAGACCCGTCGGGGTCCAGCGACAGGCAGGCGATCATGGCAGGAGCAGTCGGAGCCTCCAGCAACGCGCTGCTGCGCCGCACGAACCTCGCGAGCCTCGCGACCCTGGTGCACCGCTCCGGTCCCACCAGCCGCGCCGAGCTCGGCCGCCTCACCGGGCTGAACCGCTCCGCCGTCGCGAACCTGGTCGGCGAGCTGAGCGAGCTCGGCTGGGTGGCGGAGGAGACCACCGCGCCCGACGGCCGCATCGGCCGCCCCAGCGCCACCGTCGTCCCCGGCGACCGGTTCGCGGCCGTGGGCGTCCACCTCGACACCGACGCGATCATCGTCGGCCTCGTCGGCCTGCACGGCGAGCTGCTGCGCCGCGTCCGCTTCGACACCCCCAAGCCCGCGAGCCCGGCCACGGTGGTCCGCGTCGTCACCGGAATCGTCGAGGGCTTCCGCTCCGAGCGGGAGTCGCTGCGCACGCTGGTCGGCGCGGGCGTCGCCGTCCCCGGCCTCGTCCAGGCCGACTCCGGCTTCGTCCACCGCGCCCCGCACCTGGGCTGGCGCGACGTCGACCTCGCCACCCAGCTGAGCCGCGCCCTCGACCTCCCGGTCGCCGTCGGCAACGACGCGACCCTCGGCGCCATCGGCGAGTCCCTCTTCGGAGCCGCGCACGGCGTGGCCGACGTCGTCTACGTCACCGGCGGCGCGGGCGGCATCGGCGGAGGAGTCATCATCGGCGGCGTCCCGCTCCAGGGCTCCTCGGGGTTCGCGGCCGAGCTGGGCCACACCCTCGTCGCCACGAACGGCCGCCTCTGCGGCTGCGGCCGGCGCGGCTGCCTCGAGGCCGAGGTCCGGATGCGCTCCCTCCTCGACGTCCTCGGCGCCCGCGTCCTCGACCAGGACGAGCTCGACATCGCCCTGGGCACCTCCCGCGACCCCGCCGTCCTCGGCGAGGTCGCCCGCCAGGTCGACCTGCTCTCGGAGGGCCTGTCCACCTACATCAACCTCTTCAACCCCACCGCGGTCGTGCTCGGCGGCTTCCTCGGCTCGCTGCTCACCGTCGACCGCGAGCGCCTCGCCGCCCGCGTCTCGGCCCGCGCCCTGAGCGACCTCGCGCGCGGCGTGCGGATCGAGCGCGCGGCCCTGCGCTCGAGGCTGGAACTCGTCGGCGCCGCGGAGCTACCCTGGCGGCGGGCGCTGGCGGATCCCGCCGCCGTTACCGGGGGCGCACAGCCGCCGGGTGGGAGCAGCAGCCGCGAGGACGCTCTGGGCGCCCGCGCCTGACCCCGGCACTCGAGTGCCGGCACCGCGCCGAGGAGGACGAGCATGGCCGACTGGAACGACACGATCATCGAGGAGTTCCGCGCGAACGGCGGGACCGTGACCACGGGCGGCTTCGGGAGGAGCCTCGTGCTGGTGCACCACCGCGGCGCCCGCTCCGGCGAGGAGCGCGTGACCCCGCTGATGGCGCTGCACCCCTCCGAGGACGTCTGGCTGCTCGCCGCGTCCGCCGCCGGTGCGCCGAAGCACCCCGCCTGGTTCCACAACACGATCGCCCACCCGGACCTGGCGATCGAGACCCCCGACGACGGCACCGTCGACGTCCGGGCGCGCGTCCTCGCCGGGGAGGAGCGCGACGCCGGCTGGGCCCGCTTCACCACCGCCTCCGCCGGCTTCCTCGACTACGAGAAGCGCACCACCCGCATCATCCCGGTCGTGGAGCTCACCCGCCGCTGACCGCGGCTCGTCAGCGCAGCGGCACGGGCACCGTGTCCGGCGTGCTCCAGCGCAGCGCGATCCGCTCGCGGAAGCCGCCGCTGCGCAGCTCCGCCTCGAGCGCGTCGATCACCACGGGGAGCAGCGCGCGCCGCTCGATCAGCAGGTCGAGCACGAGCCGGTCGCCCGCCGTCAGCAGCACCGGGCCCGATCCGGGCAGCACCGCGATCCACTGGCACTCCCCCACCTGCACGCTCCGGTGCCGACGGAGGCGTCGGAGCAGCTCGGGCAGCGCCCGCGGATCGAGGGCGGACACGTCGGCACGGAGGGCGATCACTCCGCAAGCGTGCCCGCGCCGAACGACCTCCCGCCGACCTCCCGGTGAACACCGCGCCTCCGCGGGACGCCGTCCGCGAGAACGACACGACAGGAGCCCGCCCCGCGGCGCACCGCACCCGGGAACGGGAGAAGCCCTCGACCGGACATCCGATCGGGGGCTTCTCTCTGGTTCTCGTGAACTCTGGTGCGCGAGGGGGGAGTTGAACCCCCACGCCCTTTCGGGCACACGGACCTGAACCGTGCGCGTCTGCCTATTCCGCCACTCGCGCTCACCAGCGGCACCGAAGCGCCGACGAGAAATCGTAGCATCCCCCGGCCCCGGAGCCGAACCGGCACCCGCCGCCCCGGGTCGGAGCTCCCCCGGGAGCCGCCACCGGGCCGTGCCGGTGAGAGCGCGCACACGGCACTCCGGCCGCGAAACCACCGCGGAGGATCGCGCATCCAGACCATCCCAGTAACATGCCCGTAGCCGTGCGCGGCGCAGACCAAGAAGAGGAAGCGGCGACGGGCGCGCAGACATCTCGATCCGTGCGCGACCGCCGAGAAGGCGAAGAACCGGAAGATCGGAAGACTGTGGGCATACTGGACAACTTCGAGAAGGGACTCGAGCGCGTCGTCAACGGCGCGTTCGCGCGGACCTTCAAGTCGGGTCTGCAGCCGGTCGAGCTCGCCTCCGCCCTCCGCCGGGAGCTCGACACCACCGCCGCCGTGGTCAGCCGCGACCGCATCCTCGTCCCCAACAGCCTCGTCCTGCGGATGTCCGCGACCGACCTCGACCGGATGCAGCGCCTCGGCGCCACCCTGATCGACGAGCTCACCACCGTGGCCACCGAGCACGCCACCAAGCAGGGCTTCCGCTTCCCCGGCCCGATCGACATCTCCCTCGCCGTCGATCCGGCGCTCAGCGACGGCATGGTCGAGGTCGACTCCCGCAGCGTGAAGGGCACCGTCGCCTACACGCCCGTCCTCGACATCGACGGCCGGCGCCACCCGATCACGAAGGCGCGCACCGTCATCGGCCGCGGCAGCGACGCCGACATCACCGTCGACGACTCGGGCACGTCCCGCAAGCACGTCGAGATCCTCTGGGACGGCTCCCGCGCCCAGGTGCACGACCTCGGGTCCACGAACGGCTCCAAGCTCGACGGCCGGCCCGTCACGCAGGCGCCCCTGGCCCCCGAGCAGACCATCACGATCGGGCGCACCTCGATCGTCTACCGCGTCGTGCAGGGCTCCGCGCCCGCACGCACCGACCGCCCGTCGTCCGGCAGGGCAGCCGGACGCGGCTCCGAGGGATTCTGGGACGACCGGCTATGAGCGAGCTCACTCTCTTCCTCCTGCGCATCGCGTTCCTCGCGCTGCTGTGGTTCTTCGTGTTCGGCATCGTCTACGCGCTGCGCTCCGACCTGTTCGGGCAGCGCGTGCGCAAGCTGCCGCCCGGCACGCAGGCCGCGTCCCCCGAGGCCCCGTTCGTGACGGCCGCCCAGCCCGTGGTCGCCGCGGCCGCCGCGGCTCCCGCGCCCGCGCAGCCCGCCTCCCCGTCGGCCCCCTCGGCCCGGAGGAGCCGCGAGGCCGCCGCCGAGCGCGCCGAGCAGGGAGGCGCCGCCACCGTCCACACGGCGCAGCGCCTCGTGATCACCTCGGGCCCCAAGCGGGGCACCGAGCTCGAGCTGACCGGCGACCCGCTGACGATCGGCCGCTCCGCGGAGTCGACGCTGGTCATCCGCGACGACTACACCTCGACCCACCACGCGCGCCTGCTCCTCTGGAACGACGAGTGGATGATCCAGGACCTCGACTCCACCAACGGCACCTTCCTCGACGGCCGCCGTGTCGGCGCGCCCACCAAGGTGCCGCTGGACACGCCCGTGAAGGTCGGCACCACCACCTTCGAACTGCGGCGGTCGTAGCGCGTGGCCCCCACTCCGGAGAGCGCCTCCGGCCACGGCGCGGTGCGCGAGAGCGCCGCCGTCTCGCACGTCGGCAGGATCCGCTCGAACAATCAGGACTCCGGCTACGCGGGCCGGCAGCTCTTCGTCGTCGCCGACGGCATGGGCGGCCACGCGGGCGGCGACGTCGCCTCCTCCATCGCGATCAAGCGCATCGCGGAGGCGGACCGCGTCTACGCCTCCACCTACGAGGCCGAGGACGAGCTCAAGCGCACCCTGCTG
The DNA here is from genome assembly GCF_002930955.1 of Rathayibacter sp. AY1A4. Taxonomy (NCBI): domain Bacteria; kingdom Bacillati; phylum Actinomycetota; class Actinomycetes; order Micrococcales; family Microbacteriaceae; genus Rathayibacter; species Rathayibacter sp. AY1A4. Next base: position 76,272 of record NZ_PSTN01000006.1, on the reverse strand, counting down.
GCGGCCAACACGCTGCTGGCCGACGCCGTCGTCGACCACCCCGAGCTCACCGGCATGGGCACCACCGTCAGCGCGATCGCCCGCGTCGGCGAGTCGGTGGCGATCGCGCACATCGGCGACTCCCGCATCTACGTCCTCCGCGACGGCCGGCTCGAGCAGGTCACGACGGACCACACCTTCGTGCAGCGCCTCGTCGACTCCGGCCGCATCACGGAGGAGGAGGCGATGACGCATCCGCGCCGCTCCGTCCTGATGCGGGTCCTCGGCGACGTGCACACCAACCCCGAGATCGACACGCTCACGCTCGAGACCGAGCCGCACGACCGCTGGCTGATCTGCTCGGACGGCCTCTCCGGCGTCGTCCCGCACGACGAGATCCTCAAGGAGCTCAGCCGCGACGAGACCGCGCAGCAGGTGGCCGACCGCCTGATCCGCGACAGCCTCTCGCACGGCGCCCCGGACAACGTCACCGTCGTCGTCCTCGACATCCCCGGGGCGGGCGACACCGCGCGCATCCTCGCCCCCGTGGAGGAGCCGGTGGTCGTCGGATCGGCCGCCGCGCCCACGCCCTTCAGCACCGACGACTCGCAGAACCGCGTCCGGATCCCCGGCCTCCGCCTGCACACCCGGGCTCCCGCCGCGCAGGGCCCCACCCACTTCGAGCCCGCGTCCGAGGACTACCTCGACGAGCTGATCGAGGAGGACCGCCGCCGGCACCTGCGCCGCCGCATCACCTGGCTCGTCGGCCTGTCCCTCGTGCTCATCATCGGATTCCTCGGGATCCTCTTCGCCTACGACTGGACGCAGTCCCGCTTCTACGTCGGCACCGACGGGGACACCGTGATCATCTACCAGGGCATCCAGCAGTCGGTCGGCCCGCTCTCGCTCTCGGAGGTGAAGGAGGACACGGGCATCCCGCTCGACTCCCTCCGCGCCTACGACGTCGAGCAGCTGGAGCAGACGATCAGCGCCGACTCCTACGCCGGCGCGGTCGACATCGTCGAGCGCCTCACGGACGCGAACGGAGCACCATGACGGACGCCGCCACGGCCACCGCCCGCCCCGCCCCCGAGCGGCAGGGCTTCTTCCGCCAGAAGCTGCGCAATCTCGAGCTCCTGCTCCTGATCGGCGCATGCCTCATCGACGCCGGCGCGATCGTGCTCGTGCAGCTCGGCGCCCTCGGCTCGATCGACACCACGCTGGTCTCGCTGGGCGCCGGCCTCTCGGCGCTCGTGCTCGCCGTGCACGTCGTGCTGCGCTTCGCGGCCCCGGCGGCCGACCCCTTCCTCCTCCCGATCGCCACCGTGCTGAACGGCCTGGGCGTCGCCGAGATCTACCGGATCGACATCGCCGACGGCGCGACCGGCTGGGAGTCGGTGGCGGTGCGGCAGATCTTCTGGAGCGCCCTGGCCGTCGTGGCGGCGATCGCGGTGCTGCTGGTCATCCGCAACCACCGCGTGCTGTTCCGCTACACCTACGTCGCCGGGTTCGCGGCGATCGTGCTGCTCCTCCTGCCGCTCCTGCCCTTCATCGGCCGTGAGGTCAGCGGCGCGCGCGTCTGGATCGGGATCGGCGACGTGGCGAGCTTCCAGCCCGGCGAGATCGCCAAGATCGCCCTCGCGGTCTTCTTCGCCGGCTACCTCGTGCGCAACCGCGACTCCCTCTCGATGGTGGGCCGCACCGTCCTCGGGATGCGCTTCCCGCGCCTGCGCGACCTCGGCCCGATCCTGGTGGTCTGGGCGGTCACGATGGGCGTCATCGTCTTCCAGCGCGACCTGGGGACGGCTCTGCTCTACTTCGGCCTGTTCCTGGTCATGCTCTACGTCGCGACCGGGCGCACCAGCTGGGTCCTCATCGGCGTCGGCCTGTTCCTCGGCGGCGCGCTGCTGGCGAGCCAGACGCTCGACTACGTGGGCAACCGCTTCGCCAACTGGCTCGAGCCCTTCAGCGCCGAGCGCTACGGGGCGGATCCGGGCGGCAGCTACCAGCTCGTGCAGGGCCTCTTCGGGCTCGCGCACGGCGGGCTGCTCGGCACGGGCCTCGGCCAGGGGATGCCGGATCTCACGCCGGTCCCGCAGTCCGACTACATCATCGCCAGCCTCGGCGAGGAGCTGGGCCTCGCCGGGCTCTTCGCGATCTTCGGCCTCTACCTCCTGCTGGTCTCGCGCGGGTTCCGCATCGGCTTCGCCGGGCAGGACGACTTCGGGCGCCTCCTGGGAGTCGGCCTCTCGTTCGTGATCGCCCTGCAGTGCTTCATCGTCATCGGAGGCGTCACCCGCGTCATCCCGCTGACCGGCCTGACCACGCCGTTCCTCGCCGCCGGCGGCTCCTCCCTCGTGGCGAACTGGATGATCGTGGCGGTGCTGCTGCGCCTGTCCGACACAGTCCGCAGTCAGCCTCGTCTGGTGGTGTGATCCGTCGATGAACCGAGAACTCAAACGGGTGAGCCTCGTCGTGCTGACGATGTTCGTGGCCCTCTTCCTCTCCACCACCACCATCCAGGTGATCCAGGCCGACTCCCTCGACGAGGACGGCCGCAACACGCGGACCCTCTACGAGAGCTTCTCGACCGAGCGCGGCGCGATCCTCGCCGGCGGTCAGCCGATCGCCTCCTCGACGCCGTCGGACGACCTCTACAAGTTCCAGCGGCAGTACGCGAACGGCCCGCTCTACTCCGCCGTGACCGGCTACTTCACTCTGAACCAGGGCACCACCGGCATCGAGCGCACGCTCAACGACTACCTCTCGGGCACCTCGAACTCGCAGTTCTTCGACGAGATCAACAACCTCGTCACGGGCCAGGACCCGAAGGGAGCGTCGGTCGAGCTCTCGATCGACCCGGTCGCCCAGCAGGCCGCCTTCGACGCGCTCGGCGACTACACGGGGGCCGTCGTCGTGACGGAGCCGGCGACCGGACGCATCCTCGCGATGGTCTCGAAGCCCACCTTCGATCCCACCGCGCTGGCCTCCCACGACACCGACGACGTCCTCGCCGCCTACCGGGCGCTGAACGACGACTCCTCCGAGCCCCTCGTGAACCGGGCGATCGGCGGCTCGCTCAACCCGCCCGGCTCCGTCTTCAAGCTCGTCGTGGCCTCGGCCGCCCTCGAGTCCGGCCGCTTCACGGCCGACTCGAGCTTCCCCAACGTCGAGTCGTACACGCTGCCCGGCTCCTCGTCGCAGGTGATCAACTCCGGAGGCGGTCTCTGCGGCTCCGGAGAGACGGTCACGCTGGCCACCGCCGTCTCGCTCTCCTGCAACGTCCCGATGGCCGAGATGGGCGTGCAGCTGGGAGCGGACGCGATCCGCTCCCAGGCCGAGAAGTTCGGCTTCGACACCGAGCTCGAGATCCCGATGTCGGTCGAGGCGAGCACCTACCCGACGAAGACGGACGACGCCCAGACGGCCCTCACCGCCTTCGGGCAGTACGAGGTGCGCGCGACGCCGCTGCAGATCGCCATGGTCTCCGCGGCGATCGCGAACGGCGGCGAGGTGATGCAGCCGAACCTGGTCGACTCGATCCGCTCGCAGGACCTCAGCGTGCTGCAGCAGTTCCAGGAGAAGTCGCTCGGCCGGGCGGTGAGCACGCAGACCGCGGACGCCGTCAAGGCGATGATGGTCGCCAGCGTCCAGGGCGGCGCGGCGACGAATGCAACAATAGGGGGCGTCACTGTGGCCGGTAAGACCGGTACCGCCGAGAACGGCGGGGACGACCCGTACACCCTCTGGTTCACCGGCTTCGCGCCTGCGGACGACCCGCAGTACGCCATCACCGTGCTCGTGGAGAACGGTGGAGGGCTCGGCCAGACCGGGTACGGCAACCTGATCGCCGCACCCATCGGACAACAGGTACTAGAGGCGGTGCTGAACAAATGAGACCCACGACAGGCCTCACCTTCGGGGGACGCTACGAGCTGCAGTCCCGGATCGCCATCGGCGGCATGGGAGAGGTGTGGCAGGCGACCGATCTCGTCATCGGCCGCACCATCGCGATCAAGATCCTGAAGGACGAGTACCTCGGCGACCCCGGCTTCCTCGAGCGCTTCCGCGCCGAGGCCCGCCACGCGGCGCTGGTCAACCACGAGGGCATCGCCAACGTCTACGACTACGGCGAGGAGGACGGCTCCGCCTACCTGGTCATGGAGCTCGTCCCCGGCGAGGCGCTCTCGACCGTCCTCGAGCGCGAGCGCGTCCTCTCGACCGACAAGGTCCTCGACATCGTCGCGCAGACCGCGCTCGCCCTGCACGCCGCGCACGCCGCGGGCCTCGTGCACCGCGACGTGAAGCCGGGCAACCTGCTCATCACGCCGGACGGCCGCGTCAAGATCACCGACTTCGGCATCGCGCGCATCGCCGACCAGGTCCCGCTGACGGCGACCGGCCAGGTCATGGGCACGGTCCAGTACCTGTCCCCGGAGCAGGCGAGCGGCCAGCCCGCCTCCCCCGCCACCGACATCTACTCGCTGGGCATCGTCGCGTACGAGTGCCTGGCCGGGCGCCGCCCCTTCACGGGCGAGTCGCAGGTCGCCATCGCGATGGCGCAGATCAACGACACCCCGCCGGAGCTGCCGGTCACGGTCGCGGAGCCGGTGCGCAACCTCGTCTACTCCTGCATCGCCAAGAAGCCGGCCGACCGCCCCGCCACCGCCGCGCACCTCGCGCGGGCGGCCCAGGCGCTGCGCTCGGGCGACGTGCGCGGAGCGGCGCTGGCCGTCCCCGCGGTCCTCAGCGACCTTCCCGCGACGCAGGCGACCACGGTCCTCCCCTCCAACCAGGGCGCGACGCAGGCGACCACGGTGCTGCCCTCCGGCGCGCCCGCGGCCGCGGCCGCCGCTCCGTTCGTGCCGATCGAGGAGCCGCTCGAGCCGGCCGAGGAGCCGCGCAGGCGCAGCCCCTGGACCTGGCCGCTGATCGCCCTCATCGTGATCCTCGCCGTCGTCATCGCGGGCACGATCTTCGCTCTGACGACCGGCGGGAGCAGCGACCCGGCCGCCTCCCCCACCGCGACGACCAGCACGGCCCCGTCGCCGACGCCGTCCGAGACTCCGAGCCCCACGCCGACGCCGACCTCGAACACGGTGGTCATCGACAAGGCCGACTACGTCGGGCGCTCCTTCGACGACGTCGAGACCGAGCTCGAGGCCCTGGGCATGGGCGTCCGGCGCGCGGACGGCCCGAGCGCCCCCACCGCCGAGCAGGTCGGACTCGTCGAGGACGTGAACCCCACCGCGAACGTGGTGAAGGGCACGACCATCGAGGTCTCCGTCTTCACCGAGGTCGCGACCCCGGACGCTCCGACCGCCGTGCCGACCGTCACCCCCGCCGCCTCCAGCGTCGAGGCGGGCGCGACGTTCAACGTCACCTGGAGCAACTACAACCAGTGCCCGAGCGGAACCTCCGTGAGCGGTTACCGGGTGACCGCGACCGGTGAGGGCGCGAGCGTGACGAGCACCAACCCGTCGAACTCGACGACCGCGACGATCCAGGCCGGCACCACGGCCGGCACGATCGACGTCACGTACACCGTGCTCTGCGGCGAGTCGGAGTCGGCGGCCTCGCCCACCCTCTCCGTCACCGTCGAGGAGCCGGCTCCGACCCCGGCGCCGACCCCCACCTCGAAGGCCACCTCGACGTCCACCCCCTCCGAGTAGCGGCGGCGCGCCGGGTCGGGGCACCGCTCCGGCCCGGCGCCTCGCGGCCGTCGCGTCGCGCCCCCGCCCGGAACACCAGGGGCCCATAGGTACACTTGCCGTGGCTCCTCGGGGCCGCACCACACGGAAGTACAGGGCGGGAGCGTGCGCGTGACGGATGAGGGTCGCCTGATCGCGGGACGGTACCAGGTCGGGCCCCGGCTCGGCCGCGGCGGCATGTCCGAGGTGTATCTCGGCACCGACACCCGGCTCGGCCGCACCGTCGCCATCAAGGAGCTGAAGCTCTCCCTCTCCTCCGACTCCGCCTTCCGCCTGCGGTTCCGGCAGGAGGCGCAGTCCGCGTCGCGCATGTCGCACCCCACGATCGTCCGGGTCTTCGACGCGGGCGAGGAGGTCTCGCTCGACGACAACGGCGCCGAGTCGCGCCGGCCCTTCATCGTCATGGAGCACATCGAGGGCCGCCTCCTCAAGGACCTGATCGCCGAGGGCCCCCTCGACGTGGACGAGGCCGTCCGCATCACGGAGGGCATCCTCACCGCCCTCGAGTACTCGCACCGCGCAGGCGTCGTCCACCGCGACATCAAGCCCGGCAACATCATGCTGACCCCGTCGGGCCAGGTGAAGGTGATGGACTTCGGGATCGCCCGCGCCGTCTCCGACTCCGCCGCCACGGTCGCTCAGACCACGGCGATCCTCGGCACCGCGGCCTACTTCTCCCCCGAGCAGGCGAAGGGCGAGCAGGTCGACGCCCGCAGCGACCTCTACTCCGCCGGCATCGTGCTCTTCGAGCTCCTCACCGGGCGTGCGCCCTTCCGCGGCGACACCCCGGTGGCCGTCGCCTACCAGCACGTCAGCGAGACGCCGCCGGCGCCGAGCTCCATCAACCCGGCCGTCACGCCGGCGCTCGACGCGGTCGTCGCCCGCGCACTGTCGAAGGACCGCTACGAGCGCTTCCAGGGAGCTGCGGAGTTCCGCGACGACCTGCGCGACGCCGCCGCCGGACGCCTCCCCGACCACCGCCCGATCGACGAGCTGACCACCTCGCTCTTCGCGGCCCGCAGCCAGGGCGGAGTCAACGACTCCGAGCTCGCCCTCCGCCAGCTGGCCGAGGACAACTCGATCGTCCGCACCCAGCGCCGCCCGCCGGTCCTCTGGATCTGGTCCTCGATCGTCGTGCTGGCCGTGATCGTCGCCGCACTCGTGATCTGGGTGCTGACGCTCCAGCCCGCGTCGACCCTCCCTTCGCAGTCGCGCGAGGTCCCCACCCTCACCGAGACCACCTACGACAGCGCGCAGTCGACCCTGACCGAGCTCGATCTCGTGCCGAGCCAGGTCGCGGAGTACAGCTCGACCGTCCCCGAGGGCGAGGTGATCCGCACGGATCCGGGCTCGGGCACGATCGTCGCACCCGAGACGGTCATCCGCATCGTCGTGTCCCAGGGCCCGCAGCCCGTCGCCGTGCCGGACACCGTCGGGCAGAACCTCGCCGAGGCGATCGACGCGCTCACCGCCGTCGGCTTCGTCGAGGGCTCCCAGACCCGCGAGAACTCGCCGACCGTCCCGGGCGACGTCGTGCTCTCCGCCTCCCCCGGAGCGGGACAGCAGGTCGCCCCGGGCACGCCGGTCGACCTCACCGTCTCCTCCGGCCAGGTCACGCTCCCCGACCTCGTCGGGACGTCCCTCAGCAGCGCGCTGGCCACCCTCGCCTCCGAGAAGCTGCAGCTCGTGGGGGTCGAGGTCCCGGACGAGACCTGCGACGCGACCCGGGCGAACCCGCCCATCACGACCCAGTCCCTGGCTCCGGGCGACGTTCCGCAGGGATCGACCGTCCAGCTCGGATACTGCGCGGGCTGACCCGGCCTGCAGCCCGTTGCGGCTGCGGCGTCGGCCGACGGCGCCCGGTGGAGGCCGGGCCGCTGCTCTGCGCGCCGAAGAGGGCTCGTCCGGACGTTGCTCGTCGGGGTCGATGCTCCGCGACGCCGACAGCCCCGAGGTGAACGGCTACGCCCGGCGCGCGTCGGCGAGCGGGGGCTGGAGCCGCACGACCTCGCCGACTGCCGCTCCGTCGGCGGGGCGTGCGATCCTGCCGCGGATGTCGCTCGGGGTGAGCCCCTCGCGGCGCTTGAGCGCACGGCGGAGGTGGTCCGCCGAGGAGAATCCGGACGCGGCGGCGATCGCCTCGAGCGGGACCTCCCGCGGGCGGCGGCGCAGGAGCTCCACGGCGCTGGCGACCCGGGAACGCTCGATCTCGCTCGCGACCGTGGTGCCCGCGTCCTCGAAGAGCCGCTGGAGGGAGCGGGTGGACACGTTGACCGCGTCGGCCACCGCCTCCGGGGTGCAGCGCGGCGTGCGGTGCGTTCGGTCGATGACCGTGCGCGCGCGCCCGAGCGTGGCGGCGCGCACGCTCGTGGTGCCGGGCTGCGAGCTCGCCGCCGCGAGGAACGCGCTGGTGAGGAGCTGCTTGACCACGTGGGCGAAGCCGGTGACCTCGCCCTCGCCGGGCAGCCCCGTCCCGGACTCCGCCGCGAGGGCGAAGGCGGTCGTGAAGGCGTATGCGGCGCGGGTGGACCGGGCGTCGGGATCGAGCGCGTAGACCGGGGCCGATGTGTCGAAGCCGTAGCGGCGCATCTCGTCGGCGCGCAGTGAGAGGTGGAGGATCGTGGCCGGAGTCGTCGACTCGGTCGTGAACGTCGTCGTCCCCGGCTGGTACGAGATCGAGCCCGGACGCAGCAGCACCGTTCGGTCCGGGGCGACCATGCGCACGAAGCCGTCGATGAGGAAGCTGAAGGTGAGGAAGGAGGTGTCGTCGGCCGGCCACGTCCCGCGGAGGACGCGCAGCGGCGAGACCGTCATCAGCACGACGCTCAGATCGGCGGTGCCGAATCCCGAACCGGTGATGCTCGGAACGGTGCCGGGTTTGACGACGATGCGCGGTCCGAGATTCTCGAGCTCTCGGATTCCCGAGAAAGCCCAGGAGATCGATGCGACCATCTGGTCCCCCCGGACTTCTCTTGTGGCGCCGACCCCCTGTCGACGCCCTCTGATTATGCAGGGAAAAGGGGCCGCATCCTCCGCCGGGAGCCCGTCAAATCCCGCCACCTGATCGGGGGGTGCGCAAGGGGGTGGACAAGGTCGCGCTCATACCCTGTCCGGGCGGACTCCTCGGCGCACGATCAATTAGCCGTCACATGGCGGTTTTCTGCGTGAGAACGCGCTCAGGCCTTCATCCCCGTTCGGGGGACGACCGACACTGATCATTCTCAGCGCTCTCGATTTGATAAGCAGCCCGATAAGCCCGGCGAATTCCGCCTCATCGAGCCGGGATCGAGAGTCCGGGCGTGTCGTCGGCCGATACGGACGCTCCGCCCGGCCTCACCTCGCGCAGCCAGTTCTCGAGAAGGCGCCGCCCGCCCTCGGTGAGGACCGACTCCGGATGGAACTGCACGCCCACGAGCGGAGCACTCCGGTGCCGGACGGCCATGACCACTCCCTCCGGTGTCCGCGCCGTCACCCGCAGCTCCTCGGGAAGGCTCTCGCCGTCGACCGCGAGCGAGTGGTACCGCATCGCGGCGAATCCGGAGGGCAGGCCGTCGAAGAGCGGATCTCCGTCGTGGAGGACCGCGGACGTCCGGCCGTGCAGCAGCTCCGGCGCCTCCGTGACGCGGGCGCCGAGAGCGTGGGCGAGCACCTGATGGCCGAGGCAGACTCCGAGCAGCGGCCGCCCGGTCGCCTCCGCCCGCTGCACGAGCGCCGTCGACGCGGGGACGTCCTCGGGACGGCCCGGCCCGGGAGAGACCAGGACTCCGTCCGCCTCCTCCGCGCGAGCCAGGAGCGCCGTCGTCCCGAGGTCGTCGCCCTCGACCACGTCGACCTCGGCACCGAGCTCGCGGAGGTACGAGACGAGCGTGAAGACGAAGCTGTCGTGGTGGTCGACGACCAGGATCCGCGGGGCCGCGCCGGCGGTCACGAGCCGACGGTCACGTTCCGGTCGAGCACGAGCGACTGCACCCAGGGGAACACCCACTCGTCGAGCGCCACCAGGACCGCCGCGACGAGGACGAGGACGATCAGGAGCCGGACCCACCACGGCCCGGGCAGGAGCCGCCACAGCGCTGCGTACACGGTCAGCCCTCCTCAGCCAGAGAGGCGGCGATCTCGGCGGGGGCGCCCGCCGACCGCGGCTGGAACGAGTCGAAGACGCCGTACGCGATGATCCGCTCGGCCGTCGAGTAGAGCGGGTTGCAGCTCGTCAGCGTGATCAGGCGGTCGGTCGGAGCCGCGTCCGGAGTCCACGGGACGGGGTCGATCACCTGGACGTCGGAGGGCTGGACGTACTCGAGGTTGCGGAAGCGGTAGGTGTACCAGCCGTCCGCCGTCTCGATGTAGATCGGGTCGCCGAGCTGGAGCTCGTCGATCAGGTGCATGCCTCCGCCGTACGCGCTGCGGTGCGCGGCGAGCGCGAAGTTGCCGGCCTGGCCGGGCATCTGCGTCCCGGGGTAGTGGCCGATGCTCCCCTCGTCGAGCACGTTCTCGGCGTCGATGCCCTCGGCGATCGTGCGCACCCACCCCTCGCCGTAGCGGGGGATGTAGAGGTTGCCGAAGGAGGTGTCGAGGGCGGCGACCGACGCGACGACCGGCTCCGCCGGGGCGGCCTCGGTCGGCTGCGGTGCCGGAGAAGAGTCGCTCCAGGTCTCGCGGAGCTCCGCGGCCTGCGTCGTCTGCCGGCCGGCGATCACCGCGTCGTTCCACCAGAGCTGCCAGGCCAGGAAGAGCAGGACCAGGACGCCGGCGGTCATCAGGAGCTCGCCGACGACTCCGAAGAACGAGAGTCGTCGGACCGGGCGGGCCCTCCGTCGCTTCGCTCGCGGCCGCAGAGCCGCCCCGTCGGGGTTCTGGGCGGTCATGCGACGAGTCTAGGCGCGAGCCGTGACCGGCTGTGGCGCACGATCCGGACCTGTGGAGAGCCCTCCAGAATGGCCGTCTGAGGAGGCCCGATGGGATCACTCGAGCGCCTGCACCGGCCGCTCCGTGAGTCCGCACAGCACCCGCGCAGCCCCGGCGCTCCCGGCCCGGAGCCTCCGCCCGGTACAGTGGTCGGCATGGCACGAGCGACGAAGAGCCCGAAGCCCGAGCGCGACGAGGCCCGGACCGGCGAGAACGCACCGAATCCGGTCTGGTTCAAGCCGGTGATGTTCGGCTTCATGCTGCTCGGACTCGCCTGGATCATCGTCTTCTACGTGAGCCAGGGCACCCTGCCGATCCCCGATCTCGGCAACCTCAACATCCTGATCGGCTTCGGCATCGCGTTCATCGGCTTCCTGATGACGACGCGCTGGCGCTGAGCCTCCCCCAGTCGTGAACGACGCCCCGTCCGGTCCGCCGACGGGGCGTTCGTCGTCGGTGGAGCGTCTGCGCGCCGCCGGCTGCGTCTTCGCCGAGGAGGAGGCGGGTCTGCTCGAGGAGGCCGCCGGCTCCCCCTCCGACCTCGAGCTGCTGCTCCGCCGCCGCGAGACGGGCGAGCCCCTCGAGCAGATCCTCGGCTGGGTCGCCTTCCGCGGCCTGCGCGTCCCCGTCGCACCCGGCGTCTTCGTGCCCCGCGTGCGCACCGAGTGGCTGGTCGACTGCGCCCTGGAGGTCCTCCCGGACGGCGCGGTGGTGCTCGACCTCTGCTGCGGATCCGGCGCCCTCGCCCGGTCGATCTCCGAGGAGCGGCCGGACGTCCGCCTGCTCGCGGCCGACCTCTCCCCCGCCGCCGTCGCCTGCGCGCGCCGCACGCTCGCAGGCCGCGCCGACGTCCACGAGGGCGACCTCTTCGACGCGCTCCCCGGGAGTGAGCGCGGGCGGATCGACGTCGTCGTCGTCAACGCCCCCTACGTCCCCACCGCGGCGATCGCGCTCATGCCGCCGGAGGCCAGGGTGCACGAGCCGATGCTCACGCTCGACGGCGGGTCGGACGGGCTCGCCCTGCACCGCCGCATCGCTCAGGAGGCGGGGGCGTGGCTCGCACCCCACGGCGTCGTCGTGATCGAGGTCGGCGCGGATCAGGCCGCTGCGAGTGCCTCGGCGTTCCAGGCGGCCGGGTTCGCCACCTCGCTGCACCGCGACGACGACCGTGAGGCGACGGCCCTGGTGGCCGTCCGCCGGAGAACTACACCGCTGTAATTATCCCCAGCTGTGGAATCTCCTGTGGAGAACTCCGCGGTCTCCGCGGCGCTGGCCTACTCGAGGCGAGGAGGGCCCGGATCCGCACCAGTCCGCCGGTCCTCGGACGCGCCGCCGTCCCCGGATCGTCCTCCCGAGGAGGACACCCGGAACGTTCTCCCCAGTGTTAACAACTCTGTGGATAACTTCCTCCCCACTTGTTGAGAGCACCTGTGGACAGCGGTGGAGACGGTCGCCGCGGGAACGACGAAGCGGCGGGCCCGGGAGTGCGCGAGGCACTGCCGGACCCGCCGCTGCGGGAGGGGACGGGATCAGCCGAGGACGTAGGCGCCCGCGGTGATCGCCACCAGTCCGACTCCGATGAGCCCGACGAGGAGGTTCTGCGTGCGCCGTTGGGCGCGCTGCCGGGTCTTCGTGAAGACCAGCCCGATGAGCGCGCCGGCCACCAGACCGCCGACGTGCGCCTGCCACGCCACGTTCATCCCGGGCAGGAAGCCGATGACGAGGTTCAGTCCGACCAGCACCAGCAGCTGCGACGCCTGACCGCCCAGGTGCCGAAGGATCACCAGGTACGCGCCCATCAGCCCGAAGATCGCACCGGAGGCGCCGATCACCGGGGTGAGCGGGTTCGCGAGGAGCAGGACGCCCACCGACCCGGCGAACCCGCTCAGGAGGAAGAGGGTGAGGTAGCGCCCGCGGCCCAGCATCCGCTCGAGCACCATGCCGAACACCCACAGCGTGTACATGTTCAGCACCAGGTGGAACGGGATGACGATGAAGAGCGACGTGCTGTGGAGGAACACCGAAGTGAGCATCCGCCACGGCTCGAAGCCGGCGCCGAAGCCGGGGAGCGTGTAGGCGGGGGCGTACAGGAGCGCGTTGACCGCCGGCCCGCCGACGAAGGGGAGGATCTCGACGATCCACAGCACGATGCAGAGCGCGATGATCGCGTAGGTCACCGTCGGCTGGTCGGCGCGGGTCATGGCCCGCACGCGGGAGAGGAGGGGACCGCGGGTGCGCGGCGCGGTGGCGCGCTGCTGCGCCATGTCGTCCGGGCAGATCACGCCGACCGGAGCGGGCGTCTGGCACTCGCCGCAGATGGTGCGGCCGCACCGCTGGCAGCGCACGAAGCTCTGCCGGTCGGGGTGTCGGTAGCAGGAGTAGGTGCTGCTCGGCGGGACCTGGGTCACGGACGTGCCTCCGGGGAGAACGAGGGCCGGGCCCTGACGGACCCGGCCCTCGAATGAGTGGTGGATGAGGCGATCAGACCTCGGTGATCTCGACGCTCTCGATCACGACGTCCTCGAGCGGCTTGTCACGGCCGTCGGTGGGAACAGCCGAGAGCGACTGCACGAGCTTCTTCGACTCCTCGTCGGCGACGGCGCCGAAGATGGTGTGCTTGCCCTGGAGCCAGGTGGTCGGCGCCACGGTGATGAAGAACTGCGAGCCGTTGGTGCCGCGGCCCGCCTGCTTGCCGGCGTTCGCCATCGCGAGGATGTAGGGCTGGGTGAAGTCGAGCTCCGAGTTGATCTCGTCGTCGAACTGGTACCCCGGGCCGCCGATGCCCTGACCGAGCGGGTCGCCGCCCTGGAGCATGAAGTCGGGGATGATGCGGTGGAAGACGGTGCCGTTGTAGAGCGGCTCCTTCGTCTTCGCACCCGTGGCGGGGTGGGTCCACTCGATGTCGCCGGTCGCGAGACCGACGAAGTTGCGGACCGTCTTGGGAGCGTGGTTCCCGTAGAGGTTGACGACGATGTCGCCCTTGTTGGTGTGGAACGTCGCGACTGCGGTGTGCAAAGGCATGCTCGGATTCTCGCACAGCGCGTCTGTAGGCCCCTGCAACGCCCGGTGTCAATGCGTTGGGTGCGCGATGCGGACGCCGATCGATGAGTGGCAGTATTGAGGCGTTCGCTGCTCGTAGCCGATGGAGGACCAACATGGGTCTGTCACGTAAGCACAAGAAGGACCTCAAGCGTCTTCGCAAGAACGCCGAGGCGGTCTGGGGCGAGCAGCAGGAGGTGCTGGCGCACGCGGCCTCCGTGCTCGAGAAGAGCCGCCGCCACGCGTCGAAGTACGCCAAGAAGGAGCTCGTCCCCTTCGTCAAGGACACGTACGACTCGCGCGTCAAGCCGGTCTACGACAACGGCGTCTCGGCCGTCGAGGGCACGTACTCCTCGGCACGCAACGCCTACAAGCACAAGGTCGTCCCGACCTTCGCCGCTGTGGGCGGCACGGCCGCCGCCGCCTTCGAGGCCGCCAAGGACTCGAAGAACCGCGCGAAGCTCGCCGAGATCTCGAAGGCGCGCTGGGAGGAGCTCACCACTCCGCCGAAGAAGAAGAGCAAGGTCGGCACGGTCTTCGCGATCGGCGCCGCGCTGGTCGCCGTTGGCGGCATCGGCTACGCCGTCTGGCAGACGTTCCGCGCCGACGACGAGCTGTGGGTCGCCGAGGACGAGCCGCAGAGCGCCGCGCAGAACGCGGCCTCGACCGCTTCCTGACGTTCTCGTCGCTGGAGCCGGGCCCCTCAGGGGGTCCGGCTCCTTCGCATGCCCGGGTTAGGCTTCTGCGGTGGACATCCGGGTCGCCGCGTACGGCGTGATCATCGACGGCGAGCGGATGCTGCTCGCGCACTGGAGCCAGGGCCCGTGGTCGGCCTGGACGCTTCCGGGCGGCGGGATCGACGAGGGCGAGTCGCCCGCCGACGCCGCGGTCCGCGAGATCTTCGAGGAGACGGGCTACCGCGCCGAGCTCGAGGCCCTCATCGGCGTGGACTCGCACGTGATCCCCGCGCACCGGCGCAGCGATCCCGAGGCCGGCCCCCTGCACGCCATCCGCGTCGTCTACCGCGCCCGCATCGTGGGCGGCGAGCTCACGCACGAGGTGGACGGCTCCACGGACGCCGCCGCCTGGTTCCCCCTGAGCGACGTCGAGGAGCTGGAGCGCGTCGAGCTCGTCGACGCGGCCCTGACCATGAACGAGGCCTGGCTCCTCCGCTGACGGTGCCCGGGAATCCCCGGCCGCGCCCCGGCGTTCCCTTCGTCGTGATCGTCGAGCTCTACACCTCCGCCTTCTGCGGCGCCTGCCATGCCGCGCGCTCGGTGCTGGAGCGGGCCGCGGAGCTCGTCCCCGCCGCCGAGATCCGCGAGCGCGACGTGGCCTTCCACCCCGTCGAGGCCGAGGCCGCCGGTGTCCGCTCGACCCCCACCGTCGTCGTGCGGGACACGGCCGGAGAGGTGGTCTTCCGGGCGGAGGGCGCTCCCTCCCTTCCGCAGGCTCTCGCCGCTCTGGCCCTCGCCCTGCCCGCGTAGGGTGGCCGCGGGAGGACCGATGCACCGTCGCGCTGCGCTCGCGAGCACCGTCGTTCTGCTCGGCGCCCTCGCGCTCTCGGGATGCGCCTCCGAGGAGCCGGTGACCACGGCCGCGGTCGGGCTCGGACGGGGCGGCGAGCGGGGCGAGGTCCTCGGCGTCGTCGTCGTGTGCTCGGGGTCCGTCGACGGCCTCGACCTCGCCGCCTCCGACTCCGCCCCCCTGACCATCGGCGACGGGCTGCGGAGGGTCACCCGCTGGGTCTCCCCGTCACCGGTCACGCAGCTGGGCGCGACCGACCTCTCCGGATCCACGGTCTGGCCGGCCGACACGGTGATCGAGCGGTTCCCGCTCGGCGTCGACCTCGCGCTGGGCGCCTACGCGACCGACCGCTCCGTGCTCGCCCGCCCGGTCGTCTTCACGGCCGAGCAGTTCGACACGCTCTCCGTCGGTGAGATCATCGTCGGCGACATCCGCGACGGCACGTCCGAGACCCTCTCGGTCCAGCAGTTCCTCGGCCTCGCCTGCGTGGACCGCTGAGCGTGCGGCTCGGCCGTCCGAGTGGCGACCTCGATCGCGGGGACCGCACGGTCGGCGACAGGAGAGGCCGCCGGCTCGTGGACCCCGACGCGGACCCTCCGCGACCAACGGCGGTCAGGCGACGGCGGAGAACTCGCGGTGGAGCCGTCGCGCGCAGGAGATTCGACGTAGTGGCTAGCTGCGCCGCGACGTACTCGCACCCGTGTCGGTGTCTGCTCACCCCGAAGATGCGCGACGACACCGCTCAATCGTCAGCACGGCGCACCCCTCTCGCGTGCGAGCCGAGGTTGAGCCGAGGCTCCACCGCCCGATCGTCGTGTTGATGTCTACGCCGTCGGTTGTGAGCGCGTCATGTGAAGTCGGGTGCCTCATTGAGAGGCACCCAGCGCGCATCCTCACCTTCGCCCATCAGACGCTTCACGACTGGTGTTCGCTCGGTCTGGCCGCGTCGGAGACGACCGGATCTCGACAGGTAGTACGTGACGAGAGTGTCGTGCGACGGACGGAAGGTGACGTACCAGGGCGCGCCCTGCAACGACCGGCGCCCTTTGGCCAGAGCCTTCGCTGAGTACGAGCGGTACGCGCCGACGAGCGCGCCCACCTTCCACTGAGCCTTCGACTCGGGATAGGCGGCTTCCCACCCGTCGAAGATGTCGGCGAGCACGCCGATGGGAACAGCACCGACAGGATAGAAGACACCCTCGCGCATTCTCACCTCTTCGAGCAGTCGGTTGTCCGCGAGAGCGTGAGTATCGAGCGGGAGGTTCGAGATGTCGCCATCGCGGACACCTTCGAGCGACAGGTCGTCGAAGAGCGCGTCAGTCTCGGACTCCGTCGTCGATGACGTTCCCGGATCCGGCTCCGGCTCCGACCGGCTCGCGGCTTGAGCTGACTCGATCTGCGACCCGAGGAGTTGCTTCATGTCCTTGACGTCCACTCCCGTCTCGCTGACGGCGACCTGCGTTCTCTCGGCGATGGCCTCGACCCGCCTCAGCACTTCTTCATGCTGGTCCTGGCGGGTCTTCGTCTCGCGGTCGGCTCGCGCGGCTTCGCGATTCTGCACGCGAAGGATGGAGAGAGTGAGTCCGATGGCAACCATGGCGAGACCGAGCGAAATGAGCCCGATGGAGTCCCATAGTTGCGACAAGCGAAGCGACAGGTCCCCCTCGACGCTTGCGCGAAGAACCCACACCCAACCGCCGAGCACGACCAGAGCCGCGCCGATGACGTAGACCACGATCTCCCAGAACCGCAGACCGCGCCTCTGAGCCTTCTTCTCCGTCGCGTCCCCCACGGCGGTCACACTATCGTCCCAGCACGGAGATGCGGTGGTCGCTCCGAGTGGACGGCCCGCGGCGCCTTGCTGTGAGGATGTGCCTGCGTCGTGCACCCTCGAGAGCCGTCCGAGCTGCATCGGCACAACTGCATGGGCGCATCTGGCGACTGGGAGCACCCGCGAGAGGGGAGGAAGTGTGGAGCCTAGGAGATTCGAACTCCTGACATCCTGCTTGCAAAGCAGGCGCTCTACCAACTGAGCTAAGGCCCCGGGCCGGAGACGGGGCGATCCGTCTCCGAGAGTCGAACGGCCCGCCACCGCGAGGTGACGGGCCGTTCGGACCGGGTGGGGGTACCAGGACTTGAACCTGGGACCTCTTCATTATCAGTGAAGCGCTCTAACCGCCTGAGCTATACCCCCGGAATGGCCAGAGGAGACTCTACCCGACATCGAGCAGGAATCCCAATCGGCCGGACCGTGCGCCCTACTGGTTGGTGAAGCCCACCAGGAGGCCGCCGGTGATCTTGACGCTGAGGTTGTACAGCAACGCCACGATCGCGCCGAGCGCGGTGGTGACGATGGTGTTCAGCACCGCGACGACGATCGCGAAGCCCATGACCTGCGGCAGCGAGATGATCGTGTTGAGGTCGAACGCCTCCGCGCCGGCGATGTCCTGCACGAGGCCGTTGACCTCGTCGAACACGCCAGTCTGGGCCAGGACCGTGTAGACCAGGTAGACGACGACGATCGTGATGATCGCGAGCGTCAGGCCCAGCAGGAACGAGAGCTTCACGGCCGACCAGAAGTCGACGTAGACGAGCTTCAGGCGGACCTGCTTCGCCGCCGGGCTCTTCGCGGACTTCCTGGCGAGCTTCTCGGCGACGGTGCTACTCATCTACGGACCCATCCTCCTCCGACACCGGAGCGGACTCGGCCGGCGCCGCGGCGTCGGGATCCTCGTCCTGGGCGTCGAGATTGCGTTCGGTGTTCTTGGCGAGTGCGATGATGCGGTCGTCCTCAGCGAATCGTGCGAAGACGACTCCCATGGTGTCGCGACCCTTGGCCGGTACCTCGGCCACCGCAGAGCGTACCACCTTGCCGCTGGCGAGCACGACGAGCACCTCGTCGTCCTCTCCGGTGATGATGGCGCCCACGAGGTCGCCGCGCTTCTCCTCCAGCTTGGCCACCTTGATGCCCAGCCCGCCGCGTCCCTGGAGGCGGTACTGGTCGACCGCGGTGCGCTTGGCGTAGCCGCCCTCGGTGACCACGAACACGAAGCCCTCGTCGCTGACGACGTTGGCGTCGAGGAGGCGGTCCTCCCCGCGGAACGACATGCCGCGGACTCCGGAGGTGGAGCGGCCCATCGGACGAAGCGCCTCGTCGGACGCGGTGAAGCGGATCGACATGCCCTTGCGGGAGACCAGCAGCACGTCGCTGTCCTCCTCGACCAGGAGCGCCGAGACGAGCTCGTCGCCGTCGCGCAGCTTGATCGCGATGATGCCGCCGGAGCGGTTCGTGTCGTACTCCGAGAGGGCCGTCTTCTTCACGAGGCCGTCGCGCGTGGCGAGCACGAGGTAGCGGGCCGCCTCGTAGTCGCGGATGTCGAGGATCTGCGCGATCTGCTCCCCCGGCTCGAGCGCGAGCAGGTTCGCGATGTGCTGGCCCTTGGCGTCGCGGCCGGCCTCCTGCAGCTCGTAGGTCTTGGCGCGGTACACGCGACCGGTGTTCGTGAAGAACAGCAGCCAGTGGTGCGTGGTGGTGACGAAGAAGTGCTCGACGATGTCGTCGGCCTTCAGCTGCGCGCCGCGCACGCCGCGGCCGCCGCGGTGCTGCGCCCGGTAGGAGTCGCTCCGGGTGCGCTTGAGGTAGCCGCCGCGGGTGACGGTGACGACCATCTCCTCCTCGGGAATCAGATCCTCGACGCTCATGTCGCCGTCGAACCCGAAGAGGATCTCGGTGCGGCGATCGTCGCCGAAGCGGTCGACGATCTCGTCGAGCTCATCCGAGATGATCGTGCGCTGACGCTCGGGGCTCGCGAGGATCGACTTGTAGTCCTCGATCTCGGCCTGGATCCGGTCGTGCTCGTCGATGATCTTCTGGCGCTCGAGGGCCGCGAGGCGGCGCAGCTGCATGTCGAGGATGGCGCGGGACTGCACCTCGTCGATGTCGAGCAGCTCCATCAGGCCGTCGCGCGCCTCCTCCACGGTGGGGGAGCGGCGGATGAGGGCGATGACCTCGTCGAGCGCGTCGAGCGCCTTGAGGTAGCCGCGCAGGATGTGGATCCGCGCCTCCGCCTCGTCGAGGAGGTACTGGGTGCGGCGCACGATGACCTCGACCTGGTGGTCGACCCAGGCGCGGATGAAGCCGTCGAGCGAGAGCGTGCGCGGGATGCCGTCCACGATCGCGAGCATGTTCGCGCCGAAGTTCTCCTGCAGCGGCGTGTGCTTGTAGAGGTTGTTCAGCACCACCTTCGCCACGGCGTCGCGCTTGAGGACGACGACGAGGCGCTGGCCGGTGCGACCGGAGGTCTCGTCGCGGATGTCGGCGATGCCCGAGACGCGCCCGTCCTTGACCAGCTCGGCGATCTTGATCGCCAGGTTGTCCGGGTTCACCTGGTACGGCAGCTCGGTGACGACGAGGCAGGTGCGGCCCTGGATCTCCTCGATGGAGACGACGGCGCGCATCGTGATCGAGCCGCGGCCGGTGCGGTACGCGTCCTGGATGCCGCGGACGCCGAGGATCTGCGCACCGGTGGGGAAGTCGGGTCCCTTGATCCGCTGCAGCAGCGCCTCGAGGAGCTCCTCGCGCGTCGCGTCGGGGTTCTCGAGCGCCCACTTGGCGCCGGCGGCGACCTCGCGCAGGTTGTGCGGCGGGATGTTGGTCGCCATGCCGACCGCGATGCCGACGGAGCCGTTGACGAGCAGGTTCGGGAACCGCGCCGGCAGGATCGCCGGCTCGCGGGTGCGGCCGTCGTAGTTGTCCTGGAAGTCGACGGTGTTCTTGTCGATGTCGCGGACCATCTCGAGCGCGAGCGGCGCCATCTTGGTCTCGGTGTACCGGGGGGCGGCCGCGCCGTCGTTGCCGGGGGAGCCGAAGTTGCCCTGCCCGAGCGCGAGCGGGTAGCGGAGGCTCCACGGCTGCACCAGGCGGACCAGCGCGTCGTAGATCGCGGAGTCGCCGTGCGGGTGGAACTGGCCCATCACGTCGCCGACGACGCGCGAGCACTTCGAGAACGCCTTGTCGGGGCGGTAGCCGCCGTCGTACATGGCGTAGATCACGCGGCGGTGCACGGGCTTCAGGCCGTCGCGCACCTCCGGCAGGGCTCGCCCGACGATGACGCTCATCGCGTAGTCGAGGTAGGAGCGCTGCATCTCGAGCTGCAGGTCGACCGGCTCGATCTTGTCGTGACCGTGGATCACCACACCGGTCTCGGTGACGATGTCATCGCTCTCGTCCGGGCCGGTGGGGGTGGTGGGTTCTTCTGCCATGGTCTCTGGTCTCTCAGGTGGGTCCGTGCCCCGGAGGAGCGGGGGCGGCGGTCGCGCTGGGTGTCAGGTGTGTCGTCGGTGTGCGGGCCGGTGAGGGCCTCTGTCGCGTTCTGGTCGAGGATGCGGCCCATCGAGGGCCGCCGTGACGTGTTCGAGGTGGTCGCGAGGGAGGTCCACTGGACCGCCCGGCCGCCACTTTTCGAGGACGTCCGCTTCCTCGACCACTAGATGTCGAGGAAGCGCACGTCCTTCGCATTCTTCTGGATGAAGGAGCGGCGGGACTCGACGTCCTCGCCCATGAGGGTGGAGAAGATCTCGTCGGCCGCGGCCGCGTCGTCGAGCGTGACCTGGAGGAGGGTCCGCGTGGCGGGGTCCATCGTGGTCTCCCACAGCTCCTTGTAGTCCATCTCGCCGAGGCCCTTGTAGCGCTGGATGCCGTTCTCCTTGGGCATGCGCTTGTTGGTCGCCGAGCCGTGCGCGATCAGGGCGTCGCGCTCGCGGTCGCTGTAGACGTACTCGTGCGGGGAGTTCGACCACTTGAGGCGGTACAGCGGCGGCTGTGCGAGGTACACGTAGCCGAGGTCGATCAGCGGGCGCATGTAGCGGAAGAGGAGCGTCAGCAGCAGCGTCGTGATGTGCTGGCCGTCGACGTCGGCGTCGGCCATCAGGATGATCTTGTGGTACCGCGCCTTGTCCGGGTTGAAGTCCTCGCCGATGCCGGCGCCGAACGCCGTGATCATCGCCTGGACCTCGTTGTTGCCGAGAGCGCGGTCGAGCCGCGCCTTCTCGACGTTGAGGATCTTGCCGCGGAGGGGGAGGATCGCCTGCGTCTCGGGATTGCGGCCCTGCACCGCGGATCCTCCCGCCGAGTCGCCCTCGACGATGAAGATCTCGGAGATCGACGGGTCCTTGGACTGGCAGTCCTTGAGCTTGCCCGGCATGCCGCCGCCCTCGAGCAGGCCCTTGCGGCGGGCGGTCTCGCGCGCCTTCCGCGCCGCCATACGGGCGGAGGCCGCCTGGATCGCCTTGCGGATGATGTCCTTCGCCTGGCTCGGGTTGCGGTCGAACCAGTCGGCCAGCTGCTCGCCGGCCACGCGCTGCACGAACGCCTTCGCCTCGGTGTTGCCGAGCTTCGTCTTGGTCTGGCCCTCGAACTGCGGCTCGCCGAGCTTGATCGACACGACGGCGGTGAGGCCCTCGCGGATGTCGTCGCCCGAGAGGTTCTCGTCCTTCTCCTTGAGCAGGTTGTTCGCGCGCGCGTAGCGGTTGACCAGAGTGGTCAGCGCGGCGCGGAAGCCCTCCTCGTGGGTGCCGCCCTCGTGGGTGTTGATGGTGTTCGCGTAGGTGTGGACGCTCTCGGTGTAGGCCGTGGTCCACTGCATCGCGACCTCGAGCGAGATGCGGCGCTCGGTGTCCTCGGACTCGAAGTCGATGATCTCGGAGTGCACGAGGTCCGACTTCTTCAGCGAGTTGATGTACTCGACGTAGTCGACGAGGCCCTTCTCGTAGTGGAAGACGTCGGTCCGGTCGCCCTCGGTCTCGTTCTCGCCCTCCCCCTCGAACTCGACCTCGTTCTGGTCGGTCAGCGCGATGCGCAGGCCCTTGTTGAGGAACGCCATCTGCTGGAAGCGCGCGCGCAGGGTCTCGTAGTCGAACTCGACCGTCTCGAAGATGCCGGCGTTGGGCCAGAAGGTGATCGTCGTGCCGGTCTCGTCGCTGGCCTCGCCCTTCTCGAGCGGGGCGTCCGGCACTCCGTCGGTGAAGCTCATCCGGTACACGGCGCCCTGGCGCTTGACCTCGACGTCGAGGCGCGTCGAGAGCGCGTTGACCACGGAGGAGCCGACGCCGTGCAGGCCGCCGGAGACCGCGTAGCCGCCTCCGCCGAACTTGCCGCCGGCGTGGAGCACGGTGAGGACCAGCTCGACCGTGGAGATGCCCTCGGTCGGGTGCATGTCGACCGGGATGCCGCGGCCGTTGTCGGAGACGGTGACGCCTCCGTCGGCGCGCATCAGGATCTCGATGTTGTCGCAGTAGCCCGCGAGCGCCTCGTCGACGGCGTTGTCGACGATCTCGTAGACCAAGTGGTGCAGACCGCGCGGACCCGTGGATCCGATGTACATACCGGGGCGCTTGCGGACCGCCTCGAGGCCCTCGAGAACCTGGATCTGGTTCGCACCGTAGTCGCCGGACGACTTGGTCGACATGCTCTCGTGCGGAGCGGAGGGGGCTGCTGAGCCGTTCGCGTCCAGGTCGTTCGCTGCGGGTGACGTGGAGTCGTTCGGCTCGTGAGTCATAGCTGTGGAGTTCTCCTCTGACGGTCCGTCGCGACGCGCACGGTGATCTGGAGATCGCCCGCGCGGCGGCGTCACTGCGGTTCGGCGGCCCTCCATTCTACCGCGTGCCGGGTCGATCCGAAGCGCTGGACGGCGATCTGAGGGGCGAAAGATCGGCGGTCGACCGAAAATGCGTCCTCAGCCGTAGGTGTCGCGCGGACCACGCCCTGGAATCGACCTGGGACCCTTTTTCCAGTTCGGGACGTCCGGGCCCTGGAAACGAATCGACGCGATGCCCGCGTCGGGGAAGTTCACCGCGATGTGGTTCATGATCTCGATCCGCATCAGTCGGAGCTGCGTCGACCACGCCGTGGACTCGCATGCGACCGTCAGCACGCCGTCGACGACGCCCACCGGAGTCGAGTGCTTCGCGGTCTCCTCGCCGGCGATCGCCGTCCACGACGACATCAGGTCGCCCTGCGCCAGCGGCGCCGTCCAGCCGAGCTTCACGGTGAGGGAGTCGAGGACGTCGCCGAGGTCGTGCGGGTCGCGGCCCTTGCCGAACGGGATCGCGTCGCCCTTGGGCTCGGCGCGCTCGACGGTCTTCCGGATGCGGCGCGGGCCGTCGGCGCCGAACACCTCCTTGAGGTGGCGGTAGACGCGGGCGGCTCCGGGGACGCGGGATCTGTGGACGCCGGCGCTGGGGACGCGGGCTCCGCGGAGGAGGCCGCGGCGGAGGTGACGGCACCAGGAGAAGGGGAGTCGGACGAGACCGGATCGGGAGGAGAGGAGTCGGAGGACTCGGGACCGGGAGAAGGGGAGTCGGAGGACACCGGATCGGACGAGGCGGAGTCGGGTGCGATCGGCTCCGGCACGGCGATCGGCGCGGCGGCGGCGCCCGTGCCGACGATCCGGCCGGCCTCGATCCGCACGGTGTGCGCGGCCAGCGCCTCCGGGACGTCGTCGAAGACGGCCGCGGTGATCAGGACCTGCTCGTAGTCGGCGACCACCGAGGCGAGCCGCTCGCGCCGGCGCGCGTCCAGCTCGGCGAAGACGTCGTCGAGCATCAGCACCGGATCGCCCATGGGGGAGTCGCGCCGGAGCAGCTCCGCGGCGCCCAGCTTCAGCGCCAGCGCGAACGACCAGCTCTCGCCGTGGCTGGCGTAGCCCTTGGCCGGCAGCGCGTTCAGCTCGAACTGCACGTCATCGCGGTGCGGGCCGACGAGGGAGACGCCCCGGTCGAGCTCGCGGCGTCGCACCCCGGCCAGCGCGGACGCGAACGCCTCCGCCAGTCCCTCGCCCGCCGCCGGTGACGCGGCGCCCGGCTGCTCCACGGGCTCGCCGTCGTCGTCGACCGCGCCCTCGATGCTCAGGCGGGAGCGGAGCACCGGACGCTGGTCGGCACCGGCGACCGCCTCGTACGCGGCGCGCACCGGTCCGCTCAGCTCCTCCACCAGGGTGAGGCGCGACTGCATGATCTCGGTCCCGAGCGCGATCAGGCGCTCGTCCCAGATGTCGAGGGTCCCGAGCTTCGAGGGGTCGCGGACGCCGCTCGCCCGTGCGGACTTGAGCAGCGAGTTGCGCTGGCGCAGCACCCGCTCGTAGTCGGCCTGGACGGCGCTCATCCGCGGGGAGCGGAGGATCACCAGCTGGTCGAGGAAGCGGCGGCGGGCCGACGGGTCGCCGCGGATGAGGAGGAGGTCCTCCGGGGCGAAGAGGACGCTGGAGAAGAAGCGGGGGAGCTCGCGCGGCTTGATCCCACCGCGGTTGATCTGCGCGCGGTTGGGGGAGGAGCGGTTGATCTGCACCTCGGCCAGCAGGTCGCGCTCGCCGTTGCGGAGGCGGGCGCGCACCACGGCGCTGTCCCGGCCGGCGCGGATGAGCGCCTGGTCGCTCGACACGCGGTGCGAGCCCAGGGTGGAGAGGTAGCCGAGAGATTCGACGAGGTTCGTCTTGCCCTGGCCGTTGCGGCCGACGAAGAGGTTCGGTCCGGGCACGAGCTCGACATCGACCGACTCGTAGTTCCGGAAGTCGCTGAGCGCCAGCTGCGTCACCTGCACGTCGCGCTCCTCTCCTCCACCCGTCGTCGCGGGCCTTCACTGCACCCCTGCGGGCTCCTCGCCCGTCTCGCTCGGCCGGTCCACCCGCTCCGGCGCCTGCGGTCCGCTCTCCCCCTGCCGGCCTGGCCTGCGCCCCCGGTCTCGACACACCCCTGCGGGCTACTCGACCAGCACGGCGGCGGAACCGTACGAGAGCGGATCCCGATACGCCCCTCCGGGGCCACTACTCGCTCACCATGATCGGCGGCGCCCCGTCCCCGCCCGTGAAGGCGGCCGAAGGCCCGCCGCCCGACGTCGGTAGCAAGGTGGAGGCGGCCGGAGGCCCGCCGCCCCCGTGAGAGCATCCCTGCCTCACGGGGCGGCGGGCCGCAGTCCGCCGTCCGTCACCGGCTCTAGGGAACGCGCCCGCCTCCGGAAGCCGACCGCCGTGAGGACTGCCGGAGGCAGTCCTCACCAGCCGACTCAGTCGACGGCTTTGACGGAGTGCCCGCCGAACTGGTTGCGGAGCGCTGCGACGGCCTTCATCGCGGGGGAGTCCTCCTGGCGGGAGACGAAGCGGGCGAAGATCGAGGCGCTGATCGTGGGCACCGGGACGGCGTTGTTGATGGCCTCCTCGATGGTCCAGCGGCCCTCGCCCGAGTCCTGCACGTAGCCCTCGATGTTCTTGAAGTCCGGGTCCTGCTCGAGGGCGCGGACGAGGAGCTCGAGCAGCCAGGAGCGCACGACCGTGCCGCGCTGCCACGCCTTGAAGGTGCCGGTGACGTCCTTGATGATGTCGCTGCGGGTCTCGAGCAGCTCGTAGCCCTCGGCGAACGCCTGCATCAGGGCGTACTCGATGCCGTTGTGGACCATCTTCGCGTAGTGGCCGGCGCCGACCTCGCCCACGTGGACGAAGCCCTCCTCGCGGGGGCCCTCCGGGCGCAGCGCGTCGAAGACGGGCATGGCGTACTCGACGAGCTCCTTCGGGCCGCCGACCATCAGGCCGTAGCCGTTCTGGAGTCCCCAGACGCCGCCTGAGACGCCCGCGTCGATGTAGTGGATGCCCTTGGGCTTCAGCAGCGCGTCGTGCTTGAAGTCCTCGGTGAAGCGGGAGTTGCCGCCGTCGATGACGAGGTCGCCCTCGCTGAGCTTCTCCGACAGGTCCTTGACGACCGCGTCGGTGATCTCGCCGGCCGGCACCATCACCCAGACGATGCGGGGCGAGGGGAGTGCGGCGATCATCTCGTCGAGAGAGGCCGCGTCCGAGACGTCGGGATTGCGGTCGTAGCCGGTGACCTCGAGCCCCTTGGAGCGGAGGCGGGAGCGCATGTTGTCGCCCATCTTGCCGAGGCCGACGAGTCCGATGTGCATGGTGAACCTTCCTGGATTCGTTGTCCGGCGGGCGGGCGCTCGTCGGGAGCGGGGCGGTCGCGGCTCTGCGATCCGGGGAGTGGTCAGCGCAGCAGCAGGTTGGGCTGGAGCAGGTAGCGGTAGCTGTCGCTGCCGGGCTGCTCCCGCGAGGTCTGCGCGGTGATCAGGACGGGGCCGGGCTTGTTGGGGTTCTCGGTCTTCGTGAACGCGATGCGCACGAACTCCGAGTGGACGGCGGCGAGGCCGTCGAGCAGGAACTGCGGCTTGAGCGAGACGACCACGTCGTCGCCGGTCACGATCGCGTCGATGCTCTCGGACGCCTGCGCCTGCTCGGAGCCGATGGCCTCGAGGGTGAGGCCGTCGCTGCTGAAGCTGAAGCGGAGGGCCGCCTCGCGCTCGAGCACGAGCGAGACGCGGCGGGTGGCCTCGATGAGGTCGCTGGTCGACATGACCGCGTAGTTCTCGATGGAGGCGGGGAAGAGGCGCTTCACGGGCGGGAAGTTGCCCTTGATCAGCAGCGACGTGACGGTCTTGCGGTCCGCGGTGAAGGCGATCAGCTCGCGCTCGTCGCGGTTGGTGATCGCGACGGAGACGGTGCCGGAGTGGCCGAAGGTCTTGCCGACCTCCTGCAGCGTGCGCGCGGGCACGAGGGCGGTGAGCGGCTGGGTGGGCGCGGGGTTGTCCCCGTTGTCCCAGTCGATCTCGCGGACGGCGACGCGGTAGCGGTCCGTCGCGACGAGGCCGATCGTGTTCTCGGTGATCTCGAGCTGCACGCCGGTGATGACGGGGGTCACGTCGTCGCGGGAGGCGGCGACCGCCACCTGCGAGACGGCGGCCGCGAAGGCGTCGGCCGGGACGAGGCCGGTGGAGGCATCGATCTCGGGGATGCTCGGGTACTCCTCCACGGGCATCTGCAGGAGCGTGAAGTGCGCCGAGCCGGCCGAGACCGAGACGCGCGACTCCTCCGTGGCGATGCGCACGGGAGCGTTGGGGAGGCGGTTCGCGATGTCGGCGAGCAGACGGCCCGAGACGAGCACGGTCCCCGTCTCCTCCACGTCGGCCGCGATCTGCGTCTGCGCGGACACCTCGTAGTCGAAGGAGGACAGCGTCAGACCCTCGGCGGTCGCCTCGATGAGGACTCCGGAGAGGATCGGCAGGGTCGTGCGCTGCGGAAGCAGCTTGACCGCGAAGGACACCGCCTCGCTGAAGACATCGCGGTTGGCTTGGAACCTCACGAGTACACCCCTGACGAGTCGCGGACGAAGACCGTCGCCCATCGTACCCGCCGGGCTCGACGAGCTCGGAAGGGGGTGGACCGCCGAGCACTCCCGAGCCGCTGTGGAGAGGTTGCCGGTCGAGGCTTCATTAAAGAGAGAACTGCGTTAACAGTGTTAACACGTGTGGAAACTGTGGAAAACGCTTCGGACCCCTACTCCTGGGTGGGATCGGAGGGACCCGCCCCTGTGGAGGGAGTGTGAGCGGGCCCGTGGACGCCCTGTGGAGGGATCCGAGCCGACCGGTCGCCCTCCACAGGCGGGCTCTCCCGGCGCACAGTCCCGAGGCGGTTGTCCACAGTTATCCACAGGTTCCTCACACTGTGGAAATCGGCCCTCCGGGGCGCGCGAGGCGGCGTGTCCGAGGCGCGCGCGGCAGGTCCGAGGAGTCCGTCGACGACTTCTCCGGTCACGACGGAGACCGTCGAGGGCAGCTGCCGCCGTCCGAGCGGCCCGGAAGACAGTGCGCGCTCCCTCTCCCCCGCGTTGCCCTCCGGGCCAACGCACGGCGGATCGACACCGTCCGATCGCACGCCGGCCGCTCAGCCGCTCACCCGGACCCCCTGAGCACGTCCGGTCCGTGCTGGTCGAGTAGCCGCAGTGCGGCGTATCGAGACCCCCGCCAGCGCCTTCGCCTGATCTCGACGCGCGCCCACACCGACGCCCTGCTGCTCGCGCCGCGATCCCCGTCGCCTCCGCCTCCCCTCACACGAGGAGAGGGGAGCGACTACCCGACCACCGCGCACGGACGCCGATGGACCCCGGGGCACGCCGCCCGGGACAGGCGGTCCCGGGGACCGTACGACTGCCGGCTAGCGGTTCGTCTTGATGCGGGTGGTCAGCTCGGTGACCTGGTTGTAGATGCTGCGGCGCTCCTTCATGAGCTCCGAGATCTTCTTGTTCGCGTACATGACCGTGGTGTGGTCGCGGTTCCCGAACAGCTGGCCGATCTTGGGCAGCGAGAGGTTCGTCAGCTCGCGGCACAGGTACATGGCGATCTGGCGCGCGGTGGCGACGGCCTGCGAGCGCGACGAGCCGTAGAGGTCGTCGACCGTGAGCTTGAAGTAGTCCGCGGTGTGGTTGATGATGTCGACCGGCGAGATGACGTTGTCCTCGTCGAGCGTGATCAGGTCCTTGAGCACGGTCTGCACGAGCGACATGTCGACCGGCGTCCGGTTCAGGCTCGCGAACGCGGTGACGCGGATGAGCGTCCCCTCGAGCTCGCGGATGTTGCTCGACACCTTCGACGCCATGAACTCGAGGATGTCGTCGGGCACGAGCAGCTTCTCGCTGACCGCCTTCTTGCGGAGGATCGCGATGCGGGTCTCGAGGTCGGGAGCCTGCACATCGGTGATGAGGCCCCACTCGAAGCGCGAGCGCATCCGGTCCTCGAAGCCCGTCAGGGCCTTCGGCGGCAGATCGGACGTGATCACGACCTGCTTGTTGTGGTCGTGCAGCTGGTTGAAGGTGTGGAAGAACGCCTCCTGCGTCTCCGCCTTCCCCTGCAGGAACTGGATGTCGTCGATCAGGAGGATGTCGACGTTGCGGTAGCGGCCGTGGAAGGCGTTGCCCCGGTTGTTCGCGATCGAGTTGATGAAGTCGTTCGTGAACTCCTCGCTCGAGACGTACCGCACGCGGATCCCCGGGTAGAGGCTCATCGCGTAGTGGCCGATGGCGTGGAGGAGGTGCGTCTTGCCGAGCCCGGAGTCGCCGTAGACGAAGAGCGGGTTGTAGGCCTTGGCGGGAGCCTCGGCGACGGCGACGGCCGCGGCGTGCGCGAACCGGTTGGAGCCTCCGATGACGAAGTTGTCGAAGCTGTACTTCGGGTTCAGCCGGGTGTCGGTCGCCGGCACGGTCCGCAGCTCCTCGACCCCGCGGGTCGGCGCGACCGTCGCCGAGGAGGCGGTGATCGGCTCGAACGGGTTCATCGACTCCTGCGACGACGGGGAGCTGAGGGGCTCGTGCTCGATGTCGGGGTTCACCACGAAGGCGAACGTCGTGACGCCGAAGGAGTCGTCGAGCGTCCCGATCGCGCTGAGCAGGGGCACGCGCACGCGCTGCTCGAGCATCCCGCGGGTGAACTCGTTCGGGACCTCCAGGTAGAAGGTGCCCGCCATGATGCCCTTGGGCTCCACGAGCGAGACGAACCCGTAGAGGGGAGCGGTGATCCGCTCGTCCTGGGACAGTGCGCCGAGGATCACGTTCCACGCGTCGACCATCGACGTGTCGTCTGCCATCTGTCTCCGGTCCTGGGTGCTGTCGCTGTGAAGTCGCTGCGGGATCGCCGTCTCCGCCGGACCCGTCGCCGCCCGCTGCAGGGGCGTCGCGGACCGGGCGCGGAGCCGGGTCTCGAGTGCCGCTCTCTCCACAGGGTTGTCCACCGGCCTCGAGCGATGCCTGTGCGGGCGCGGGAGGACGCGGATCCCACCTGTGGATAACTGCGGCTCAATACCGTAACGAACGGAGCCGACGGGAGACAAATCCACCACAGCGACACCCGCGTGTCAATGCGCGGAACCCCGTGTCCCGTGTGCATGATCGAGGTTTCGCGCCGTCCACATTTGACCGGTGGCGGAACAGGCCGTAGTTTAAATCAGTTGACGCCTGCCCGGTGTCGTCCGTGCGGCCCTCGCAGGCCGAGCGGATTCCGCAGCCGGGCACCCCTTCTTCCCGGAGGATCCGAGTCTCCGCCCGAGCGGGTGGTGCCGGTTCGCGCCGCGGAACACGTACGTGGAGATCTGATTATGAGCAAGCGAACCTTCCAGCCGAACAACCGTCGTCGCGCCAAGGTGCACGGCTTCCGTCTGCGCATGCGCACCCGTGCCGGCCGCGGCATCCTCAGCGCGCGCCGCGCCAAGGGGCGCACCGAGCTCTCCGCCTAGCAGCGAGCGGTACCGACCAGCGGTGCTGGCCAGAGCCAATCGCATCGTCCACGGAGGCGAGTACCGGACAGTCGTCCGTCGCGGTGTGCGGTCCACAGGACCGCACACCGTCACGTATGTCCGCCGGTCCTCCGCGGGCGATCCGACGCGGTTCGGGTTCATCGTCGCCAAGACGGTCGGCACCGCGGTGACGCGCAACACCGTCCGTCGTCGGCTCAAGGCCGTGGCGTTCGAGCTCGTCCCCGAGCTCGTCCCCGGCACCCAGGTCGTCGTCCGCGCGCTGCCCGGCAGCGCCGACGCCCCCTGGTCGGAGCTGCGCTCCGAGGTGTGGTCCGCGATGGCGCGAGCCGCGCGGAAGAGCGGGGCGTCCTCGTGACCGCCGTGATCCCCCGCCGCGAGGCACCGCTCGCCCGGCTCGGGTGGGCGATCCTCCTGCTGCCGCGGAACATCGGCGTCCTGCTCCTGATCGTCTACCGGGCGGTCGTGTCCCCTCTCTACGGGGACGTCTGCCGTTACTACCCCTCGTGCTCCGCGTACGCGCTCCAGGCGGTCCAGCTCCACGGGCTCGTCCTCGGCTCCGTCCTCGCGGCCCGCCGTCTGCTCCGCTGCCACCCGTGGGCGGCCGGCGGCATCGACGACGTCCCGACCTCGATCCCCCTGCACCGACCGGCTTCCGGCCGGACCCGCTTCGCCGTGACGCGAGCCGGGTTCGTCGTGGGCCCTCGAAAGGACTGACCCCACTCCATGGACCTCCTCGGCACGATCCTCTGGCCCCTCAAGTGGGTGGTCGAGCTGCTCCTCGTCGCCTTCCACCAGCTGCTGACCTTCACCGGCATGGAGGCGGCCGCGGGAATCACCTGGGTCCTCTCGATCGTCGGCCTGGTCATCGTCATCCGCGCCGCGCTCATCCCGATCTTCGTCAAGCAGATCAAGAGCCAGCGCCGGATGCTCGAGGTCGCACCCCAGCTCAAGAAGATCCAGGACAAGTACAAGGGCAAGCGCGACCAGCTGTCCCGCGAGGCGATGTCCCGCGAGACAATGGAGCTCTACAAGAAGACGGGCACCAACCCGCTCGCCTCCTGCCTGCCCCTGCTGATCCAGATGCCGATCTTCTTCAGCCTGTTCTCGGTGCTGAACGCGGCGCAGCACAGCCAGAAGGGCGTGGGCCCGCTCGACGAGACGCTCGCCCGCCAGTTCGGCGAGGCGAACCTCTTCGGCGTCGCACCGCTGCACCAGTCGATCCAGGGCGCACTCGCCGAGGGCGGCCAGGAGCCGGTCATCATCATCGCGGTGATCATGGTCGTCCTGATGACCGCGTCGCAGTTCATCACGCAGCTGCAGATCGTCTCGAAGAACATGTCGCCCGAGGCGAAGGCCTCGCCGACGTTCAAGCAGCAGCGGATCCTGCTCTACATCCTCCCCCTCGTCTTCGCCTTCTCGGGCTTCGCCTTCCCCCTCGGCGTGATGTTCTACTGGCTGACCTCGAACATCTGGACGATGATCCAGCAGTTCATCGTCATCCGGAACATGCCGACCCCGGGCAGCGAGGCCGCCAAGGCCCGCGAGGAGCGCCTGCGCCGCAAGGGCAAGCTGGTCGAGGAGACCACGGCCGCCGGCGACGTCACCCTCGTCGAGAAGAAGGCCGTGCAGCGCACGCAGCCCGTGAGCAAGAACCGCTCCAAGAAGCAAGCCGGAAAGAAGTAGAGCCGCCATGACCGATCCGATGCAGACCATCACCGACGACGCGTCCGCACCCGTGGACGTGGACGCGTCCGCTGTCGACGAGGCGCCCGAGTCCACGCTCTCTCAGCTCGAGGACGAGGGCGACGTCGCCGCCGATTACATCGAGGAGTTCCTCGACATCTGCGACCTCGACGGCGACATCGACATCGAGGTCCGCAACGGCCGCGCCTACCTCTCGGTCACCGCGACCGGCGACACGAACCTCCGGGTGCTCTCCCGTCCCGACGCCGTCCAGGCGCTGCAGGAGCTGACGCGCCTGGCGGTCCAGACGAAGACCGGCGCGTTCTCCCGCCTCATCCTCGACATCGGCGGCTCCCGCGACGCCCGCGAGGCGGAGCTCGCCCAGCTGGTCGACCGAGCGATCGAGCGGATCGAGGACGGCGCCACGTCGGCCTCGCTCCCGCCCATGTCGTCGTACGAGCGCAAGCTGGTCCACGACATGGTGGGCGAGCGCGGCTTCGTGTCGGAGTCGCGCGGCGAGGCGCGCGAGCGCCACACCGTCATCACCCGCGGCTGAGCGGCGTGGAGTCGACCCTCGAGGCCGAGCCCGCAGCCGCTGCGGCGATCGCCGGCGACCGCCTGCCCCTCCTGCGGCGGTTCACGGAGGCTCTCGCCGACCAGGGTGAGGAGCGCGGCCTGATCGGGCCCTTGGAGCTCCCCCGTCTCTGGACGCGGCACGTGCTCAACAGCGCCCTGGTGGCCCCTCTCCTGCGTCCGGGACTGGTCGGTGATGTCGGCAGTGGCGCGGGCCTTCCCGGGCTCGTCCTGGCCATCGTGCGGCCGGACGTCCGCTTCGTGCTCATCGAGCCGATGGAGCGTCGCGTCGTCTGGCTTCAGGAGCAGGTCGACGGACTCGCACTCGAGAATGTCTCAGTTCTTCGCGCCCGTGCCGAAGAGGTGCAGCTCCCGGAGCCTCTCGACCAGGTGACCGCTCGGGCGGTCAGCGCCCTCTCGAAGCTGATCCCGCTGACCGCGCCGCTGCTGCGGCCCGGAGGCGAGCTGGTCCTGCTGAAGGGCATCAACGCCGAGAAGGAGATCGAGGCTGCGGCCAAGCAGATCCGTCGTTTCCGGCTCTCCCCGCCCGAGGTCGTCGTGCTCGGCGACGGCGTGCTCTCCGAGGTGACGAGGGTCGTCCGGGCTACAGTGGGTTGATCGCCACGACGCCGCAGTGAGCCCCCGACTCCTCGTCCGTCGACTCCTCGGTGCTGATGTCCGTCCCACTCGCTGAGCGAAGGTTTCACGTGAAACAACCCGATTCCGCCGGTCTGACCGGAGGCTTCGACTCCTCGACTCCCCTGGCCCGGGAGATCGCGGACATGACCCGCCGGCGCGCACTGCTGAACGCCCAGCCGCTGCCCAAGCCCGAGTCGACGCGCGTCATCACGATCTCGAACCAGAAGGGCGGCGTCGGCAAGACAACGACGACCGTCAACCTCGCCGCCGGGCTCGCCCGCGGCGAGGCGAAGGTGCTCGTCATCGACCTCGATCCGCAGGGCAATGCGTCGACAGCCCTGGGCATCGAGCACCGTGCCGAGACGGCCAGCGTGTACGACGTGATCGTCAACGACACTCCCCTCGCGGACGTCGTGCAGAAGAGCCCCGAGTTCGCCTCGCTCTACGGTGTGCCGGCGACCATCCACCTGGCCGGCGCCGAGATCGAGCTGGTCTCGCTCGTCGCACGCGAGCAGCGTCTCCGCCGGGCGCTCGACCGCATGCTCGACACCATGGACGAGCCGTTCGACTACGTCTTCATCGACTGCCCGCCGTCGCTCGGTCTGCTGACCATCAACGCGTTCGTCGCCGCTCGCGAGGTGCTCATCCCGATCCAGTGCGAGTACTACGCGCTCGAGGGGCTCAGCCAGCTGCTCAAGAACATCGACCTGATCGAGCGGCACCTCAACCCGAACCTCGGTGTCTCGACGATCCTCCTGACCATGTACGACGGCCGCACCAACCTCTCCCAGCAGGTGGCAGCGGATGTCCGAGAGCACTTCCCGAAGGAGGTGCTGCGCGCGGTGATCCCGCGCAACGTGAGGATCTCGGAGGCGCCGAGCTACGGACAGAGCGTGATCAGCTACGATCCGCAGTCGTCCGGTTCGCTGGCGTATCTGGAGGCGGCCGCCGAGATCGCACGACGCGGAGCCCGGAAGACACCCGAGACGGCACACGAAGGAGAGGCACGCTGATGGCGACCAAGCGCACGGGACTCGGCCGGGGGATCGGCTCGCTCATCCCGACCAGCGACGAGTCGCGCTCCCGGCCCGTCGACGTCTTCTTCCCTGATCAGGTCGGCGATTCGGCCCGTGCCGAGGAGCTCCTCGAGGTCCCCGGAGCGCGCTTGGCGCGACTCCCCCTCGCCGACATCACCCCCAACACGGCGCAGCCGCGGTCGGTGTTCGACGAGGACGACCTCGCGGAACTCGTCCACAGCATCCGCGAGTTCGGAGTGCTGCAGCCGATCGTCGTCCGGCCCGTGACGGCTCGCGGCGGAGCGAAGTACGAGCTCGTCATGGGTGAGCGCCGGTTCCGCGCCTCGAAGGCCGCGGGACTGACCACCATCCCGGCGGTCGTCAAGGACACGGCCGACGAGAACATGCTCCGCGACGCGCTGCTGGAGAATCTGCACCGCGCCGACCTCAACCCGCTCGAGGAGGCGTCCGCCTACCAGCAGCTCCTCAGCGACTTCGGGATCACCCAGGAGGCCCTGGCGACGCGGCTCGGACGGTCTCGCCCGCAGATCTCGAACACACTCCGTCTCCTGCGCCTCCCGGCCGATGTGCAGGCCCGCGTCGCTGCCGGCGTCCTGACCGCGGGACACGCGCGCGCGGTTCTGTCGCTCGACGACATCGAGATGATGCGCCGCCTGGCCGACAAGATCGTCAACGAGGACCTGTCCGTCCGCGCCGCCGAGGCCGCCGCGGCGCAGATGAAGGCGCCGCGGACGACCACGCGTCCCGTGGTGGAGGAGCAGGGCGGGCACTCCGGACACCTCTCGTCGATCGCGGATCACCTCGGCGACCGGTTGAACACGCGCGTCAAGGTCACCCTGGGCGCACGTAAGGGCCAGATGGTCATCGACTTCGCCACCATCCAGGACTTGAACCGCATCCTCGCCGAGATCGGGGAGCCGACCGAGGTGTCGCTCGCTCCGTAGTGGCCGGCCTAGTGGCCGCCACTTGGCCGCAATCGCCGATGTGGCGGTATCCGCTCCCCTCGTCGGCACCGCGATCACAGGAATCGGTACGCTTGAGGCGGCCTACGAAATGCCTTGTGAGCTGTGCATTCTCGGCCGTCGCCATCTCTCTGATTGATGAGCCCTTGTGACCGGCACAGTCTGATGAAGTGGCCCCAGGTTCTGCGGGGCCCTGCTGACTCCGGGCCTGGTCGAGAATACGGCTGGTATAGCCGAACGGCGACGATCGCCGGGTATCTGGGGCATTGATCTCTGGATAGAGCAGCTCACGATGCGCCTACATGGCGGTTGAGTAGTCGTGGATCGCCGGATCTAGGGTTGGCTGAGTTCAGACCTCGTTGACCTCCGGAGTTCATGTCGCTTTCGGTGACTCGCTGGCGGGCGCAGGACGGGTGCCTGGGTGGGTCGTACTCGGTGGCGCTCTCCGCTGCCCAGGGCGACGTCATGGTCGCCGATATTCCCGTGCGGAGTGTTTCACGTAAAACATTCCTACGTTGGCCGCTGAGATGAGGACCCCCTCGGCTGTCCGTGCATCCCAATTCGCCGGTGAGGAGCGCTTCCTGGGCCTCCAGAAACTGGCTGGCGGGGGGGCGAGTTAGACGAAATGCAGTATCGCTTCGTTCTCGCGGATCGACGCGGATGTGATGAGTGGGTTCGCCGAGGTTTGACGGAGGACCCCGTCGGCGGTCGCCCCCGGAGAGCACTGAAAGAGACGATGGAAGGGCCGTTTCACGTGAAACGGTGCGCTCTAGGGCGGCCTAGCCATTGAAGAGCTACGAGCTTGTCATGTAGGAGGGGAGGCCCTCATCGGCTCGACTCGCTCCAACGGGCGCAACATTTCGGATTGAAGTTCCTCAACGGCTGCGGAAGCGTTTCACGTGAAACGCCCCTGCCGAAAACGTTGGACGACCATGCGGATCATCGTGGGACCGACTTCGACCGCAATGCTCGAAAGAGATTGCTCGCCTGACCAGCCGAGATTGAAACACCACCCGCCCGAGGCGGAGTTGAGGTCGGAGAACCAAGCGATAGGGGTCCCTTCGGGCCGTGGGTCTCGATACGTTGCATTGTGGCTACTCGACCAGCATGGCGACGGCTGGCTGGTGTCGATCAGCGTCGATCGACCATGTTGTGTCTCTGCAGAGATGGCGCGGGCGGCGATCGTGGTGAGCCTCGATTCGACGCACAACTGCTCCTCACCGCTAGGTCTGCGGATATGGCCAGACAGTGGGCGTGGATACATCGCTCCAAGCAACGCTCACCAGGTACCCACTGGGGGTGGCCGGGTCTCGATACGCGGCAATGCGTCTACTCGACCAGCATGACGACGAGGACCAGGTGGCGATGGATGCCCGTGGGCCTGGTGAAAAGGTGGCGGCCGGGGGCGGGATATACCACGCTGATCTGCGGATAATCGACCGGCGCGGCGACAGATGTCTAATGTTGGTGGGAGTCGATACGCGGCCTCGGGTTCTTCCCCGGGTTGCCACTACTGGTCTGCTGATGAAGACGTGGACCCGTTATTGAGCGGCTACTCGACCCGCATTGTAGGGAGAAGGCGGCGATAGAGGGTCCTGATCGGCCGCGACGCAATTACTCGTCTGGCATGGATTCGAGCACTCGTTCAGAACTCAGCAGCCACGTGATCAGGAGCGTACGCGCAGCGGACGACCGTTTCACGTGAAACGGTATGGAGTCAGGAGGCTGCGAGCTTCGCGAGGGTGGAGTAGACGTCGCCGAGGTAGCGGCCGGATGCCTCGATGGCCTGAGGAACGAGTGAGGTCTCGGTCATTCCGGGAAGGACGTTCGCGTCGAAGAACCAGGGGAGTCCGGCCTCGTCGATGATGAAGTCGAGCCGCGACAGGTGGCGGAGTCCCAGCAGTTCGTGGATTGCAACGGCCACGCGGGACACCTCCTCCGTGATCTCCGGCGAGATCCGTGCCGGCGTGTAGAAGTGCGTCTCCCCCGCGTTGTAGCGCGCCTCGAAGGTGTACTGGCCAGCGACGGGTGCGATCTCGACAGGCGGCAGGGCGAAAGGTCCGTCACCGAGGTCGAGAACACCGACGGAGACCTCGGTCCCCTGGATCTGCTGTTCGATGAGAACGACGTCGCCGTAGGTGTACGCCTCGACCATCGCTCGCGGGAGCTGCGATGACTCCGACACGATGCTGACGCCCTGGGCCGAACCGCCCTGAGCGGGCTTCACCACGAGGGAGCCGGGCAGGTGCGCTTCGACAAGCTCCAGGATCCCGGCTGCTCCGAGCTCGCGGAAGGTCTCGCGGGGGAGGGTGACGGAGCGCGGGGTCGAGAAGCCGGCGCGAGCGACGAGCGTCTTCGCGGTGGGCTTGAACCAGGCCAAGCGCGCCGCGTCCGTCTGCGAGCCGACGTAGGCGAAGCCTGCCGCTTCGAGGAGCCCGAGGAGCGCACCGTCCTCACCGCTCGCCCCGTGCACTGCGGGCCAGACGACGTCGGGACGCTTCTGCAGGAGCATCGAGAGAAGACCGGCGTCCGGTTCGTGCAGGGAGACGCGGTGGCCCATCGCGGAGAGACGATCCGCCACGCGACGGCCCGACCGCAGGGAGACATCGCGCTCGTGGCTGATGCCGCCGCTGATGACGACGATGTCGAGAGTACGGTCGAGCACAGAGAAATCAGTCATGACCAGGGCTTTCTTATCGAAGGAGCGGTGTCAGGAGACGTTCGGCGGCAGGACGGCGTCGCGCTTGCTCGCGTCGGCGCTGCTCAGCCGGCCCGTGCCCGCGAAGGTCGACAGCAGATCGAGCTCCCCGTTGATGACCGTGGCGAGGCGGCGGATGCCGTCACCGATCCGCTCCGGCGTCGGGTAGCAGAACGAGAGGCGGATGTTCTGACGTCCGTCTCCGTTGCCGTAGAACGCAGTGCCCGGCGTGTACGCGACGAGCTCCTTCACCGCGCGCGGCAGCATCGCCTTGGAGTCGAGCTCCTCGGGCAGCGTGACCCAGACGTAGAAGCCGCCGTTCGGGTTCGTCCAGCTGAGGCCGGGCAGATGGGTCTGCAGGCCCTTCAGCATCGCTTCCTTCCGCTCACGGTAGACGCCGCGGAAGGTGTCGATCTGTCCGCGCCAGTCGGCCGTCTCGAGGTACTTCGAGATGACCAGCTGGCTGAAGGACGACGGACTGAGGACGGCCGCCTCGTTGGCGAGGATCAGCCGCTCGCGGATCGCGTGCGGAGCGAGAGCCCAGCCCACCCGGAAGCCGGGAGCGAGCGTCTTCGAGAACGTGCCGAGGTAGATCACTCCGTCCTCCTCCAGCGAGCGCATCGCCTTCGGCGGGACGTCCTCGAAGTAGAGGAGGCCGTACGGGTTGTCCTCGAGCACGAGGATTCCCTCGGACTTGCAGATCTCGAGGATCTCGACGCGGCGCTCCCAGCTGAGGGTCACGCCTGCGGGGTTGTGGAAGGTGGGGATCGTGTACAGGAACTTGATCGTCTTCCCGGCGGCGCGCACGCGGGCGATGTGCTCGCGGAGGGCTGCGGGGATGAGCCCGTGCTCGTCCATCGGGACGTGCTCGACCTCGGCCTGGTACGACCGGAAGATGACCATCGCCGTGACGTAGCTGGGGCCCTCGGAGAGGACGACGTCCCCCGGGTCCAGGAACAGCTTTGAAACGAGCTCCAGGGCGTGCTGAGAGCCCGTGGTGACCACGATGTCGTCCGCGCTGGCGGAGATGCCCTCGAGGGCCATGACGTCGAGGATCTGCTCGCGCAGGACGGGGACGCCCTGGCCCGACCCGTACTGCAGCGCGACGGGCCCCTGCTCCCGCATCACTGTGTCGATGGCGCCGGTCACCAGGTCCTGGGGGAGCGCGGACACGAACGGCATGCCGCCGGCGAGCGAGACCACCTCGGGGCGTGACGCGACGGCGAACAGGGCTCGGACCTCGCTGGCGGCCAGACCGGCCGTGCGCTCCGCATAGGAGTTGTACCAGGGGTCGAGGTTGGTGCCGCGGTTGGTCACGATGGTTCCGCTTCGCTCGGTGGACAGGGTCTCTCCGGCCGGAGCCGGGTGGATCCACAGTACCGGCCGGTCCTGTGCTGCGGCGGGGCGGTCGGGCGCCACTGCAGGGATCGTGGCCTGCGCCGCAGCAGGGCTGTTTCACGTGAAACAGCCCTGCACGAGGAGAGCCCCCGTCACGACGTGACAGGGGCTCTCGGAGACCGCAGGGCGGTCAGGAGTGCGAACTCAGAGGAACGCGGCCAGGTCGGCCTCGAGGGCCGGCTTCGGCTTGGCGCCGATGACGGTCTTCACGACCTCACCCTTCTGGTACACCTTCATCGCCGGGATCGACGTGATCTGGTACTTCGCAGCGGTCTGCGGGTTCTCGTCGACGTTCAGCTTGACGATCTCGATCTTGTCGCCGTGCTCGGCCGAGATCTGGTCGAGGATCGGCGCGACCATGCGGCAGGGGCCGCACCACTCGGCCCAGAAGTCGACCAGGACGGTCTTCTCGGAGTCGAGGACGTCGGACTGGAACGATGCGTCGGTGACGCTCTTCGCGGTGGACATGGTGTTCTCTCCTTCACGAGTCGGCGGGCTGCCGGCTCCGATGTGCGATGACCGGACGGTCAGCGGGTGATGAGCTCGGCCCGGGGTGAGCCTTCGGTGTGGGCGGTGCCATCGGCGAGCGAAGCGAGGTAGTGCTCCGCGTCGAGGGCGGCGACCGTTCCGGATGCCGCGGCGGTGACGGCCTGACGGTAGGTCGGGTCGATCACGTCGCCGGCGGCGAAGACGCCGGGAACGGAGGTCTGGGAGGAGCGGCCGACCACCGAGATGGTGCCCTCGGTGGTGAGGTCGAGCTTGCCGTGCACGACGTGCGTGCGCGGGTCGTTGCCGATCGCGATGAACAGGCCGTCGAGGTCGAGGTGGGACTCGGTGCCGTCGACCGTGTCGCGCAGCTTCACGCCGTCGACGTGGTTCTCACCGGTGATGCCGGTGACCTCGGCGTTCCAGATGAACTCGATCCTCTCGTTGTCGAAGGCGCGCTTCTGCATGACCTTCGAGGCGCGGAGAGAGTCCTTGCGGTGGATCACATAGACCTTCGCGGCGTGCTTGGTGAGGAAGGTCGCCTCCTCCATGGCGGAGTCGCCTCCGCCGACGACGGCGATGGTCTTCCCCTTGAAGAAGAAGCCGTCGCAGGTGGCACACCACGAGACACCGTGTCCCGACAGGCGGTCCTCATCGTGGAGGCCCAGCTTGCGGTAGGCGGATCCGGTCGCGACGACGACGGTCTTCGCCTCGATGCTCTCGCCGGAGCCGAGGTGGACGGTCTTGATCTCACCCTCGAGATCGAGGGAGGTGACGTCGTCGTAGAAGGTCTCGGCGCCGAACTTCTCGGCCTGCGCCTGCATCGAGGTCATCAGCTCGGGGCCGAGGACGCCGTCGGGGAAGCCGGGGAAGTTCTCGACGTCCGTCGTGTTCATCAGGTCGCCGCCGATCTCGACCGACGAGGCCACGACCACCGGGTGCAGCTCGGCGCGCGCCGCGTAGATGGCGGCGGTCCAGCCGGCGGGGCCGGATCCGATGATGACGATGTCGCGCACGGCAACTCCTCGGGGTCTGTACGAGCGGTGACGGGTGGGGCGGGAGCCGAGCACCCGGAGCCGGTCGCTCGAATCGTTCCGCGGCTCCGTGGGCTACAACACATCCTAGGCGGGCACTATTCCGCGAGCCCGGGAGTGCCGGTCGCGCCACGCGCCGCTCGATGCAGCAGCCCAGGAAATGCGATCTGACCTGGCTTTTACCGGAGCAGCATCAGCGGCCGAGTCGGCGGATCACCGGAGCGAGAACGGCGCGCAGCTCCGGTACCCGGAGGAACCAGAGGACCGCGAAGTAGACGAGCGCCATCACGGTGCCGATCGCGGCCATCGAGAGCAGCGGCTCCACGTAGTTCGAGACGGCGAAACCGCCCGCGCGCGTGCCGCCGAGGGCGACCAGGACGCCGTAGCCGGCGGCGGCGGAGGGCACCGCGGCGAGGACGAACTGCGCGAGCCTGACGAGGATCCGCCTGCCTCCGCGGCCGCCGAGCCGGCGGCGCAGGAGGAGGGCCGCCACAAGGGCCTGCACGCAGATGCCGAGCGAGGTCGCAGCGGCGATGCCGACAGCGGTGCGGTCAGCGGGGAGCCGGAGCACGATCAGGTACCCGGCGACCGCCACGACGACCTGCACCAGGGTGAACAGGAACGGCCGCGCTCCGTCGCTCAGGGCGTAGAACGCGCGCTGCATGATGGCGATCGAGGAGAACAGCGGCAGGGCGATCACGTAGGCCACGGCGATCGCTCCGATGGCCTGCGCGTCCGCGAACGAGTCGGTGAAGACGGAGCCGAACGGCACCGCGACCACGACGATCGCGGCGGCGGCGAAGACGAGCATCATCAGCACCAGGCGGAGCGAAGTGGAGACGTCCGAGCGGAACTCCTTCATCTCCCCCCGTGCGGTGTGGCCGCTCATCTTGGTGAAGTACGCCATGGCGATCGAGATCGCGATCACCGAGTGGGGCAGCATGAAGATCAGCCACGCCTTCTGCAGCGCCGCGGCCGAGGGCCCCTCGCCGGACGCGGTGGAGGAGACCTGGCTCTCGACGATGCCGGCGACGATGGTCAGCAGCACCGTGGCGAACGACCACAGCGACATCCGCCCGGCCGTGCCGAGACCGACGCCCCGGAAGCGGAAGTCGGGGCGGTAGCTGAGGCCGACCCTCCGCCAGAAGAGCATCAGGAACAGCGACTGGACGACGATGCCCAGCGTCGCGCTCCCGCCGAGGAGGGTGACCATCGCCGGGGACCACGAGTCGACCGGACGGTTCCCCTCCGGATCGGCGCCGAACAGCACCATGAAGGCGACGAGCCCGGCGATCACCACGACGTTGTTCAGCACGGGCGCCCAGGTGAAGGGGCCGAACGAGCCGCGGGCGTTGAGCACCTCGCCGAGGATGGTGAAGAGACCGTAGAAGAAGACCTGCGGCAGGCACCAGAACGCGAAGGCGACGGCCAGCTGGTACTGCTCCGGTCCGTAGCCGGGCGCGTAGAGGCGCACGAGCAGGGGAGCGAGGACCGTGGCGGCGATCGTGGTCACCAGGAGCAGGCCGAGCGCCAGGGTCAGCAGGCGGTTGATGTAGCCGCGGCCGCCGTCGGCGTCGAGGCCCGCCCGCACGATCTGCGGGACGAGGACGGCGTTCAGAGCGCCGCCCGCGATGATCGAGTAGATCGTGTTGGGAAGCAGGTTCGCCGTCGTGAAGGCGTCCGCGCCCGGCGCGACCGCGGCTCCGATCGTGTTCGCCATGACGATCGACATGACGAAGCCGAGGATCCGCGAGACCATCGTGCCGGAGGCGAGGACGGCGCTCGCGCGTCCGAGGGAGAAGCTAGCCACGCGGGTCCGATCGCTGGTCGTCGAGGTCGGGCTGGACCTCGAGCACGGCGTTCGGGTCCTCCTCGTCCTCTGGGGTGTCGCCTCGACGGCGACGGCGGATGTTGCGGAGGATGCCGGCTCCGAAGACGACGACGAGCGCGATCCCGATGACGAGGGTGCCGACGGTCTCCCAGTCGGCGCGGACGCTGGTCGTCATGCCCGTGGGGGTGCCGATGGGGACGCCCTGCGCCGAGGTCAGCTGCAGGCCGAGGCTCGTCTCTCCGTTGCCGACCCGGGCCTTCACGGGGATGAGGACGCGGCCCTGCGAGCGGGCGTCGATCTCGGTGGTCTCGATCGCCTCCTCGTCGATGTCGAGGACGGCGTTCGAGGTCGAGGCCTGGATGCGGACGGCGATCGGCCAGGGGAGCTCGTTGCGGACGTACACGGGGATGCTCGAGTCGCGGGAGACCTGCAGGATGCTGCCGGTCGCGTCGATCGACACCAGCGAGAGCGTCCGGTCGGCCTCGGTCATGGCCGCGCCGACGGCGTCGCCCCAGCCGCTGCCGTCTCCGCGCCAGGTCACCGAGAGCAGCGCCAGCACGTCGTTGCGGCTCTTGCCCGACAGCAGCTCCGGCTCCTGCAGCACGGAGGAGAACGCCTCGACCTCGGAGCCGGCGTCGAGCAGGTCGCGCACCCGGTCGAGCCGCGACTCCGACTCCGGCGAGTCGACGACGCTCGCGCCCTCGGTCGCGGGGACGGCGAGGGCGGTGGAGAGGGCGACTCCGCGGGCCCAGGGCAGCGACTCGATCGCGTCGAGGGTCTCGGAGAGGCGCGCGGCGCCGATCGCCGAGCCGCGGCCGAGGGTGAGCACGACGTCCGGCGCGGTCCCCTCCTCCTGCACCTCGGCGAGATCGGTGGCGATCTCGGACATGCGGGCGCGCCACTCGGTGTCGTCGGTGGCGGTGGCGGCCGCGTCGAACGCCTCGGTGAGGCGCGAGTCGGCCACGACCAGGTCCGAGTCGCCGACGGTGGCGCGCGAGGTGGTGGTCACCTCCTCCGGCAGCAGGAGACCCGAGGAGGGGACGACCGTGCGGTTCACTCCGCTGGCCGCGTAGACGTCGAGGTCCGACCCCCGGAGGGTGCCCTCGTCGGGCCACGCGACGCTGCCGAGGGAGGTGCTCCAGTCGGAGGCGAGCAGCGACTCGGTGCTCGGACGCGCCGGCAGCTCCTCGGCCGGCTGGTCGGAGTCGACGGCGACCGTGGGCGCCGGGCTGGCGGTGCCGGGGACCGCGGCGAAGCGGGTGTCGTCGATCGCGTACTCGAAGGAGGTGGGAGAGAGGAGGGCGGAGAGCCCGGCCTGCGCCTGGGCCGAGACGTCGGCGTCGGCGTACGGCAGGGCGAAGCGCTCGTTCGGCACGGACTGCAGCCGGTCGAGCCAGTCGAGGGCCGACTCCGGAGCGGCGCTGCCGAGGATGCGGATCGAGGCGAGGATGCGCGGGTCGACCCCGATCGTGACGCCCTTCCCCGCGACCGCGTCGAGCTGCCGGGTGAGGGTCCCCGTGCCGTCGGTGTAGTCGGCGAGGGCCTCGGCCGAGAGCAGGCCGTCGGCCGTGTCCGGGACGGTGAGCGGGACGAGGACGCTGACGCCGGTCTCGCGCTCCGGGGCCGCCGCGTCGTCGGTCAGCTCGATGGCCGTGCGGGCGGTCGAGACGACACCACCCGGACCGGTGACCGTGACGAGGACGGCGTGGGTGCCGAGGGCGGTCCGGTCGTTGGAGAAGGGGATCTGGTCGACCGGCACGGTGAGGCCGGCCTCGGCGGTGCTGGAGGGCAGCAGGCGCAGCTGGGCGGTCGCACGGACCGGGTCGGTGTCGTTGTCGGCCTCGGCGTCGAGCCAGTCGTGCAGCTCCGCGCGGGTGTCGAGGGTGGCGTAGGAGAGGGCGACCGTCACGTCGGCGCTGTCGATCGCCTCGGTGGTGCCGTTGCGCACGGCGATCGAGAGCTCGAGGTCCTGGCCGGGCCGCAGGACGCCGTCGCTGCCGGCCCCCGCGGTCGTGGTGACGATGCCGGGAGCGGGCGTCGAGGTCGCCGTCGCGGCGGCGACCGGGGCCGCGAGGGCGGGGGAGGCCACGCCGGTCAGGCCGAGCGCGAGGGCGGCGGCACCTGCCGAGCGGAGCAGGAGGAGGGCCGCCCGCGAGCGGCGGGAG
This sequence comes from Rathayibacter sp. AY1A4, assembly GCF_002930955.1. NCBI lineage: Bacteria > Bacillati > Actinomycetota > Actinomycetes > Micrococcales > Microbacteriaceae > Rathayibacter > Rathayibacter sp. AY1A4. Next base: position 31,483 of record NZ_PSTN01000006.1, on the reverse strand, counting down.
CGGAGGGAGGGGTCGCGCCGATGCATCGGACTCACTCGGCCTCCATGCGGGTGATTCTACGGGCAGCCCTCCTCGGGGCAGGCGGTGCGTCCGCTGTGCACGCGGATCCCCCTGTAACCCCCTGGCACGGTCACCCGCTGACGGGACACCCCCCGCCACTAGGATCGTGCGAATGCACAGCGTCCAGACCGCTCTCGAGACCCTCCGCGCGCTCGCGGGGACGCCCACGGTGGCGCGGCTGGCGGAGGCGTTCGCAGCCCAGGGCCACGAGCTCGCGCTGGTCGGCGGCCCGGTCCGCGACGCCTTCCTCGGCCACGGCGTGCACGACCTCGACTTCACCACCTCCGCGCGCCCCGACGACATCGTGCGGATCGTCGCTCCGATCGCCGAGGCGCACTGGGACATCGGCCGGGCCTTCGGCACGATCGGCGCTCGCGTGGCCGGCGAGACGGTCGAGATCACGACCTACCGCAGCGACAGCTACGACGGGGTGAGCCGCAAGCCCGAGGTCGAGTTCGGCGACTCGCTCGAGGGCGACCTGGTGCGGCGCGACTTCACGGTCAACGCGATGGCGCTGCGGCTTCCGGAGGTCGTCCTCGTCGATCCCTCGGGAGGAGTGGAGGACCTGCTCGCCGGCCGGCTGCGCACCCCCTCCCCCGCCGACCTCTCCTTCGGCGACGATCCGCTCCGGATGCTCCGCGGCGCGCGCTTCACCTCGCAGCTCGGCTTCCGCACCACCGACGAGGTCGAGTGGGCGATGGCCGAGCTCGCCGGACGGATCGACGACGTCTCGGCGGAGCGCGTGCAGGAGGAGCTGCGGAAGCTCCTCGCGACCGCCTCGCCCCGTGCCGGCCTGGAGCTGCTCGTCGACACCGGTCTGGCCGGTCGCTTCCTCCCGGAGCTGCCCGCACTGCGCCTAGAGCAGGACGAGCACCACCACCACAAGGACGTCTACACCCACAGCCTCACCGTGCTGGAGCAGGCGATCGCGCTGGAGGAGTCGCGGCACCCCGGAGCCGCGCCCGACGTGGTGCTGCGGCTCGCCGCTCTCCTGCACGACATCGGCAAGCCAGCCACGCGGCGGCTCGAGCCGGCCGGAGCGGTGAGCTTCCACCACCACGACCTGGTCGGCTCCAAGCTCGCGATCAAGCGGATGCGCGCGCTCAAGTTCGACAACCAGACGACGAAGGACGTGGCCCGCCTCATCGAGCTGCACCTGCGCTTCTTCGGGTACACGGACGGCGCGTGGACCGACTCCGCGGTGCGCCGCTACGTGACCGACGCCGGGCCTCTGCTCGAGCGGCTGCACATCCTCACCCGCGCCGACGTGACCACGCGCAACCGCCGCAAGGCCGATCGGCTCGCGCACGCCTACGACGACCTCGAGGCGCGCATCGCGGAGCTCGCCGAGAAGGAGGAGCTCGCCTCCAAGCGCCCCGACCTCGACGGCACGCGGATCATGGAGATCCTCGGCCTCGCCCCGGGCCCCGAGGTCGGGCAGGCGTACCGGTTCCTGCTGGAGCTGCGGCTCGAGGAGGGGCCGCTCGGCGAGGAGGTCGCGACGCAGCGGCTCCGCGAGTGGTGGGCGTCGCGCTGAGGCGCTGAGCGGGGCCCCGTGCCCGCCTCGCCCTGCGCCCGGGTGGTGCGCCTCGAGCGGATCCGTCCGGCGCGTCGCGGCGGTCCTGTTGTAGTCTGTACAGGTTGTCCACGACCAGACGCACTCGCGTCCGCGGGAGTGGGCAGATGCTACATACCCTCCTGTCACGGAAATACCGTGGCCGTTCAGTCCGAAGGAGGTGGGTTAGTGACGCATCAGTACGAGATCATGGTCATCCTGGACCCCGAGATCGATGAGCGCACCGTCGCTCCGAGTCTCGACAAGTTCCTCAACGTCATCCGCACCGATGGTGGATCCATCGACAAGGTCGACGTCTGGGGCCGCCGTCGTCTGGCGTACGAGATCAACAAGAAGTCCGAGGGCATCTACGCCGTCGTCGACTTCACGTCGACCTCCGCCGCAGCGAACGAGCTCGACCGTCAGCTGAAGCTGTCCGAGGCCGTCATGCGCACCAAGGTGCTGCGGGCCGAGGAGGGCATCGCCCAGGTCGCGGCCGCCGCGAAGCTCGCCGACGAGAAGGCCGCCCGCAAGGCCGCCAAGGCCTCGGCCGCTCCCAAGGCGTAGCGCTCATGGCCGGCGAGACGATCATCACCGTGGTGGGGAACCTCACCGCCGACCCCGAGCTGCGCTACACGCAGGGCGGGCTCGCGGTCGCGAACTTCACCATCGCCTCCACGCCGCGCACCTTCGACCGTCAGGCGAACGACTGGAAGGACGGCGAAGCGCTGTTCCTCCGCGCCTCCGTCTGGCGCGAGTTCGCCGAGAACGTCGCAGGAACGCTGACCAAGGGCAGCCGCGTCATCGCGACCGGCCGCCTGAAGCAGCGCTCCTACGAGACGAAGGAAGGCGAGAAGCGCACCAGCATCGAGCTCGAGATCGACGAGATCGGGCCCTCGCTGCGCTACGCGACCGCGCAGGTCACGCGCGCCTCCGGTGGAGGCGGACGCGGCCAGGCCGGTGGCGGCCAGGGCAACGGCGGTCAGATCGGCGGCGGCCAGGGCGGCTTCGGCGGCGGCGGTCAGGGGGGCTCCGGCAACGCCGGCGGCAACCGTGGCGGTCAGGCCGAGGAGCCGTGGGCGCCGAGCGCTCCCGCCGGTGGCGACGTGTGGAGCACGCCGGGCAGCTACAACGACGAGACGCCGTTCTGAGCCTCGGCTCGGACGCTCTCCTCACCTGAATCACGCCTCCCCCGCACCGCGATCGCTCGCGGCGGGGCAGGGGCGAACCAGAATCTAAGGAAACCACTATGGCTGGAAAGAGCAGCGGCGACCGCCGCAAGCCGATCCGCGGCAAGGGCGCGAAGAACGCGGCCCCCGCGAAGTCGGTCCGCGTGGGTGTCATCGACTACAAGGACGTCGCGACCCTCCGCAAGTTCATCTCGGAGCGCGGGAAGATCCGCGCCCGTCGTATCACCGGCGTCTCCGTTCAGGAGCAGCGCCTCATCGCCCGTGCCGTCAAGAACGCCCGCGAGATGGCGCTCCTGCCCTACGCCGGCAGCGGAAGGTAGGTAACGGTATGTCCAAGGTCATCCTGACCCACGAGGTCGACGGACTCGGCTCGGCCGGCGACGTCGTCGACGTGAAAAACGGGTTCGCCCGCAACTACCTCATCCCGCAGGGCTTCGGCGTCGCGTGGACCCGCGGTGGCGAGAAGCAGGTCGAGCAGATCAAGTCGGCGCGAGCCGCTCGTGAGCACAAGACCATCGAAGAGGCCCAGCACACCAAGCAGGTCCTCGAGGCCAACCGCGTGAAGCTGACGGTCAAGGCCGGCAAGGACGGCCGCCTGTTCGGCTCGGTGAAGACCTCCGACATCGCGAACGCGGTGGCGGCGGCCGGATTTGGCGAGCTCGACAAGCGCAAGATCGTCATCTCGAACGCGATCAAGCACGTCGGCGAGCACGAGGCCGTGGTGCGTCTGCGCGACGACATCCAGGCCACTGTGAAGCTGCAGGTGGTCGCGGCCAAGTAAGGCCGTGAGAACGCCGCGGAGGGCGGTGCGACGGGACTTCCGAGTCCCCTCGCACCGCCCTTCGTCGTTCCCGTTCTCCACAGCTCCATCCACATACACCCTCCGGCGGGACCAACCTTCACTGTGGTCTTGAGACTCTTTTCCCCACACACCTGTGGAAAGCAGGAAATGCCTGGTCAAGAGCCGGAAAAAACTTGTTGAGGGCCGCTGATCCCACAGGGTTGTCCACACGTTGCCCACAGTGGGCCCGGCGTTTCCCCTCGGTTCTGCACAGCTCTCTCCACAGGGCGGTTTGCGTGCCGCGGGCGGCGGTCCGTAGGGTGGCGCAGCGCCCCGCGAGGGGTGCGGGCAGGCGCCCGTGCGCCGCTGTCGGAGGTCGCTGGTAGACCGGATCCCGGCACCGGCTCGACCGGACGCGCAGCACCCGACAGGAGGAGGCGAAGGCATGACGATCGCGCACCTGGCGGTACCCGGCTCGGACGGACGGGACGGTCGCGGAGACCGCGGCGAGTCGCGCGGGAACGAGCGGACCCCTCCGCACGACCTCCTCGCCGAGCAGTCGGCGCTGGGCGGCATGCTGCTCTCGAAGGACGCGGTCGCCGACGTCGTCGAGAGCGTCAAGGGCACCGACTTCTACATCCCCAAGCACGAGATCGTCTTCGACGCGATCCTCGCCCTCTACTCGCACGGCGAGCCGACCGACGTCATCGCGGTCACCGACGAGCTCACGAAGCAGGGCGAGCTGCAGCGGGCCGGCGGCGCCGACTACCTGCACACGCTCACCTCGATGGTCCCCACCGCGGCCAACGCCGGCTACTACGCCTCCATCGTCGCCGAGCGCGCTCTGCTGCGCCGCCTCGTCGAGGCGGGCACCCGCATCGCGCAGATGGGCTACCAGGGCGAGGGCGAGGTGCTCGACCTGGTCAACACGGCGCAGGCCGAGATCTACAACGTCACCGGCTCCGAGACGGCGGAGGACTACGTCCCGCTGACCGACGCGGTGACCGTCGCGATCGACGAGATCGAGGCGGCCGCTCACAAGGACGGCAGCTTCACCGGCGTCCCCACCGGCTTCGCCGACCTCGACGACCTGACCAACGGCTTCCACGCCGGGCAGATGATCATCGTCGCCGCGCGCCCCGCGCTCGGAAAGTCGACGCTGGCGCTCGACTTCGCCCGCGCCGCCGCGATCAAGCACAACATGGCCACGATCTTCTTCTCCCTCGAGATGGGGCGCAGCGAGATCGCGATGCGCCTCCTCTCGGCCGAGGCGTCCGTGCCGCTGCAGCACATGCGCAAGGGCACGGTCGACCAGCGCGACTGGACGACCATCGCCTCCACCCGCGGCCGGATCAACGACGCGCCGCTCTACATCGACGACTCGCCCAACATGACCCTCGTCGAGATCCGGGCGAAGTGCCGCCGGCTCAAGCAGCGGGTCGGGCTCAAGATGGTCGTCATCGACTACCTGCAGCTGATGACCTCCGGCAAGAAGGTCGAGAGCCGCCAGCAGGAGGTCTCGGAGTTCTCGCGTGCCCTCAAGCTCCTCGCGAAGGAGCTGCAGGTGCCGGTCATCGCGCTCTCGCAGCTGAACCGAGGCCCCGAGCAGCGCGCCGACAAGCTCCCCGCCATCTCGGACCTCCGCGAGTCCGGCTCGATCGAGCAGGACGCCGACATGGTGATCCTCCTGCACCGCGAGAGCGCCTACGAGAAGGACAACCCGCGCGCGGGCGAGGCCGACCTCATCGTCGCCAAGCACCGCAACGGCCCGACCCGCACGGTGACCGTGGGCTTCCACGGCCACTTCTCGCGCTTCGCCGACATCCCGGCGGTCTGACGTGAAGGGCGCCGCTGCCGTCCCCGAGCCCGTCGACGTCCCGCTGGGCGGCGGGTCGATCCGCCTGGGCCAGTTCCTCAAGTTCGCGGGGATCCTCTCGGGCGGCGAGGCCAAGGAGGCGGTCGCCGAGGGGCTGGTGACCGTCAACGGCGAGGTCGATCTGCGCCGCGGCCGCCAGCTCGCCGTCGGCGACGTCGTCGGGTTCGACCGGAACCGCTTCCGCGTCTGCGAGTGAGGGCGACCGCCCCTCGGCGGGTGCGATCGGCCGAGACGCCGCGGAACGGATGAGACGCCGCTCAGAGGCGGGCGCGTCGGCGTGTTGAGCGGTGGCTCGGCGCACACTGGCTCCTGGACATCCCGGGACGACAGGAGACGCGCGTGCAGCTCGGCATTCACTTCATGAACTTCACTCTGCGCGGGGGGAGTGCGCAGATCGCGCCGATCCTCGGAGCGACCGCGCGGACGGCCGAGGACGTCGGCTGCGCCTGGTTCACGCTGATGGACCACTACTTCCAGATGGAGCACTTCGCGACGAGCGAGGATCCGATGCTCGAGGGCTACACCTCGCTCGGCTTCGTCGCCGGCCGGACGGAGCGGATGCGGCTGGGGCTCCTCGTCACCGGCGTGACGTACCGCCATCCGGGACTGCTCGCGAAGATCGTCACCACCCTCGACGTGCTCTCCGGCGGGCGCGCGATGCTCGGCATCGGCGCCGCCTGGTACGAGCGCGAGCACCTCGGGCTCGGTGTGCCGTACCCGCCGCTGAAGGAGCGGTTCGAGCGGCTGGAGGAGACGCTGCGGATCTGCCGTCAGATGTGGAGCGACGACGACGGGCCGTTCGAGGGGACGCACTACCGGCTCGCCGAGACGCTGAACCACCCGGCGCCGATCCAGCAGCCCGGCCCGCCCATCCTCATCGGCGGCGGCGGAGAGAGGAAGACGCTGCGGCTGGTCGCGCAGTACGGCGACGCCTGCAACCTGTTCGGCACCGGCGCGGACGACGTGGCGCACAAGCTCGACGTGCTGAAGCGGCACTGCGACGACCTCGGGCGCGACTACGCGACGATCACGAAGACCATCACCGGGGGCGGCGATCCGATCGGCGACCCCGACGGCTTCGTCCGCGCGATGGAGGAGTACGCGGCGCTGGGGATCGACCACGTGCAGCTGGCGCCGGCCGGGCCGGATCCGGAGGGGTACGTCGCCCGGCTGGGCGAGGGCGTGATCGAGCGGGTGGCGGCTCTCGGCTGAGGGCTCCCGGGACGCACAGCACTCCGACCGGTTCGGGTGCCGCGGGCGTCACCGCTGATCCGCTCCGCCGGCCGGGTCCGCCGTCACCGGCGCGAGGACTCCGGTGGCGGGCATGTCCCGGGTCGGGGGACGCCGTCGGCGGATCCTGCCCCCCGTCAGGGTCGCGGCGTAGACGCGGGCGAGGAGCGCGACCCACGGTTCGAGCCTCCCACCTCGGGTTATTGAGCTCACGCTGACGTGGGCAGATCGCTGGCCTCATGCCGCACGTGTCCTCTCGTACCTCGCTCCGCCGTCATCGGCAGGACCGCAGAAGAGGGCGATCGGGACGGGTGTCGTCCTCGCCGTCGTCGGCGCCGCGCTCTTCGCCGGCGTCTCGGTGCAGGCGGCCACTGCTCCCGACCTCGGCACGGCGGAGGACTACTCCGTCCTGGCCGCGTCGACCGTGACGAACACGGGGTCGAGCGTCCTGGACCAGAGCGTCGGGGTCAGCCCGCTGACCGCCGTCACCGGGTTCCCGCCCGGACGGACGGACGGAGTGATCCACCGCGGAGACGCGGAGGCGGCCCAGGCCCAGGCCGACGTGGGCACCGCCTACGGACAGCTCGCCTCGCAGGCGACGACCGCGCAGATCGACGCCGAGATCGGCGGCAGGACGCTGAAGCCCGGGGTCTACACCGCGGCCGGACCGGTCGGAGTGACGGGGACGCTCACGCTCGACGCGGAGGGCGTCAACGAGGCGGTCTTCGTGATCCGCGCCGCGTCGATGCTGACGACGGCGTCGTCGAGCACGGTGGCCCTGATCAACGGAGCGCAGGCCTGCAACGTCTACTGGCAGATCGGCAGCTCCGCGACGCTCGGCACCGACTCGGACTTCGTGGGCTCCGTGCTCGCCTCGGCCTCGATCACGGTGACGACGGGCGTCTCCGTCGAGGGCCGCGCACTGGCCCGCTCGGGAGCGGTGACGCTCGACTCCAACGACTTCACCGAGCCGGGCTGCGAGCCCTCCGACGGCGGACCGTCGCCGACGGCGACTCCGACCATCACGCCGACCGTGACGCCGACGGTCACGCCCACCGTGACCCCGACGGTCACGCCCACCGTGACCCCGACGGTCACGCCGACCGTGACGCCGACGGTCACACCCACTGTCACCCCGACCGTCACGCCGACCGTGACTCCCACGGTCACGCCGACCGTGACGCCCACGGTCACGCCGACCGCGACGCCCACGGTCACTCCGACGGTGACCCCGACCATCACGCCGACCGTGACCCCCACCGTCGCGCCGACCGTGACGCCGACGGTCACACCCACTGTCACCCCGACCGTCACGCCGACCGTGACTCCCACCGTCACCCCGACGGTGACTCCCACCGTCGTGCCGACGGTGACTCCGACGGTCACGCCCACCGTGGCTCCGACGGTGACTCCGACGATCGCGCCCACCGTCACTCCGACGGTGACTCCGACGATCGCGCCCACCGTGGCTCCGACGGTCACGCCGACGACCACGACCACGCCGACGGCGACCCCGACCGTGGCTCCGACGGCGACTCCCACCACCACGCCGACGGCGACCCCCACCCCCACGCCGACCGCGACGCCCACGGCCTCGCCCACTCCGACCGCGACCACAGCGCCGCGACCGGCGCCCTCCCAAGCCGCGGTCGTTCCCGTGTCCGGGTCGAACGGTCCCCGCGGTCCGGCTCTCGCCTCGACCGGAGTGGACGCCGCAGCGACGGCGACCGCCGGAGTGCTGGGCCTGCTCGCCCTGGTCGGCGGCGGTCTGATCCTCACCCTCCGACGCCGCAGTGAGCGCACCGGCAGCTGATCCCGGCTGATCACCGGCAGCTGATCATCGCCACGCCGTGCGCCGGACTCCCGAGGGGTCCGGCGCACGTCTGCGCCCTCGATCGCGCTCCGCCCGTCCCTCCGGTGTCCTCGCCGATGCGCGCTGGCCCGCTCGTGCGTCGAGACGCCGCTCCGAGGGTCGGGACACCGCTGAGCAGGCGGTGTCCTCCGCGTTCTCGCGGAGGGCGGGGGCGTCAGCCGGAGGACTCCCGCGGCACGAGGCGGACGGGCATGGCCTGCACCCCCGCGGTCGGACGTCCGTGGATCGCGTTCGAGAGCTCCTCCGCGGCGGCGCGGCCGAGCGTGTCGAGCATCATGTCGATGCTCGAGAGCGGCGGGCGGGCGGCCTCGACGAGGAGGTCCCAGTTGTCGAAGCCGACGACGGCCACGTCCTGCGGCACCCGCCGGCCGGTCTCGCGCAGGTGGTCGAGGGTGCCGCGGGCGATCTGGTCGCTCGCGCAGATGATCGCGTCGAGGTCCGGATGCGCGCGCAGCAGCGTCTCCGCGCACTGGCGGCCCCAGCTCTCGGACCACTGCCCGAAGAGGACGCCGCCGCCGACCAGCGGCAGCCCCGCCTCCGTCAGCGCCTGCTCGACGCCCCGGGCGCGGTCGTGCGCGGCGGTGTAGCTCGGCTCGCCGTTGACGAGGGCGATCCTGGTCCGTCCGCGCTCGATCAGGTGGCGGGCGGCGAGGACGCCGGCCTGCACGTTGTCGGGCGTGAAGGAGGAGTCGCGCGGATCCTCCGAGGGCGCGTAGGCGTAGACGACCGGCACCGGGATGGTGCGGGTGATCGAGGGGCGCGGGTTCGTCGTCCGGCCGAGCACCACGATCCCGTCGACGCGCTTGGCGAGCAGGTTCTTGATGTGGTGCTGCTCGCGGATCGAGTCGCCGCGGGCGTCGCAGAGGAGCACCGACGTCGATCCTGCGCCGAACGCGTCCTCGGCGCCGAGCAGCACGGGGAGCACGAAGCGGTTGTCGAGGTCGTTGGTGAGCATCCCGATGGTGCCCGTGCGCCGGGAGTTGAGGGCCTGCGCGAACGGGTTCGGGGTGAAGGAGAGGGCCTCGGCGGCGTCCAGCACGCGCTGGCGGGTCTCGGCGCGCACCTGGTCGCGGCCGTTGAGCGCCTTGGAGGCGGTGGCGATCGAGACGCCGGCGGCGGCCGCCACGTCGGTGAGCGTAATGGTGCCGGTGGGCTTGCGTGGTGGCACCGCGCCTCCGTTCCGGGCCCGGCGGGCCGCCGCGTCGATCCTCGCACGACTCCGGCGAAAAACCGAAAAGACCGAAAAGGTCGCATCTCTTGACGCGCTGACCGCCCCTGCCTAGGTTTACCCGACAGAAAGTAGTTTCGGCCCGGCGCAGACGATCGGGACGACTGCCGAGGAATCCGTCAACGACGAAGGGATCATCCGTGAAGACGAGGAAGCACGCTCGGGGCCTCGCCGCCGCCGTCCTGCTGGGGACGGCCGCCGCCGCACTGACCGGCTGCGCGAGCGGCTCCGGGGGAGACTCCGGCTCCGCCGCGGGAGGCAGCTACACGTTCTGGGACCCGTACCCCCAGTTCGACGAGTCGTCCGACTGGGCGAAGCTCATCGACTCCTGCGGGACCGAGGCCGGCGTCACCGTCGAGCGCACCGGCTACGACACCACCGACCTGACCAACAAGGCGCTGCTCGCCGGCCAGCAGGGCAACTCGCCCGACCTCCTGCTCGTCGACAACCCCGTGGTCTCGACGCTCGCGGAGTCGGGCATCCTGACCACGACCGCCGATTCCGGGCTCTCCACCGACGGGATCGACGCGAACATCCTCGCGGCCGGCCAGACCGGCAGCGACACCTTCGGCGTGCCGATCGGCGCCAACACGCTCGCGCTGTACTACAACAAGGCCGTGCTCGAGAAGGCCGGCGTGGACGCCGCCTCCATCACCGACTGGGCCGGGCTGACCGACGCGCTCGAGAAGGTCACCGCCTCCGGTGGCAAGGGCATCACGTTCTCCGGCATCGGCACGGAGGAGGGGACCTTCCAGTTCCTGCCGTGGTTCTGGGGCTCCGGCGCCGAGCTGACCGACCTCGACTCGCCCGCCGCGGTCGACGCCGTCTCGCTCTGGAGCGACTGGCTCGAGAAGGGCTACGCGCCCAACTCCGTGATCGGCAACACGCAGACCACGAGCTGGCAGGAGTTCGAGACCGGCGAGTACGCGTTCGGCGAGAACGGCACCTGGCAGCTGGCGAACGCGAAGGCCTCGGGCATCGACTACGGCGTCCTGACCATCCCGTCGAAGGACGGCGGAGCGGCCCCCGCACCGACCGGAGGCGAGTTCCTCACCCTCCCGGTGCAGTCGGACACGGCGCGCTACGAGACCTCGAAGAAGATCGCCGAGTGCCTGACCTCGACGAGCAGCCTGGTCACGACCGACAACACGCTCTCGTACATCGCGCCGACGGCCGAGGCGCAGCAGGAGCAGGTCGCCGGCAACGCCGACCTCGAGCCGTGGGTCACCGCCGTGCAGGCCGCGAAGGGCCGCACCTCGGACGATCTCGGCACGAAGTACCCGAAGATCTCGGAGCAGCTGTGGGGCGCGGTGCAGACCGTGCTCAGCGGCTCGCAGTCTCCCGAGGACGCCCTGAAGGCCGCCCAGTCGGCCGCCGAATCCGCCACGAAGTAGGACGACCGGGGGCTCCCGCTCCCCGAACGAGGTCCTTCCGGCCGGTGCTCCGCGCACCGGCCGGGGGGACGGGAGAGACCATGACCACTGCCACCGAGACCGCCCGCCTCCTGCGGCGCGGCACCGAGCCGCCGGCCCCGCCCGCCCCGGCCGCCGAGAGCCGTCGGCGCCGCTGGCGACCCGAAGGCGGCCGTCTGGTCGCGTGGGCGTTCCTCGCCCCGCTCGTCGCCTACCTGCTCGTCTTCTACGCGTTCCCGCTCTACCGCAACCTCGAGCTGAGCCTGAAGGACTACACGGTCCGCTCGTTCGTGCAGGGGAACGCGCCCTTCGTCTGGTTCGACAACTACGTCCAGGTGTTCCAGGACGCGACCTTCGGTCCGGCGCTGCTGCACACGGCGGTCTTCACCGGCGTCTCGCTCCTCTTCCAGTTCACGCTGGGGCTGGCGCTCGCCGTGTTCTTCTACCGCCGCTTCCCGCTGGCGAGCACGCTCCGGGCACTGTTCCTGGTGCCGTGGCTCCTGCCGCTGATCGTCTCGGCCTCGACCTGGTCGTGGATGCTCAACAGCGACTCCGGCATCGTGAACGCGTTCCTGGAGTCGTTCGGGATCGGCCAGATCAACTGGCTCACCTCGCCGACCACCTCGCTGATCGCGGTCCTGATCGCGAACATCTGGATCGGCATCCCGTTCAACCTGGTGATCCTCTACTCCGGCCTGCAGAACATCTCGCAGGACCTCTACGAGGCGGCCTCGCTCGACGGCGCGACCGGCGCCCAGCAGTTCTGGCGGATCACGCTGCCGCTGCTGCGGCCGGTGTCGGCGATCACGATCCTGCTCGGCCTCGTCTACACGCTGAAGGTGTTCGACATCATCTGGATCATGACGAAGGGCGGCCCCGCCGACTCCTCGACCACGCTCGCCACCTGGACGTACCAGCTCGGCTTCGGCTCGATGCTGCCCGATTTCGGACCGGCCGCGGCCGTCGGCAACCTGCTGATCATCCTGGCCCTCGTCTTCGGCCTCGTGTACATCCGGGTCCAGCGGAAGCAGGCCGACTCGTGACCGCGCGCCGCCCCTGGTACCTGACCGTGGTCGGGATCGCCCTCACGGCGGTCATGCTGTTCCCCGTCTACTGGATGATCAACGTCTCCCTCACTCCGACCGGCTCGATGCGGAAGGATCCGCCGGACTGGTTCCCGTTCTCGCCCACGTTCACCGGCTACCAGGCGGTGCTGAGCGAGCAGCTGCCCTACCTGGGCACCAGCCTCGTCGTCGGCCTCGGCACGGTGCTGCTGACCGTGGCGATCGCCGCTCCCGCCGCCTACTCGCTGGCGAAGCTGCGGCCCCGCGGCGGGCAGGCCCTCTCGTTCGTGCTGCTGATCGCGCAGATGATCCCGGCGATCATCATGGCGATGGGCTTCTACGCCATCTACCTCAACCTGGGGCTGCTCAACTCGATCCCGGGCCTGATCGTGGCCGACTCCACCATCGCGGTGCCGTTCGGCGTGCTGATCTTCACGGCCTTCATGTCGGGGATCCCCGACGAGCTCACCCAGGCGGCGCGGATGGACGGAGCGAGCGCCTGGCGCACCTTCACCTCGGTGATCATGCCGATCAGCCGCAACTCCGTGGTCACCGTCTCGCTGTTCGCGTTCCTCTGGGCCTGGTCGGACTTCATCTTCGCCTCGACGCTCGACAGCGGCGGGAAGCTCCAGCCGATCACCCTCGGCATCTACAAGTACATCGGCAACAACAACCAGGAGTGGAACTCGATCATGGCGACCGCCGTGGTCGCCTCGCTCCCGGCCGCCGTCCTCCTCGTCGTCGCCCAGCGGTACGTCTCGGCGGGAGTCACCGCCGGCGCCGTCAAGGACTGACCCGTCCCTCCAAGGAGACACCGTGACCCTCACCGCCCCCACCGCCACCGCCCTCGGCGGCCCGGTCGCCCCCTCGCGGAGCGTGCTCCGGCCGCTGCGCCAGGACGAGATCCGCCTCACCGGCGGCTTCTGGAAGCACTACCAGGACCTCAACTCCTCCGCCGTCATCGAGCACTGCCGCTCGTGGATCGAGCGCGTCGGCTGGGCCGGCAACTTCGACCGCGCTGCCGACGGCTCGATCTCGTCCGCCGAGAGCGGCGACGCGCACGCGGGCATCGAGTTCGTGGACTCCGAGGTCTACAAGCTCCTCGAGGCCATGGCCTGGGAGCTCGGCCGGAGCGACGACGCCGGGCTGCAGGAGCGGTACGACGACCTCGTCTCGCGGGTCGCCTCCGCCCAGGACCCGGACGGCTACCTGCACACGAGCTTCGGCCGGCCCGGCCAGCGTGCGCGCTACTCCGACCTGGAGTGGGGCCACGAGCTGTACAGCTTCGGGCACCTGATCCAGGCCGCCGTGGCGCGGCTGCGCACCGGGCACGACGACCTCCTGCCGCAGGTCGCCCGACGGCTCGCCGACCACGTGCACCGCGAGTTCGGGCCCGAGGGGAGGGTCGCCGTGTGCGGCCACCCCGAGATCGAGCCGGCGCTCGCCGAGCTGGCGCGGGCGACGGGGGAGGAGCGCTACCTCGAGCTGGCCCGCCTGTTCGTGGAGCGGCGCGGGACGGGGACGCTGAAGCCGATCGCGTTCGGCGCCGAGTACTTCCAGGACGACGTGCCCGTGCGCGACGCGGAGGTGCTGCGCGGCCACGCGGTGCGGGCCCTCTACCTCGCCTCCGGGGCTCTCGATGTCGCGGTCGAGACCGGCGACGCCGAGCTGGAGGAGGCGGTCCGCCGCCAGTGGGAGGCGACCGTCGAGCGGCGCACCTACGTCACGGGCGGGATGGGCTCGCACCACCAGGACGAGGCGTTCGGCGCCGACTACGAGCTGCCGCCGGACCGCGCCTACGCCGAGACCTGCGCGGCGATCGGCTCCACGATGCTCAGCTGGCGGCTCCTGCTCGGCTCGAACGAGCCCCGCTACGCGGACCTGATGGAGCGGACGCTGCTGAACGCGGTGCTCCCCGCGACCCGCGAGGACGGCCGCGCCTTCTTCTACACGAACACGCTGCAGCAGCGCGTCGACGGAGTGGCTCCGGACGAGTCGCGCGAGACCGACCGCGCGCAGTCCAGCCTCCGCGCGCCCTGGTTCTGGGTCTCGTGCTGCCCGACCAACACCGCCCGCACCCTGGCGAGCGTGGAGCTCGGCTTCGCGACCGCTACCGACGACGGGGTGCAGCTCCACCAGTACGGCGCGTACGAGGTGCGCACCGGAGGCGTCGCGCTGCGCGTCGAGACGGAGTACCCGGCCGACGGCGAGATCGTCGTGCGGATCCTCGAGGACGCGGAGTTCGCGCTGACGCTGCGGGTGCCGCCGTTCGCGCGGGGCTCGGCGCTGCTCGACGGCGAGCCGGTCTCGACGCCGACCGTCACTGTCCGCCGGGCGTTCTCCGCCGGCGACACCGTGCGGCTCTCGCTGCCGATGACGGCCCGCTTCGTCGCCCCGCATCCCCGGATCGACGCGGTGCGCGGCCAGGTCGCCCTCGAGCGCGGGCCGTTCGTGCTGGCGATCGAGTCGCTCGACCTGCCCGAGGGCCTGGACACCGAGCACATCGCGGTCGACGCCTCGGTGCCGCCCGTCGTGACGGCGGAGGGAGCGCGCGTGTCCCTCGTGGCGCGGGAGGCGGCTCCCGGCTGGCCCTACGGTTCCGTGCCGGTGGAGGAGGGGCGCCGCTTCGAGGCGGAGTTCCGGCCGTACCACCGCTGGGCGAACCGCGGACCGTCGACGATGCGGATCTGGACGCCGACGGCCTGACGGGCACCGCTCGCGAGAACGCGGAAGTCGTCGCACTCGAGCGCGAGTGCGACGACTCCTGCGTAGTGGCTGCCGTCGCGGCGCCCGCGCTCAGATCCAGCCGCGCTCGCGGGCCTCGATGACCGCGCGCTGGCGGGTGTCGACGTCGAGCTTGCGCAGGATCGACGAGACGTGGTTGCGAACGGTGCCGGAGGAGAGGTGCAGCGCCGCGCCGATCTCGCCGATCGTCTCGCCGCGGGAGCCGGCGCTGAGCACGTCGAGCTCGCGGTCGGTCAGCGGGCTGCGCGTGCTCGCCAGGGCGTCGGCGGCGATCTCCGGATCGACGTAGCGGCGTCCGCTCGCGACCTGGCGGATCACCTCGGCGACGTCCTCGACCCGGCGCGACTTCGGCAGGAAGCCGCTGACGCCCGCTCCGAGCGCTCGCCGCAGGACCCCCGGCCGCGCGTGCCGGGTGACGACCACGACGCGCGTCGCCGAGACCCGGCGCAGCCGCTCCGCCGCCTCGATCCCGTCGAGCCCGGGCATCTCGACGTCGAAGAGGCACACGTCGGGCTGCAGGCGCAGCGCCTCCGCGACCGCCTGCTCGCCGTCGCGGCACTCGCCCACGATCTCGAGGTCCTCCTCGAGGCGGAGGAGCGCGGCCAGCGCCGTGCGGATCATGTCCTCGTCGTCGGCGATCAGCACCCGGATCACGAGTCGCTCCCCACCGGCAGGCGCGCGTCCAGCTCGAAGGAGCGGCGGACCGCCCCGGCGCGCAGTGTCCCGCCCGCGCGCTCGACCCGCTCCGCCATGCCGAGGACGCCCGAGCCGGTCCCGTCCGCCTCCTCCGCGTCCGGTGCCAGGTCGTTCACCGCCTCGAACCGCCACTCGTCCTGCTCCCGCGCGAGCCGCAGCCGCGCGCTGGAGCCGCCGCCGTGCTTGAGGATGTTGGTCGTCGTCTCGCGGACCACCGGCCCGAGCGTCTCGGCCGGCGCGTGAGCCGCCGCCGGGTCGACCTCGAGCTCGACGCGGAGCCCGGCCGAGCGGAGCAGGTCGGCAGCGTTGGCCAGCTCGTCGGCGAGCGGGACGCTGCGGAAGCGCGTCGCCAGCTCGCGGGTGCCGGTGCGGGCGCCGTCGACCGAGCGCCGGGCGGCGCGCAGCTGCTCGAGAGAGGCCTCCGGGTCGCTGCCGAGGAGGCGCTCGGCGAGCTCGAGCTGCAGCGCGATCACCTGGAGGTGGTGCCCCTGGAGGTCGTGCACGTCGCCGGCGAGCAGCAGGCGCTCCTGCGCGGCGGCGAGTCGGCCCTCGGCGGCGCGCGCCCGGTCGAGCTCGCGGACGATGTCCCACCACCACAGCGCGCTGACGACCGTCAGGGGCAGCAGCGTCGCGAACAGCAGGAGGGTCGAGAGCGCGGCCGACGCGTCCGGCGCCGCGCGTGTCTGCTCGAGCACCGCCGCGACCGCGAGGACGATCGTGCAGAGCACCATCACCCGGAGCCGCACCCCGCTCTGCCAGGGCAGCACGGCGACCAGGGTCGCGGCGAGCGAGAGCCCGAGCGCGAGGCTCCCGGCGGCCGTGCCGGTGAGCGCCGCGGCCGCCACTCCGAGGCCGAAGACCAGGGTCGGCACAGCCCGGAGGCGCACCGGGCCCTCGCGGTCGGCGCGCCGGTACGCGAGCGCGGTCGGCGAGAACACCGCGACCCAGGCGGCCGCACCCAGGAAGTAGGCGCCCTTCCGCCACTCCTCGGCCTCGGCGCTCAGCACCGCCACGGACCAGACGGCCAGGACGATCACCACGAAGGAGGCGGCCGACGCGAGGGTGTACCACCAGGTCACGGCGACGCCGCGGCCCGCGCGCACGGGCGGATCCGCCTCGGTCGAGTTCACCATGCGGCCCAGGCTACGACCATGACACTTGTCACCCCTCGGGCCGTCGATCCTCCCGGGACGCGGTGACCCGGCGGCACTGCCGCAGCGGGCGCGGACACGGTCGGATGGAGGAGTCCCGAGAGCCGGGGCCACGAACCGGAAGGCACGACCATGACGATCATCAGCGACGCGATCCTCGGATTCCAGGACCTGATCGGCCGCGTTCCCGAGCTCGTGCAGCCCCTCGTCGTCGCCGCGGCCGGGGCCGTCCCCTTCATCGAGGGCGAGGGAGCGGCGAGCATCGGGATCATCGGCGGCATCCACCCGGTCGTCGCCGGGCTTGCGGGGGCGATCGGCAACTTCGTCTGCGTGGCGCTGCTCGTGCTGCTGGGCACCGGCGTCCGCTCGGCGATCACGGGCCGCTCGGAGGCGAAGCGGACGACTCCGCGGCGCGAGAAGTTCCAGCGGGCCTTCACCCGTTACGGCGTCCCGGGCGTGAGCCTGCTGGGGCCGCTGCTGCTCCCGACGCACTTCACCGCGGTGATGCTGGCGGGCGCCGGAGTCGGCCGCGGGCGGATCCTGCTCTGGCAGGGCGTCGCGATCGCGCTGTGGACGACGGTGCTCACGGTGATCGTCGGGCTCGCGGTCTCGGGCGCGACGCAGGCGGGCTGAGCGGGCCGGACACGGTCCAGAAGCGTGCGACCCCGGTCGCGTAGAGGCGTCCGCCCCACCGGTCAGTGCCGGATGCGCCGTCCCGGTCTGCCGTCCGGATCCGCCGGGCCGGCTGACTGCAGGTGCGTGTGCAGGCGGATGAGGGTGTCGCGAAGCCGGGTCTTGACGGTGCCGAGCGGGATCGACAGCTCCTCCGCGATCTCGGAGTGGCTGTACCCGCGGACGTAGGCGAGGTAGAGGACGTCGTGGTGGATGGCGGCGAGCTGCCGGATCGCGCCGGCCGCGGGCGCCAGGGCCAGCCGGACGTCCGAGCGCTCCCACTCGTGATCGCGCGGCCGGTCGAGGACCGTGTACTGCAGCTCCCGGCGCCGCGCCGATCGGTCCGCACGGGCGCGGTCCACGGCACGGCGGTGCGCGACCTGGGCCAGGAAGGCGAGCACGGGACGGCCCGGGTCGAGCGAGCGCGCGGTGCGCCAGAGCTCGAGGTAGACCTCCTGCGCGACCTCCTCGGCGGCGGCGCGGTCGTCGAGCACGGCGTCCGCGACGGAGACGACCCGGCCCGCGGTGAGCGAGTAGAGCTGCCGGAAGGCGGTCCGGTCGCCCGCGCAGACCCGCAGCAGCAGGGCCGCCGACCGCGCAGGGCTGTCCCCGGGCTCACGCCGCTTGCCCGTCATCGTCGACACAGGGCTCAGCCTGGCACCGCGGACGCGCTCCTCCCAGGGTCGTGCCCCGAGAGGTGGCCCCCGTTAGAGGCTCACTTTCGCAGGAGTCCGCCGATGCGCGCCGCACGCCCGCCGATGCGCGGCCCCGGTCGCGCACGGGGCCCGTGCGGCGGCGTCGACGGACTGGGCCGCCCGCCCGTCAGGCGGCGACGCGCGCGTTCGACTGCGCGAGGAGCGCGACCGAGCGCAGGCGCGCCTCCGTCTGCAGCGACGCGTGGGCGACGATGACCTCGTCGGCGTCGGCGGAGCGGGCGAAGTCGGCGGTGTAGTCGGCCACCTGGTCGCCGGTGCCGACACCGGTGTAGGTGGTCATGCTCGCGACGTGGGCGCCGATCGGCGCGCTGAGCAGGGCGTCGAGCTCCTCGTCGTCGAAGGTCTGGCCGACGGGGATCTGCCCGCTCTGGCGCAGCAGCATCATCAGGCGGGCGCGCTTCATCTGCGCGAACTGCTCCTGCGCGTCCTCCTCGGTGTCGGCGGCGATGGCGTTCATCCCGGCGATCACGTAGGGCGCGTCGAGCTGCTCGGAGGGGCGGAAGCCGCGGCGGTACTCCGCGACGGCCTGGTGCAGCGCGTCCGGAGCGAAGTGCGAGGCGAACGCGTACGGCAGGCCCAGCGCGGCCGCGAGCTGCGCGCCGAAGAGCGAGGAGCCGAGGATGTAGAGGGGGACGCGGGTGCCGGCACCGGGCGTCGCGCTCACTCCGGGGATGCGGGACTCGCCGGCGAGGAAGGCCTGCAGCTCCAGCACGTCCTGCGGGAAGCGCTCGGAGGAGTCGGGGTCGCGGCGGAGCGCGCGGAAGGTCGCCTGGTCGCTGCCGGGGGCGCGGCCGAGCCCGAGGTCGATCCGGCCCGGGTGCAGCGTCTCGAGGGTGCCGAACTGCTCGGCGATGGTGAGCGGGGAGTGGTTCGGCAGCATGACGCCGCCGGAGCCGAGGCGGATCGTGGAGGTCTGCGAGGCGACGTGCGCGATGAGCACCGAGGTCGCGCTGGAGGCGATGCTCGCCATGTTGTGGTGCTCGGCGTACCAGACGCGGCGGTAGCCGTTCCGCTCGGCCTCCTGGGCCAGGGCGACGGAGGCGGCGAAGCTGTCGCGAGCGGTCTCACCGGGGGCGATGGGGGCGAGGTCGAGGATGGAGAGGGGAACGCTCATGGTGAGGGCAACGCCCGCGACGGCTCCGGTGTTCCCGTCGCGGGCGCCTTCCTCACGCCTCGGGGATGTCGCGGCCGTACGCCTCCAGCGTGACGGCCTCGGGCTCCGGTCCGCCGCGCACGCCGGCCTCGAGGGCGTCGATCCGGGCGAGCTCCGAGCCGGAGAGCGCGAAGTCGAACACGTCGATGTTCTCGGCGATGCGCTCGGGGCGGGTCGACTTGGGGATGACCTGGCGGCCCTCCTGGAGGTGCCAGCGCAGCATCACCTGCGCGGCCGTCTTCCCGTACTTGGCGCCGAGCTCGAGGAGCACCGGGTCGTCGAAGCTGCGGCGCGGGGAGTCGCGGTAGGCGGTGATGCCGCCGATCGGCGACCAGGCCTGGGTGAGGATGTCGTTCTCGCAGCCGAAGCGCTCGACCCGCCGCTGCTGGAAGTACGGGTGCACCTCGAGCTGGTTCACCGCGGGGACGACGTCGGTCTCGGCGAGCAGGCGGGTGAGGTGCTCGACCATGAAGTTGCTCACGCCGATCGCCCGCACCCTCCCGTCGGCGAGCAGCCGCTCGAGCGCCCGGTAGGCGTCGAGGGTGCGGTCGAAGGCCTCGGGCAGGGCCTGGTGCAGGATCAGCAGGTCGATCCGCTCGACGCCGAGCTTGCCCGCGCTCTTGTCGAAGGCGTGCAGCGTCTCGTCGTAGCCGTAGTCGCTGATCCACACCTTCGTCTCGAGGAAGACGTCGTCGCGGCCGGCGATCGCCTCGCCCACCTCGCGCTCGTTGCCGTAGGCCGCCGCCGTGTCGATGTGCCGGTACCCCGCGTCGAGCGCGGCGGCGACGGCGGCGCGGGTCTCGTCGGGCGGAGTCTGGAAGACGCCGAGTCCGAGGGCGGGGATCTCGACACCGTTGTGGAGAGTGAACGTGTTCATGAGCCCACGCTACGTCCGCAGACGCCGAGTCGCCCGAGAAGCCGCGCGCGACTCCTCAGGCGACCCCGTCGCTCCGGCCCTGCTCAGCCGTCGATCGGCAGCAGGATCCCCTTCACCGTCTCGTCCGTGGCGAGGAACTCCTGCACGGCCGGATCCTGGAAGGCCTGGACGAGCTTCCTCACGTTCTCGGTGTCGCGGTACTTCGAGCCGATGGTGAGCTGCCCGGCGAAGTCGTCGGGGGCCTGCGGGGCGAAGATCTGCTGCTCGATCGGGATGCCGGCGGCGAGGTAGTACTCGGTGTACCCGACGGCCGCGTCGAGGTCCGGCAGGGCGCGCGACTGGGCGGCGAAGTCGAGCAGCGTGAACTGCAGGTTCTTCGGGTTCTCGGCGATGTCGTCCTGGGTCGCGGTGCCCGGCTCCGTGCCCGGCTTCAGCGTGATCAGGCCGGCGTTCTGCAGCAGCCAGAGGCCCTGCGCCTCGTTGGCGGGGTCGGAGTAGAGCGAGACCGTGCCGCCGTCGGGGATCTGGGAGACGTCGGAGTACTTGTCGCTCCAGAGCCCGAAGCCCCAGCGGAAGACGGGGGTGGCCGCCTCCTCCTCGAAGTCGGGGTTGGCCTCGAGCACCTGTCCCAGCCAGAGCTTGTGCTGATAGACCGTGGCCGCGACCTCGCCCTCGCTCACCGCGCGGTTGATGGTGTTGCTGTCGGAGAGCCCCTTGAAGGCGACGGTGATGCCGTAGCGCGGCGCCACCTCCTTCGCGACGAAGTCGACCAGGGCCTGCTCGGAGGCGTTGCCCTCGGCGGTCGCGACGTAGAGCGTCGCGCCCTCCTGCTCGTTGGCCGAGACGGCGGGGGAGAGGAGCGGGACGGCGATCGCGGAGGCTACGCCGACCACGACGACGGCCGCTCCGGCGATCCAGGGCCAGCGGCGCTTCTTCTTGAGATCGAATCCGAGGTCGTCGGGAGTGGACATGGCGGTGCCTTTCGAAGAGGGGGTGCGCGGGCGCGCGGGAGGGGCGCCCGAGGGCGCAGGAGGAGTGGTGGTTCTACACGGCGGCCGCGACCCGCGGCGCTCGCCGCGAGCGGGAGGCGCCGGGCGTGGTCGCGCGGACGAGGGCGTCGCCGGTGAGCTGCACGGTCGCGACGGTGGCGACCAGGATCACGATGGTGGCGAGCATGACGGTGGTGTCGAAGCGCTGGTAGCCGTAGGTCACCGCGACGTAGCCGATGCCGCCGGCGCCGATCGTGCCGGCGATCGCCGAGTACTCGATCATCGCGATCGTGTTGATCGTCAGGCCGCCGATGATCTGCGGCACCGCCTCGCTCAGCTGGGCGGTCCGCACCACCTGCAGCCGCGACGCTCCGGAGGCGCGGGCGACGCGGGTGAGCGAGAGCGGCACGCTGCGCAGCGCGTTCTCGACGATCCGGGTGAAGAAGGCGATCCCCGCGATCGACATCGGCACGACGGCGGCCGCGATCCCGATGTTGGTGCCGGTGATCAGGCGCGTGAACGGCATGATCGACGCCATCAGGATGAGGAACGGCAGCGAGCGGCCGACGCTGATGACGGCGCTGAGCACCTGGTGGGCGGCCCGGTTCTCGGCCAGCCCGCCCGGAGCGAGGTTGTGCACGAGAGCGCCCAGCGGCACGCCGACCAGCACCACGATCGCCATGACGATGCCGACCATGATCAGCGTCTCGCCGAGCGCCG
Source organism: Rathayibacter sp. AY1A4 (assembly GCF_002930955.1). Classification (NCBI taxonomy): domain Bacteria; kingdom Bacillati; phylum Actinomycetota; class Actinomycetes; order Micrococcales; family Microbacteriaceae; genus Rathayibacter; species Rathayibacter sp. AY1A4. Next base: position 9,495 of record NZ_PSTN01000006.1, on the reverse strand, counting down.
GCAGCACCAGCGCGGGGATCTGCTCGAGCGGGACCTTGTTGTCGAGGTGGAGGATCATGCCGCCACCTCCTCGGCGAGGACGCGCACGCCGGCGGGCCGGACCGACAGGCCGAGCTCGGCCGCCGCACGGGTGAGCCGCGCCTCGTCGACCGGGCCGAGCCCGATCGTCGCGTGGCCGACCGCCTGCCCGTCCACCGTCTCGATCGCCGCGCCGAGCAGCGAGACGGGGCCGACCGCCTCCGCGAGCCGGGTGACCCAGTCGGTCGGCACTCCGGAGCGGGAGTAGCCCACCACCCATTCGCCCAGACCCGGGCCGGGCGCGACGGAGGGGCGCACCGGGTTGAGGGCGAGGCCGAGCGGGGACGCGGGGTCGCGCAGCAGGTCGACGAGGCGCCCCGACTCCACGATGCGGCCGTGGTCGAGGCGGGCGACGGAGTCGGCCACCTGGCGCACCGTCTCCATCTCGTGGGTGATGAAGAGGATCGAGAGGCCCAGGTCGTCGCGCAGCTCCTTCAGGAGCGTGGTGATCGCGGTGGTCGAGGCGGGGTCGAGGCCCGAGGTGGCCTCGTCCGAGAGCAGCACCGAGGGGCGGAGGGCGAGCGCGCGGGCGATGCCGACGCGCTGGCGCTGACCGCCGGAGAGCTGGTGCGGGTAGTAGCGCGCGCGGTCCGAGAGGCCGACGCGCTCGAGCAGCTCCGCGACGCGGCGCTTCGTCTCGGCGGCGGTGACGCCGAGGTACTCCAGCGGAAGGGCCACGTTCTGCTCGGCCGTGCGGCGGCTGAAGAGTCCGTCGGACTGGAAGACGGTGCCGATGCGACGGCGGGCGACGCGCAGCCGCTCCTCCGAGAGCTGCGAGAGCGCCTCTCCGTTGACGACGACCGTGCCCGAGGTGGGCCGCTCGAGGAGGTTCACGCAGGCGGCGAGCGTGCTCTTGCCCGCGCCGCTCGGGCCGACGACGGCGAAGATCTCGCCGGTCGCGACCGAGAAGTCGAGGCGGTCGAGCACGGTCGCCGGACCGTACGACTTGCTGAGCTGCTCGAGCCGGATCATCGCGTTCCTTCGGACGGGTCGGGCGGCCGCGGCCTCTCCGCGTCGTCCCGGACACGATGATGGAGCACCGCGGGCCCGCCCGTCCCGGCCCGCGTCGCCCGGCGTAACCCTTCGTCGCCGGGCGTAACAGTGCGCGGGGCGGAGGGGGTCGCGGCCGCGAGACGCGACAGGACCGCCGCGGCCGGCAGCACGCGGGCTACCGTGACCGGATGCAGCCGAAGTGGGAGTCGACGACCATCGAGCGCGCCTTCGACGAGGGGTGGTCGGACGAGCCGATGGGGACGAAGGAGAAGTTCTGGCTCGTCGCCGACGGCGATCTGTGGCTCTTCAAGTTCGCCCGCCAGCGAGGAGACGAGACCCGCGGTGAGGACTGGGCGGAGTGGGTGTCGTTCCATCTCGCGCGGATGCTCGACGTCCCGTGCGCGGAGATCCGACCTGCGACGGTGGGCGGTCGGCGCGGAATCATGTCGAGGAACGTCATCGAGCGCGAGCAGATCCAGAGCCTCGAGATCGGGAACAGCCTGCTGCGCCACTCCGATCGCCACTACGACCACGCTCGGAGGCGGCCCAACGACCGCTACACCGTCGATGCGGTGAGACGTGCTCTCGACGGCGTCGACGCTCCTGCAGGCTTCGACGCCGTCGCCGGACTGAGCGGTTTCGACGTGTGGGCGGGCTACCTGCTGTTCGATGCCTGGGTAGCTGGACGGGATCGACACGACGAGAACTGGGCCGTCATCGCCGGACGCGGTCATCGGACCCTCTCGCCCTCGTTCGATCACGGCAACGCCCTCGGGTTCCAGGAGACCGAGGAGAAGCGCGCCGCCTGCCTCGCCGATGAGGCTCTCTTCGACCGGTGGGTGCGGAGAGGAAGGAGTTACCATTTCGCCGGGAGACCGCTGCTGGTCGACCTCGCAGCGGAGGCCCTCGCGGCGGCCTCTCCGGAGGCGCAGGCGTTCTGGCCTGCTCGCCTCCGAGCGGTCGATCCCTCTGCGGTCCGCGAGGTCCTCGCGGCGGTTCCTCCGACCCTGATGTCGGAGACGTGCGCTAGTTTCACGGAAGGACTGCTGGCAGCGACACGGAGGAGGATCCTCGATGACTCTCCTCGTTGATCGACCGGCGCCGCGTCCGACCCCTGGTGTCCGCGAGCTGCTGCTCGTCTGGCAGAACCCTCGTACTCGCCGGTTCCTCCGCGCGGCGGTGCTGTCCGTCGGGGTCGACGGCTTCCTCTTCCGGTACGAGCCGGCGGCTGTCGCCGACGAGGACTTCTTCCCGCTCGCGGAGTTCCCCCGTGTGGACGCGGAGTACCGGAGCTCGTCCCTTCCGCCGTTCTTCGCCAACAGGGTGATGTCGTCCGAGCGCGGCTCGTACGAGGAGTACCTGGGGTGGCTCGGTCTCGAGGCGGCGTCTCCCGACCTCCCCGTCGAGATCATGGTCCGGACCGGCGCGGCGCGAGCGACCGACACCTTCCATGTCGTGGAGAAGCCTCTCCGCACCGCGCAGACCCTCATCAGTCGTTTCTTCGTGTCGGGAGTCCGCCATCGGGCCGAGCTCCCGCTTCCGGTGCTGCCTCTCGAGCAGGGCGATGGGCTGGTCCTCGTGCCCGACGCCTCGAACCTCCGCAACCCGGAGGCCTACGAGGTGGCCTCGGTGTCCGGCGAGCGGATCGGATGGGTGCCGGACTGGCTGTGCGGTGAGGTCGCCGCGCTCATGGCGTCCGGATGGGAGGTCGAGGCGGTCGCCGAGAAGGTGAACCCCGAGGCCCCGTCCCACGTCCAGGTGCTCTGCCGGATCACCGCGACCCTGCGTCACTGAACCCGCTCCCGCTCAGCTCGCGGCGGCCGCCGCGCGGGGGCTCTCGGCGCTCGCCTCGCGGTCGAAGCGCTCGCGGCTGAAGACCTGGTCGGCTGTCGTCAGGGCGAGGCCGATCACGCCGGCCAGCTCGCCCAGGTCCGATGTGTGGATGGTCAGGTGCCGCGTGGCGAGCGGGTGGGTGCGCAGGTAGACGCGCTCGCGCAGGCCCGACATCAGCACCTCGCCGCAGTCGCCGAGCTGGCCCGAGATCACGATCGTCCGCGGGTTGAGTATGTTGACGAGGTCGGCGACCGCCTCGCCGAGGACGCGGCCGGCCTGGCGCACGGCCTGGGTGGCGCGCATGTCGCCGCGGAGCACGCGGGCCGTGACGTCGGCGACGTGCTTGATCGAGGGGTCGTCGGCCGAGAGGTCGCGGACGAGGGCCCAGCCGCTCGCGTACGCCTCCACGCAGCCGGCGTTGCCGCAGCGGCAGGGCAGCGGATCCGCGTCGACCGTGCCCGTGACCGCGCGGGTGTGGCCGATGTCGCCGGCCGCGCCGACGGCTCCGCGGATCGTCGCTCCGTTGAAGACGAGGCCCGAGCCGATGCCGGTGCCGAGCTTCAGGCTGATCAGGTTGTCGGAGCCGTGGTGGCGCGACTCGGCGAGGGCGCGGGCGTTCGCGTCGTTCTCGATGACGACCTGCACGCCCTCGTACGGCTGGGCGAAGTAGCCGGCGATGTCGAAGTCGTCCCAGCCGGTCATGATCGGCGGATTGCGCACGCGCCCGGCGGCGAACTCGACCGGCCCCGGGACTCCGACGCCGATGCCGGCGACCGCGTCGCCCTGCTGCAGCCGCTCGAACGCGGCGAGCACCAGCGAGAGCACGGCGTCCGGTCCCTCCCAGACGTCGACGACGCCGCTCTCGTGCCGGAGGGGGGTGCCGCGCAGGTCGCAGGCGGCGGCGACGAATCCGCTCGCCCCGATGTCGGCGGTGAGGAACACCGTGCCGACCAGGTTCATCGCGAACATGCTCGAGGGGCGCCCGCCGGTCGACTCGCCGCCGGTGGTGGGGGCGATCAGGCCGAGCTCCACGAGGGTCGCGAGGCGCTGGTTGACGGTGGAGCGGGAGAGCCCCGTCTGCTCCATCACCGCGTTGCGCGAGACCTCGCCCTGCTCGCGGAACAGCGCGAGGACGTCGGCCACGTGCGAACCGGCCTCGCCGGTGGAGTACCCCGTCATCGCTCCCCCTCTTGTCACGGTCAGCGTACATGCCTGCCGACGGGAAACCTGAAGTTCCCCGACTTTCGTATTGCGGTAACGCGAAAGCCCGGGTAGTTTTCACACACCGGCACGCAGTGGTGCCACTGATCCTCAAGGATGACGATGAACCGCACAGCACGCCGCCTCCTCCCGGTTCTCGCACCGGTCGGCGCCCTCGCACTCCTCCTCACCGGCTGCGCCTCGGGTGGCGACACGGCCGCCGGCGGCTCCGGATCGACCAAGGTCGCCGCGGTCATCAAGGGCCTCGACAACCCCTTCTTCCAGGCGATGGAGAACGGCATCGAGGACACCGCGAAGGACGACTCCGTGGACGTCTCGGTGCAGGCCGCCGCCGACATCGGCGACACCACCGGCCAGGCCGACAAGCTCACCACCGTCGCCGGCCAGGACTTCGGCTGCCTCATCGTCAACCCGATCAGCGGCACGAACCTGGTGCAGGCCCTCGCCTCCGCCACCGGCAAGACGATCGTCAACATCGACAGCCCGCTCGACCCCGACGCGGTCGAGGCCGCGAACCTCGACGTGACCACCTACATCGGCACCGACAACGAGGCCGCGGGCGGCAAGGCCGGCGACTTCCTCCTGCAGCAGCTGCCCGCCGGCTCCGAGGTCGCCGTCATCGGCGGAGTCTCGGGAGACGTCACCAGCGCCGCCCGCGTCGACGGCTTCACCGCCGCGATCGGCTCCGACCTCACCGTCGTCCAGGAGGCCGCGGCCGACTGGAAGCGCGAGGTCGCGCTGACCAAGGCGACCGACATCCTCGCCGCGAACCCCGACGTGAAGGCGTTCTTCGCCGCGAACGACGACATGGGCCTCGGCATCGTCAAGGCCGTCGAGAACGCGGGCCTCACCGGCTCCGTCCAGGTGGTCAGCGTCGACGGCAACGAGGACGCGCTGCAGTCGGTGAAGGACGGCGGCCTCACCGCCACCGTCGCCCAGTACCCCTACGCGATCGGCCAGCTCGGCGTGCAGGCGTGCGAGGCCGTCGGCGCCGGCGAGGAGATCCCCGCCGAGATCGAGTCGCCCACCGCACTCGTGACCTCCGAGACCGCGGAGCAGGCCCTCGGCGCCTTCCCCCAGCCGTTCGAGGAGTTCGACAACCCGCTCGCCGCGCTCGTCCCCAGCAAGTAGGACCTCCCGCCCATGGCAACCCAGGAAGCGACCATGACCTCAGTCACCGCCCGACCCCCGGCCAGCGCCTCCCCGCTGCTGGCGAACCTCCGTCAGCTCAGCTTCTGGGCCGAGAACGCCGCACCGATCGGGCTCGTCGCCCTGGTGATCGTGTTCTCGATCGCGACGCCGACGTTCCTCAGCCTCGGCAACATCAAGGCGATGCTCGTCGCCGCCGCGATCCTGGTCATCCTCTCGATCGGCCAGTCCTTCGTCATCACCACCGGCGGCATCGACCTCTCGATCTCGGCGACGATGACCGTCGGAGCGGTCGGCTTCGGCATCGGCTGGAGCGCCGGCTGGGGCTTCTGGCTCTCGGCGCTCGCGGCCCTGCTCTTCGCGGGGCTGATCGGAGTGATCAACGGCTTCCTGATCGCGAAGGGCAAGGTCACCGACTTCATCGCGACACTGGGCACGCTCTCGGTGGCGACCGGCCTCGCGCTGATCGTCTCCGACGGCAAGCCGATCACGGTCGGCAGCCCCGAGCTGCTCCGCCTCACCACCGGCTCGATCGGGATCATCGGCTACCCGATCATCCTGGCCGCGGTCATCGGAGTCGTCGCCTGGGTCGTCATGTTCCGCACCCGCTTCGGCCTGCACGTGCAGGCGGTCGGCGGCAACGAGGAGAGCGCGGTCGCCAACGGCATCAAGGCCGGACGCGTGCGCATCGCGGTGTACATCATCGCCGCCGTCCTCGCCGGAGTCGGCTCGCTCCTCCTCGTCGCCCGCGTCGGCGCCGCGGAGCCGGCCATCAACACGCAGTACCTGCTCAACTCCATCGCGGCCGTCGTGCTCGGCGGAGTGAGCCTCACCGGCGGCAAGGCCAAGATCGTCGGCCCGATCATCGGAGCGTTCCTCCTGACCGCGCTGACCAACGGCCTGACCCTGCTCGGCGTCTCGCAGTTCTACCAGCCCCTCGCCGTCGGCCTGGTGGTCGTGCTCGCCGCCCTCATCACCCGCTACCAGAAGAAGTGAGCCCAGCCATGACCAGCGACATCCTGCTCGAAGCGCGGGACATCAAGAAGTCCTTCGGCGGCGTCCACGCTCTCAAGGGAGCGTCGATGTCGATGCGCCGCGGCGAGATCACCGCCCTGATCGGCGACAACGGCGCGGGCAAGTCCACCCTCGTCCGCTGCCTCTCCGGGGTGCACCCCGCCGACTCCGGCACCATCACCCTCGACGGCGACGTGGTGCACTTCACCACTCCGCTCGGCGCGCGGGACGGCGGCATCGAGACGGTGCACCAGACCCTCGCCCTGGTCGAGGACCTGACCGTGTGGCAGAACTTCTTCCTCGGCCGCGAGCTCACCAAGGGCGTGCCCGGGGTGCGGTTCCTCGACCGCACGCAGATGAAGAAGACGGCCCAGGAGCTTCTCGGCGACCTCGCCGTGAACGTCCCGCCGGTCACCAGCAAGGTCCGCCGCCTCTCGGGCGGCCAGCGCCAGGCGGTCGCGATCGCCCGGGCTGCAGGCTGGGGCAGCAAGATCGTGATCATGGACGAGCCGACCGCGGCGCTCGGCGTCCAGGAGACGGCGCGCGTCGAGAAGATCATCCTCAAGCTGCGCGACGCCGGAGTGGCCGTGCTGCTGATCAGCCACAACTTCGACCAGGTGATGCGCCTGAGCGACCAGGTGTGGGTGATGCGCGCGGGCCTCGCCGTCGCCGGCCGCCGCACCGCCGAGACCAGCGGCGACGAGCTCGTCTCGCTGATCACGGGCGCGAAGGCCGCCTGATGCACCCCGAGTTCCTGCACCGCGGGAGCACGGAGCGCTCGTCGCCGATCGGGGTCCACGCGGGCCTGCTCGTCGGAGACTGGACGCCGGAGTCGGGGCGCCGCGCGATCGGCACCGCCGCCTCGATCGGCTTCGACCTGATCGAGATCCCGGCTCCCGCCGACCCCGACGCCTCCGCGTGGACCGCCGACCTGCTCGACGAGCACGGGATCGACGCGGTCGTCTCGCTCGCGCTGGACGCCGACTCCGACATCACCGACCAGGCCACGGCCGGCCGCGGCGAGGAGCGGCTGCTGGCGGCCGTGCGGTTCGCCGAGGCGATCGGCGCGCGGTACGTCGGCGGAGTCACCTACTCCGCCATGCGCAAGTACGAGCACGCGGCCGACATGGCTGCCCGCTCGCGCTCGCTCGACGTGCTGCGGCGGGTCGCCGCGGCCGCCGCTCCCGCCGGCGTCGTCGTCGGAGCGGAGTACGTGAACCGCTACGAGAGCAACCTGCTGAACACGGCCGCCCAGACCGCCGCGTTCCTCCGCGAGCTCGACGCGCCGAACGTGCTCCTGCACCTCGACACGTTCCACGCCCACCTCGAGGAGGTCGACCTCGCGAGCGCCGTCCGCGACGCCGGCGACCTGCTCGGCTACCTCCACGCCTCCGAGAACCACCGCGGAGAGCTGGGCACCGGGAGCACCGACTGGACCGGGCTCGCGGCGGCGCTCGCCGACTCCGGCTACCGCGGCCCGCTGACCCTCGAGAGCTTCTCGCCCGCCGTCCAGCCCCCGGCCTCGGCCGAGGGCATGGGCCTCTGGCGCGAGCTCTGGCACGACCCCGTCGCCCTCGCGACCTCCGGTCACGCGTTCCTCGCGGACCTGCTCGACACCGACCCCGCGGCCCGACGCCTCCCCTGAACCTCTCGAACCAAGGAGCACCACCATGACCACGAACCCTCTCGGAGTGCACGCCCTCGTCTTCGCCGGCGGCACCACCCCCGACGAAGTGACTGCGACGATCGAGCAGACCAAGGCGGCCGGATTCGACCTGCTGGAGCTCTCGCTGCACGACGTGCAGAACCTCGACACCGCCTCCGCCCGCGCCGCCCTCGAGGTGAACGACCTCGGCATCGTCTGCTCGCGCGGCCTCGCCTTCTCGGCCGACGTCTCCAGCGACGACCCGGAGGTGGTGGCCCGCGGCGCGAAGCTGCTCGCCGACTCCCTCGAGACCACCCACGCGCTCGGCGGCACCCACTTCACCGGCGCCCTCTACAGCGCGCTCGGCAAGTACAGCGCGCCCCTCTCGGCCGCGGGCCGCGCGAACGTCGTCTCGGTGCTGACCGACCTCGCCGCCGAGGCCTCGACGAAGGGCATGACCCTCGGCCTCGAGATCTGCAACCGCTACGAGACCAACGTCATCAACACCGCCGCGGACGCCCTGCGCCTCGCCGACGACATCGGCGCCGACAACGTCCTGATCCACCTGGACACGTACCACATGAACATCGAGGAGGACGACTTCTTCCGCCCGGTGCTGCTGGTCGGGGATCGTCTCGGGTATGTCCACATCGGCGAGAACCACCGCGGCTACCTCGGCAGCGGCCACCTCGACTTCACGACGTTCTTCCACGCCCTCGCCGCGATCGACTACCGCGGACCCATCACCTTCGAGTCGTTCTCGTCGGCCGTCGTCTCGCCGACCCTCTCGAACGACCTCGCCGTGTGGCGGAACCTCTGGAACGACGGCCCCGCGCTCGCCCGCCACGCCCACGGCTTCCTGGTGAACGCGCTGGAGAGCAGCCGTGGCGAGGCCTGAGACCGAGGTCGCGCCCGACGCGGCGCGGCCGGGCCTCGACGAGCTGGCCGGGCGCGCGCTCGCGCTGACCTCGCCGGGCCGCCGCGCGATCGTCGCGATCGCCGGGAGCCCCGGGGCAGGCAAGACCACGCTCGCCCGGGCCGTGGTCACCCGCGCGAACGAGCTCGCGGGGGAGGGGACCGCTGCCTTCGTGCCGATGGACGGCTTCCACCTCGCCAACGCCACGCTCGACGAGCTCGGCCGCCACGACCGCAAGGGCGCCCTCGACACGTTCGACGGCTGGGGCTTCCTCGCCCTGGTGCGGAGGCTGCGCGCCGAGACCGACCACGTCGTCTACGCGCCCACCTTCGAGCGCACCGTCGACGAGGGAGTGGCCGGCGCGCTGGCCGTGCACCCCTCCGCGTCGCTCGTCGTGCTGGAGGGCAACTACCTCCTCGTCGACGAGGGCCCGTGGGCGCTGCTGCGCGCCGAGTTCGACGAGGCCTGGTTCTGCGCGACTCCCGAGACCGAGCGCTTCGAGCGCCTGGTCGACCGCCACGTCTCCTTCGGCCGTGCCCCCGAGGCGGCCTCCGCCTGGGCCTCCGAGGTCGACGGGCGGAACGCGCTGCTGATCGAGGCCACCCGCGACCGCGCCGACCTGATCGTGTCGGGGACGGCGGCGGGG
>NZ_PSTN01000059.1:0-905 GCF_002930955.1 Rathayibacter sp. AY1A4 | reverse complement strand
GCTGGCGCTCGACCTCGGCGCGGACGGCCGGGTCCTCGGAGGCGGCGAGCGCCTCCTCCAGCCGCTCGCTCTCGTCGAGGCCGAGCACGGTGAGCAGCTCGGCGCGGCCGACCTCGGTCTCGAGGCAGCCGACGGCGCCGCAGTGGCAGTCGATGCCCGCGCTGTTGACGAGGGTGTGGCCGATCTCCCCCGCGTAGCCGTCGATGCCGTGCAGAGGCGCGCCGCCGACGATGACGCCGGCGCCCACTCCGCTCGCGCCGCCGTTGAGGTAGACGAGGTGCGAGACGTCGCGGCCGGCGCCGAGGACGCTCTCGGCGAGTGCACCGAGGTTGGCGTCGTTCGCCGAGAGGACGGGCAGGCCGGTCGCGTCCGCGAGCATGCGGGAGAAGGGCTCGTCGTCCCAGCCGAGGTGCGGGCCGACCCGGACGAGGCCGTCGGCGTCGCGGACGAGGCCGGGCACGGCGACGCCGATGCCGACGGTCCGCGTCTCCTCGGGCAGCTCGGCGAGCAGCTCGGCGACCGCCTCGGCCGCCAGACGGGCGGCGGCCTCGGCGGTGGGGACGGAGGCGGAGCGGCGGATGCGGCGGCGGACGACGGCGTCGACGCCGACCACGGCGACCGTGACGGCGTCGATCTCGGGGTTCACGGCGAGCGCGACGACTCCGGGATCGGCCTCGACGACGGGGCTCGGCCGGCCGACCTGGTTCGGCGTGGCCGGCTCGCGCTCGCGCACGATGCCGAGCTCCACCAGCTCGCCGACCAGCGCCGCGATCGTGGAGCGGTTGAGGCCGGTCAGGCGGGTCAGCTGCGAGCGGGAGCGGGGGCCGCCGCGGTGCACGAGGCGGAGGATCGCCGAGAGGTTGTGCCGCCTGACGCGGTCGAGGTTGTTGCCGCGCGTCGCGTGG
>NZ_PSTN01000058.1:0-1694 GCF_002930955.1 Rathayibacter sp. AY1A4 | reverse complement strand
ACGGCAAAAAAACGATGAGGAAGAGGAAGAACATGCAGCAGATCACCACCGTCAGCACCTTCGTCCCGGCCACGAACGAGGACGGGATGCAGAGCCAGTTGCGCCGGATCGCCGAGCGCGACGTCGACCTCTCAGGTCTGGCACGCAACGGGTGGGCGCTGGCACACACCGCCACGATCCCCGGCCCCGAGGGCGTCATGTTCGTGGACACCCTCACCCGCACCGAATCCTGACCCGCACCACCACCGAGGAGCAAACGCCATGTCCGACACCATCACCACCAGCCCCACGGCCAAGGAGCCGACCCTCTGGGGCGCGGTGGCCGAGTTCGCGTCCGTGTTCTCCCACGGAGACACCGCCGACGAGCTGGCCGTGCGACTCAGCTGCGCCGAGGTCGACGCGCTGGCCGGACTCCTGCGAGCATTCGGACGAGATGAGGCCGCGGACCTGTGGATCGCGGAGCACGCGAGCGACGACGACGAAGGCGACGCCCACACCCCGGAAGGAACCCACCGATGAGCGAGCAGCAGCAGACCACGCCCGACCCGGCGGCGACCTACCAGGCGGCCGTCGCGGCCTTCGCGGCCACGCTCTCCGACCCGGCCGTCACGGAAGCGATCGCCCCGACGCTGCCGTGCTGGCGCGCGACGGGCATCATCGACCTCCTCACCCAGGCCGGACACACCGACGCCGCCGAGAAGTGGGCCGAGCTGCACGCCTGGTCCCCGGTCAACGACGAGCACGACCCGCACCGCGGCGACCGGTGGGACGACTGATGCTCACCGTCTACTCGAAGCCGTCGTGCGTGCAGTGCACCATGACCTACCGGGTGCTCGAGAAGAAGGGCATCGAGTACACCACCGTCGACATCACCACCAACCCCGCAGCGCTCGCGTACGTCACGGAGGAGCTGGGCTACTCCGCCGCCCCCGTGGTCGTCGCGAGCGACCAGGACCACTGGTCGGGCTTCCGCCCCGACCTCATCGAGAAGCACGCCGCATGACCGGCCCGAACATCACCGGTGACGACTACCGGGCCGGGTACCTCGCCGGACAAGCCGACCGGCAAGGCGAAGTCGACTGGCTGGAGAACGAGGCCGACCGGCTCTACCGCCTCGCCTACGGCGACGAGCGCCGCATCCCCGCCCTCACCGTAACGCGCGCCGAGCTCGAACAGCGCAGAGCGCTGTCCGAGCCGCCCGTGGAAGTCACCCGCCGCGACGCTTTGGCGTCCTGGGGCATCGAGACACCCCCCACCGACACACCCGCGGCCGCGGCCGCGAACGAGAACCCGTCGACGTCGACGGGACCCACCAACCGCACGAGCAGGAGACGACAGATGAGCACCAGAACCATCACCGGCAACCTCGCCGCCGACCCCGAAGCCGTGCAGGCGGGCCGCGTGCAGATCGTGAAGCTGCGCGTCATCGAGAACACCGGCGAATACCGCGCGGGGGAGTGGACCCCGCACGACGCCCCGACCACGCACTACGTCGAAGCGAAGTTCGAACTGGGCGAGCACGTGCTCGCCTCCCTCCACAAGGGAGACGCCGTAATCGTCGTCGGCTACGAGCGCACCGTCGCCTGGGGCGAAGGCGAGAACCGCCGCACCGGCCGCGTCCTCGAAGCCGACGCCATCGGCCCCAACCTCACCCGCGCGACCGCCGTCGTCACCACAACCACCCAGCGCGCACC
>NZ_PSTN01000057.1:0-1806 GCF_002930955.1 Rathayibacter sp. AY1A4 | reverse complement strand
CTACATCAACGACTACGGCGTGAACAGCGTCCTCCTCCACATCGCGATCGCCGTCGACCGCGTCGCCCGGGGCATCGGGGACCCCTCCGGCTCCCGCCCGCACTCCGCACGACAGGAACGAGCACCCATGACGCTGTCCACTCCTCAGACCGCCTACGCCTCCGCCAAGCTCCAGGGCACCGGAGTGGGACGCGGGCTGGCCCTCGGGCCGGTCCTGCGCATGCCGGAGCCGCTGCCCGAGCCCGAGGACACCGCCAGCACCCGCAGCGTCGCCCAGGAGGAGGAGCGCGCCGTCTCGTCGCTCTCCGCCACCGCCGCGACGATCCGCCACCGCGGCGAGCGGGCCGGCGGCTCGGCGAAGGACGTCCTCGACGCCCAGGCCCTGATGGCCGAGGACCCGTCCCTCGCGGACGACGTCAAGGCGCGGATCGCCGGGGGCAAGACCGCGGAGCGCGCCGTGCACGAGGCCTTCGCCGGCTTCCGCGACCTGCTCGTGGCGATGGGCGGCTACATGGCCGAGCGCGCGACCGACCTCGACGACGTCTCGCAGCGCGTCGTGGCGCACCTGCGCGGCGTCGCCGCTCCCGGCGTCCCCGAGTCGGACGAGCCGTTCGTGCTCGTCGCCCGTGACCTCGCTCCGGCCGACACGGCGCTGCTCGACCTCGAGAAGGTCCTCGGTCTGATCACCAGCGACGGAGGACCGACCTCGCACACGGCGATCCTCGCCCGGGAGAAGTCGATCACCGCCATCGTCGGCACCACCGGCGCCCTCGACCTGCGGGACGGCCAGCTCGTCATCCTCGACGCCACCTCCGGCGTCGTGACGGTGAACCCCTCGGACGCCGAGATCGGCGCCGCGAAGTCCTCGATCGCCGAGCGCGCCGAGATGCTCGCCGCACCGGTCGGTCCCGGCGCGCTGGCCGACGGCCACGCCGTGCCGCTGCTCGCGAACCTCGGCTCGGCCGACGGCGCTGCGAACGCGGTCGAGCTCGGCGCCGAGGGAGTGGGGCTGTTCCGCACCGAATTCCTCTTCCTCGACGCGAAGGAGGCGCCCTCGGTCGCCGAGCAGGCGGAGCAGTACACGCGCCTGCTCGCTGCGTTCCCCGGCCGCAAGGTCGTCGTCCGCGCGCTCGACGCCGGCGCCGACAAGCCGCTGAGCTTCCTCAACGACGACCACGAGGAGAACCCGGCCCTCGGTCTCCGCGGACTGCGCGCCCTCCGCGCCAGCGAGCAGATCCTCCGCGACCAGCTCACCGCCCTCGCCCAGGCCGATGCCGCGACCGACGCCGACCTCTGGGTCATGGCGCCGATGGTCGCGACCGTGGACGAGACCCGCTACTTCACCTCGATGGCGCGGGAGCTCGGCATCCGCACCGCCGGAGTGATGGTGGAGGTCCCCTCCTCCGCCCTGCTCGCCGACCGCATCCTCGGAGTCGCGGACTTCGCCTCGATCGGCACCAACGACCTGACCCAGTACACGCTCGCCGCCGACCGCATGCTCGGCACGGTCTCGGCGTTCCAGGACCCGTGGCACCCGGCCGTGCTCCGCCTCGTCGGCGAGGTCGGCCGCGCGGGAGCGGCGCTGGGCAAGCCCGTCGGGATCTGCGGAGAAGCCGCCGCCGACCCGCTGCTCGCCGTGGTCCTCGTCGGCCTCGGCGCCACCACCCTCTCGATGTCGCCGTCGGCTCTCGCCGACGTCCGCGCCGAGCTGGCCGAGCTCGAGACCCGCGGCTACTACATCAACGACTACGGCGTGAACAGCGTCCTCCTCCACATCGCGATCGCCGTCGACCGCGTCGCCCGGGG
>NZ_PSTN01000056.1:0-2337 GCF_002930955.1 Rathayibacter sp. AY1A4 | reverse complement strand
CTGTGACGGGCGAGCATGTCGATCGGCTGGCGGACGACGCTGAGCGGCGGGGTGACCAGCTCGCTCCACGGGTTGTCGTCGAACACGACGACCGAGAGGGCCTCCGGGATCCGGATCCCGAGCTGGAAGAGCCGGTGCACGGCGCTGCGCACCTGCGCGGTGTTGGCGACGACGAGGGCGGTCGGCGGCTCCGGCAGCGCGAGGAGGGCGGCGACCGCCTCGCCGCCGACGTCGCCGCGGAAGGGCACGTCGCGTACGAGCGTGGAGTCCAGCGGCAGGCCGGCCGCGGTGAGGGAGGCGCGGTACCCGGCGACGCGGGCCTGGCCGGTGGAGGTGTGCGCGGGTCCGGAGAGGATCGCGATCCGGGTGTGGCCGAGCGCGATCAGGTGGTCGGTGGCCCGGGCGGCGGAGGCGGAGTTGCCGATGCTGACGACATCGACGTCGTCGAGCCCGGGCGTGGTGCGGTCGACGAAGACCACGTCGACCCCGGCGCGGCGCAGGCGCGACCACTTCTCGAGGTTGTCGCCGGAGGGGGTGGCGATCACGCCTCCGACGGAGCGGTCGAGCAGGCTCGTGAGCGACTCGCCCTCGACGTGGGAGTCCTCCTGCGTGGTGACCAGGAGCACCTGGGCCCCGCGGGCGCGCGCCTCCCAGACCACCTTGTCGGCGAGGCGGGCGAAGAACGGGTTGGTGAGGTCGGGCAGGACCAGGCCGATCGCGAGGGCCTGCCCCTGGCTGAGCTCGCGGGCGGCGGCGCGGGGGCGGAAGCCGAGCTCGTCGATCGCCTCGACCACGCGGCGCCGCGTGTCGACCGCGACCGGGCCGGTGCCGTCGTTGAGCACACGGGAGACGACCGAGACCGAGACGCCCGCGGTGCGGGCGACGTCGCGGATCGTCGGAGCTTTCTGCACGGGTCCTCCCGGGGGCCGGCGGGGTCCTCGTCGAACGCCGCGATGCGAACTGCTGTTGACACAGCCTAACGGGCGCTGGTACAAAACTGGTACCGGTTCCACCCCGACCGGTCAGCAGAATTCCTCCGAAGAAGACTGCGCACGACGACGACGTCCACCGCCCTCACCGGCGGCTCTCCGCGTCCGTGCGCCACCGGACCAGAGAGGTCAACGTGAACCTGTACAAACTCCTCGGCGATCGCGAACGCGAGGGCCGCCCCATCCGCGTCGGGCTGATCGGCGCCGGCCGCTACGGCACCATGTACCTCTCGCAGGCGCGCAACATCCCCGGCGTTCACGTGGTCGCCATCGCCGACGTGAACGTGGCCCGGGCCCGCGGCGCCTTCGAGCTGGTCGACTGGCCCGCCGAGGCGATGGCCGCCGACATCCCCGAGGCGCTCGCCAACCGCACCACCACCATCGTCGACAACGCGGCCGTCCTCTTCGAGCACGACATCGACGTCATCGTCGAGGCGACCGGCAACCCCATCGTCGGCGTGCACCACGCCCTCCGCGCGATCGAGACCGGCAAGCACATCATCATGGTCACCGTCGAGGCCGACGCCCTCGCCGGACCGGCGCTCGCCAAGCGGGCGGAGAAGGCGGGCATCGTCTACTCGATGGCCTACGGCGACCAGCCCGCCCTCATCATGGAGCTCGTCGACTGGGCCCGCACCAGCGGCTTCGACGTCGTCTGCGCCGGCAAGGGCGCCAAGTACCTCGAGCACTACCACCAGATGAACCCCGACAACGTCTGGGAGAACTGGGAGTTCAGCAAGGAGCTCACCGACTCCGGCCAGCTCAACCCCTACATGCACACCTCGTTCCGCGACGGCACGAAGGCCGCCATCGAGATGGCCGCTGTCGCCAACGCGGCCGGGCTCGTCCCCTCCGACGCCGGCCTCACCTTCACCCCGGGCGACGTCGAGGAGATCGCCACGATCAGCCGCCCCCGCTCGATCGGCGGAGCGCTCGACCACGAGGGCACCGTCGACGTGATGTCGAGCGTCACCCGCGACGGCGCCCTCATCCCGCACAACACCCAGGAGGGCGTCTACGTCGTCGTCAAGGCGACCAACCCCTACGTGTCGACCTGCTTCGACGAGTACCCGTGGCACCCGGACCCGACCAAGCAGTACGCGGCGCTCTACCGCCCATACCACTACGTCGGCCTCGAGCTGAACATGTCGATCGCCAACGCCGCCCTGCGCGGCATCTCGACCGGCCACCCCGAGGGCTTCTACGGCGACGTGGTCGCGACGGCCAAGAAGGACCTCAAGGCCGGCGAGTTCCTCGACGGCGAGGGCGGCTTCACCGTCTACGGCAAGCTCGTCTCCGCGAAGCACTCGGTCGCCACCGGCGCCCTCCCCGTCGCGCTCGCCCACCA
>NZ_PSTN01000055.1:0-2383 GCF_002930955.1 Rathayibacter sp. AY1A4 | reverse complement strand
GTTCGAGCGGGGCGGGTTCGAGCGGACGGGTTCGAGCGGGGCGGGCGGCGCGGGCTGGTGGCTCGGCTCAGGAATCGCGCGGACAGCGGTGTGCGAGCCCGCGCTCGCCGGCGGTCCGTCCCTCCACAGGCGGGGTACCGGCTCCCTTGTCCCGATGCTGGTCATGGGCCCCGGCCCGATGTCGGTGGTCGCTGATTCAATACAGGTATGACAAATTCGGGTGACGCGGTGCAGGCGGTCGAGGCGGTGCAGGCGGGCGAGACGGCGCGGACGCTCGACGCGGTGCGCGCGCTCGCCGGTCTCGCGGCGGGGCTCGCCCGCTCCTCGGCACCGGTGCTGCTCGCGGGGGCGGTCGCCCTGCACGCGGCGTACCGGGCGGCGCTGCTCGTGCCGGAGTCGTTCGCGCGGGGGAGTCGTCTCTCCCGGAGCGAGGCGGGAGACCTCGTGGAGCGCTCGATCCGAGCCGAGTTCGCGACTGCGCTCGGGATGTCGGAGCGCGCGGCGTCTCGGCGTCTCGAGCACGCTCGGCTCCTCATCGAGGACCTCCCGGAGACCCGCACCCTCCTGGCCGAGGCCCGGATCCTCTGGGAGGCCGGCGAGGTCGTCTGCGCCGCCGCCGCGACCCTCCCCGCTCCGTCGCGCGCGCCCTTCGACGAGCGGGCCGCCGCCGCGGCGCTCACGCAGACGCCCACCCAGCTCCGCCGGACCGTGGCGCGGCTGCGCGACGAGCTGCACGAACAGCCGTTCACCGAGCGCCACACCCGCGCCCGCGAGGACCGCAGCGTGTGGCTCGGCGCCGAGGCCGACGGCATGGCCACTCTCTGTGCCCTGCTGCCGGCCCCGGTCGCGGTCGGCGCCTACAACCGTCTCGACCGGATCGCCCGCTCGCTCCGCGACGGGGCGGACGCGGCGGGGATCGGGTTCGGCGCAGGCGCAGGTGCAGGTGCAGGTGCAGGTGCAGGTGCAGGTGCGAGTGCGAGTGCGAGTGCGACTGCGACTGCGACTGCACAGAGCGGTGCTGGTGCCCGTGGCGATGCTCCGGTGGCAGTCGGCGCGCGGACGGACGCTGGTGCTGGTGCTGGTGCTGGTGCTGGTGCTGGTGCTGGTGCCGGTGCCGGGCTCGGCGCGGAGACGGGTGGCGGCGCCGGTGGAGACGCTGACATCTCCCTCGGCGACGGCCGGACGCTCGCGCAGCTGCGGGCCGACGCGCTCGTCGATCTGCTCATCGACGGCGACATCTCCGCAGACGGATCCTCGGGAGAAGGAGCGAGCGCCGTCCGTGCCTCGGGCTCTGGAATCCACGCCTCGGGCTCCGGAGTCCGCGCCGACGTGCGCCTCACCCTGGCCGCCAGCACCGCCGTCGGCCTCGACGACGCGCCGGCCGAACTCGACGGCTACGGTCTCGTCCCCGCCGACGTCGCCCGGGAGCTCGTCCGCACGGCGGCCACCTTCACGCGGGTGCTGACCGATCCGGACACGGGAGTGGTGACGTCGGTCGGCAGGACCCTCCGCGTCCCGCCCCTCGGATGCGCCTCCAGCTGCAGCTGCGCGACCGGACCTGCCGGTTCCCCGGCTGCACCCGCTCGTCCTCGACGGCCGAGGCCGATCACACCCTCGAATGGCGGAACGGAGGCGAGACCGCCCTCGGCAACCTGGCCTCGCTCTGCGTCGCGCACCACCACGTCCGCCACGGCGACCGCTGGACCTACGCCCTCCATCCGGATGGCACCGTCGTCTGGACGACCCCCACCGGCCGTCGGGTCACCGACCGACCGCGGGCGCTGCCCGGGGCTCCGCTGCCGCCCACGCGACGACCGACGCCGCAGTCGGCGCAAGAACCGGAGCCGGAGCCGCAGCCGGAGCAGCAGCCGCACCCGCTGTCACCACGATCCTCGTCATCGCAGCTGAGGTCATCGCGACCGTCGTCACCTCGACCGTCGCCATCGCTGCTGTCGCCGACGCGGCCGCGGTTCGTGGACGCGTCTCCGCCGTTCTGATCCGCAGCCCGACCTGCCGGGCGATCCGACACTCCGTCGGCCGCGAGGCGGTGCATCGCCGTGCCTGGACACGCCCAGGCGCCCTCGCGCTCTCGCACCTCCGGCGCCGCGAGGTCCGTCGGCACGTTGGCGCTTCGTCGAGCCTCGAGTTCCGAGCCCCGTGTCCCGGAGCTCCGAGCCTCGAGCCCCGTGTCCCGTCGTGCTTCGGCGCTTCGGGGCGTCGGCCACCGCGTCCCGGTCCGCTCCGTCCCGGTCCGCTCCGTCCCGGTCCGCTCCCGTCCCGCTCCGGCTGGCGGACGCCCCCGCCGCGCAGGAGAGCCGTCGAACTCGAGAGATCACGACCGGACGACCTCCACGTGGTTCACGTTCTCCGCCGCCCGCCGCCC
>NZ_PSTN01000054.1:0-2410 GCF_002930955.1 Rathayibacter sp. AY1A4 | reverse complement strand
CGCCCACCCCCGCCACCGCCCGCCCGCGGATCCGCGTCGGCGCCGTCCTCTACGGACTCGTCCTCGCCGCCGCCTCGATCGGCCTGCTCGTCGTCTCGGCCGACCCGGTGCTGCGCGCGCAGGTCGTCGAGCGCGGGATCACGCTCGAGCCCGGCGCCGCGCTCGCCCTGGCCGTCGCGGCGCTCGGCGCCATGGCGCTCCTCCTCGCGCTCGCCCGCCTGCTCGACCGCCGCGCCGCTCGCGACGACGGCTGACCCCGGCGCGGGACGCCGGGTGCTCGCAACCCCCTGCCCCGCATCCGCCGAGAGGCGCAGACTCGTCCCGGGCGATCGCCCGCCACCCCCTGGAGACGAGACCATGCCCTTCTGCGCCCCCGAGAGACTCCGCTGATGGAGCTGGGCATCGCCGCGATCATCGGAGTCTCGGTCCTGGTCGCGGTCGCCGTCTTCTCGCGGCGCCTCGGCGTCGCCGCCCCGATCGTCCTCGTGCTGGCCGGCGTCGGCGTCTCCTACATCCCCGGAGTGCCGGAGGTGGTCGTCCCGCACGAGTGGGTGCTCGACGGCGTGCTGCCGCCGCTGCTCTACGCGGCGGCGCTCAGCGTCCCGTTCATCGACTTCCGCCGGAACCTCACCACCATCACCGGCCTGTCGGTCGTGCTGGTGCTGATCTCGGCGGCCGGCGTCGGCGCGCTCCTCTTCCTCCTCCTCCCCGACCTCGGGCTGGGCCTGGCGATCGCCGTGGGCGCGATCATCAGCCCGCCCGACGCCGTCGCCGCGACCTCGGTCGGCCGGCGCCTCGGCCTCCCGCCGCGGCTGCTCACCCTGCTCGAGGGCGAGGGGCTGATCAACGACGCGACCGCGCTGGTACTCCTCCGCTCGGCCCTCGCCGCCGCCGCGGGGACGCTGGCGACGCCGTGGGCCGCGATCGGCGACTTCCTCTACGCGGTCGTCGTGGCCGTCGTGGTCGGGTTCGTGGCCAGCGTCGTCACCGTCTTCGTCCGCTCGCGGCTCGAGGACCCGGTGCTCAACACCGTCCTCTCCTTCATCGTCCCCTTCGTCGCGTTCATCCCCGCGGAGGGCCTGGGCGCCTCGGGCGTGCTCGCCGTGGTCGTCGCCGGCCTGCACACCGGGCACGCCTCCTCCCGCGCCTTCACCGCCCAGTCGCGGGTGAACGACCGGATCAACTGGCGGACCGTGCAGTTCCTGCTCGAGAACGGCGTGTTCCTGCTGATCGGTCTCGAGATCCGCTCGCTGATCCACGACGCCGACAGCGCGCGCCTCTCGGTGCCCGGAGCGGTCGGGATCGGGCTGATCGCGGTGGTCGGGCTGATCGTCGTGCGCTTCCTCTGGGTCGGGCCGGTCCTCCTCGGCGAGCGCTGGCAGACCCGCCGGGCCGAGCGCCGGGCCCGCGAGCAGAAGGAGCTGCTCGAGTCGCCCGAGGCGCAGGAGCTGCCGAAGGAGGAGCGCGGCCGGGCGAAGCGGCGCTACCTGCTGCGGCGCAGCGACTACCGGCACTTCAGCCGCAACGGCATCGGCTGGCGCGGCGGTCTGGTGCTCGGCTGGTCCGGGATGCGCGGAGTGGTGACCCTCGCGGCCGCGCAGTCGCTGCCCGAGGACATCCCGTACCGCCCGCAGCTCGTGCTGATCGCCTTCACCGTGGCCGTGGCGACCCTGCTGATCCAGGGCAGCACGCTGCCGCTGCTGATCCGCGCGCTGGGCATCCGCGGGATCGACGTGCCCGAGGACCAGCGGGCGCTCGCGGGCCTGCTCGACGAGATCACCGAGAAGGGCCTCTCGGTGCTCGAGCGCCCGGGCGACGCCGTCGAGGGCGCCGACACCGTCGCTCCGGACGTCCTGGAGCGGGTGCGCCAGACGTCGTTCCTCCGCTCCGAGGCCGCCTGGGAGCGCTCGCGCGGCACGGAGAGGTCGGTCGCGGACACTCCGCACCGTCTCTACCGGGCGCTGCGCCTCGCCGTGGTCGCGGCCGAGCGGGAGGCCCTGCTCGACGCGCGCTCGCGCCGCGCCTACCCGCAGCGCATCCTCCGCGACGCCCAGTCGCTGCTCGACCTCGAGGAGACGCGGCTGCGGGTCCGGCGGGGCTCCGAGTCCTGAGGGCTCGGGATCGTGACGATCGCTCCCGGGGATGCCCGCGCCGATCCAGGCCCTGTGGAGGAGCGCCGAGCTCCTCGAGTGCGCCATCCGGATCGACCCCTCGGACCACGGCCGTCCGGCCTCCCCGGCAATAGCCCGCCGATGCGTCACCCCCCGTTAAGCCCGCGCGCCCCGCTTCCTCTGGCACTGCCGTCGCCCCGCCCGTAACCTGCGGATCGCCTGAGAATCGGATCCCCCGACCCGCCCGGGCGTCCGGAAGGCCCGCCATGCGCTCGAACCCGTCCCCCTCGACCCCGTCC
>NZ_PSTN01000053.1:0-2930 GCF_002930955.1 Rathayibacter sp. AY1A4 | reverse complement strand
CGGCCGGAAGGTTCGAGCGTAAGTGGATGCTATTCACCCACCACTCCACTCCCCAAGCATCGGACGGCGGAGCCGTCCGGAGGCGAGAGGCGGCGTAGGCCCGAAGTACAACCGAGTCACCTGAACGAGTGAACCCGCGTTCGATGAGCGGTCGGAGCGTGGGATCGTCGTTCAACCAGCGCTCCACGGCTCAACTCTGTCACGCAGTGACGTTGCGCATCGTCCCGTAAGGGAATCGACTGGCGGGCTATTCCTCGATCGGTTCAGCGCCCTCGAGCGGAGTCAGCGTCGCCCAGAATCCGTTCCCGGAACTGAGGTACAGGCGGAGGGGCTGGTCGGTGTCCATCGGGTCTCCGTCCGGGTAGAGGTCGGTGCCGCTGCACGCATCAGGCATCGACACGACGCGGATTGTCTCTCCTGCAATGAACGGTCCCTTCTCTGTCTCATCCACGGTGACCATGTATGCGGATGCTGCGACGCTGAAGACGCTCTGAGTTCCCGAGGCGCGAGGGGAGGCAGTCGTGATGACCGCTTCGGCGACTTCGTAGCGGGCTTCCGCGGATCCAAAATACGCCCAGCCCGGGCATCCCGACGTCTGCACCGCCGGCGCGCAGCCGGCGGCGGTGAGCAGCGCCGCTCCGGTTGTGAGCGCGGCAGCAACTCGAATGCGGTGACGCGAACCCGAGGTCATGCCGGTGACGCTACCCGCTCAGCTCCGTCCCATATGGGGATCGTTCTGCGGATCACCAAGTCGCCGGGCCGACCTCCGCCGGGTGCCGTGGTTCAGCGAGAGAGCCCTCCCGCTGTCAGCTTGCGCGGACCGACAGGTTCTTGCCGAGCTGGGTCCAGCCGTCGCCGGTGGCGTCGTCCGGTACGGCGTCGTCGGGGTGGATCTGTACCGTCCAGTCGTTCTGCTTTGACAGCTTCTCGCCGCAGCCGCTGACCGGTTCGTCGCCCTCGTTGACGATGACGCAGTGTCCGGCTCCCTCGCGAGGTAAGGCCAAGTAGAAGTCGAGGCCCTCGACGGACCCGGCGAACCGGATCGAGTCGGGATCGAGCTTGTCTCCGACGCTGCCGAGCGAGGGGAGTGCGTCCTGCTCCTGCTGCGCCCTGTCGTAGTCCGAGTACACGGTCGGGTCGTCGTAGACGGTGGTGTCCTGCGCGCACCCGCCGAGAAGAGGAAGGGCCATGAGCGCGACCGAGGCCGCACCGATCTTGAATCCGTAGGTCGATCGTTTGTGGCCCATGGCGTCCCCCGTCGCGTTTCGCTCACCCTACTTCGCCTGAACTCCAGAGCACCGGCTCTCATCAACGGAGCGAAGAGCGCGAGGCTGCCCGTTCCGTATGGGGATCCCCTAACGGGACGACGCAAAGCCGATCGAAGGTCAGTAGGCGACGTCAGCGGGCGCTGGCTTCCCGACTCGGCTGTGATCGGGCCGACGGGCTCGGTGGGAAGATCTGGCCAGGAGGAGACCTGCAGTCACAGCAGCCAGCGACGTGGCGACGCCGGTGAAGGGCAAAGTGTCCGCGACATCCCACGGGAGAAAGAACGCTCCAGGGTCGGTGAGGGGGTTGATGACCAGGAGGAGCCCGACACCAATCAGTGTGACGGGTCGTCCCGGCGAGAGCACGAGGGCGCCGAGTATCACGAGCGGGAAGGCGATGGCCCAGAGGATCGTCGTGGCGATCCACGTGAAGTCCGACTGTGTGGCGCTGTAGCAACCCTCGTTCAGGCCACTGAAGCACGAGCTCCAATGCACCAGGAACGCGGCGGCACCAGCAGCGCCGAGCGATGCGATTGTCCATCCAACCAACGGGCCTGACTTAGCGAGTCGCTTCATGCGCTCACCATAGGACTCGAAGGAGAACCTGAGCTAGATCCACATGGTCGAAGCGAAGGCCACCGCCGCGCCCCCACTCGCTCTGATGAACGATCGTTCAGCGAAACCATTCCAGGCCTGGAGCGCGGCGATCCCACCTGAGGGTCAGAGGGTGGGGAACCAGCTCGAGTTGTCCACGATCCACAGCGACACAGAGTTCCAGAGCCCGGTGATGACGAGGACGCCGATGACGATGAGGAGCACGGCGACGGCCTTGTTGGCGTAGGCGCCGATGCGGCGCAGCCAGCGGCGTGAGCGTGCTGCGCGGGCGAGGACGAGTCCGAGTAGGAACAGCGGGGTGAGCATGCCGAGGAAGTAGACGAACCCCAGCGCGACGCCGAGTCCCACGGTGTCGATGTTGGAGGCGAGGCCGTAGGCGATGGCGAGGGATGGGCCGAGGCAGGGGTACCAGACGGCGGCGCAGCTGATTCCGAGCAGCAGTGCTTTCGCGGCCGAGCCGACTGGGGTGGAGGTCTTCGTGATCCAGGGGATCCGGAGGAAGCCGAGGGAGTAGAGGCCGGCGGCGATGAGTAGTCCGCCGGCGATGAACGTGTACGGCGGCCGGGCGAGGTTCACGTTCGCGCCGAGCGCGAGCAGCAGCGCCACGGATCCGATCAGCACGAGAGCGGCCCCGACCGCGAACGCGAGGATCGACCACACCTGTCGAGACGGTCGAGCCCGTCCGTCCCCTGTCGAGGTGAGCGCGCCGACGATGCCGGGGAGGATCGGTGCAGCGCAGGGGGAGAGCAGAGCGAGCGCGCCCGCGAGGAACGCGGTGCCAAGCTCGGGGAACATCCCCTCACCCTAGTTTCCGGAAAGGGCGCGTCCTGGCCCCGCGCTTCCTAGGCTGACCTCGTGACCTGGACAAGTCGACCGCGCAGCATCGCAAGGGTGACCGCTCGAACCCTCGCCATCACGGCCATCGCTGCCGCGGGCGCGGCCTCGCTGAGCGGGTGCTTCACCACCGCCGAGCGGCCGCCGCTCACTTTCGCGGACCTCGACCGGGCGGCGACCGACGCCGATACGTTCCCGACGCTGCCCCCGCGGGCC
>NZ_PSTN01000052.1:0-3578 GCF_002930955.1 Rathayibacter sp. AY1A4 | reverse complement strand
AGCACTTCGGAGCGGCGGGCAGCGGACGCGAGACCCCGCCCGCCTTCGCGTCCCTCACCGACCGCGAGCGCGAGATCTTCCACCTGGCCGCGCGGAGGCTGGCGGTCGCCGGGCGGGCGGGCGGCCTGGCCGCGGCGCTCGGCGCGGTTCGCGAACTCCCGGGCCTGCTCGCGCTCGAAGTGCTGCGCCTGCTTCTGCTGGTCGTACTCGGTGTAGGCGTCCACGATGCGGCCGACCAGGCTGTGGCGGACCACGTCCTCGCTGGTCAGTCTCGAGAAGTGGATGTCGTCGATGCCGTCGAGCACCCGCGTCACGAGGCGGAGTCCGCTCGCGCCGGTCGGCAGGTCCACCTGGGTGATGTCGCCGGTGACCACCATCTTCGAGCCGAAGCCGAGGCGGGTGAGGAACATCTTCATCTGCTCGGGCGTCGTGTTCTGCGCCTCGTCGAGCACGACGAACGAGTTGTTGAGCGTGCGCCCGCGCATGTAGGCGAGCGGAGCGACCTCGATCGTGCCGGCCGCGAGCAGCTTCGGGACGATCTCGGGGTCCATCATCTCGTTCAGCGCGTCGTAGAGCGGGCGCAGGTACGGGTCGATCTTGTCGGTGAGCGAGCCGGGCAGGTAGCCCAGCCGCTCCCCCGCCTCGACCGCCGGGCGGGTCAGGATGATCCGCTCGACCTCCTTGCGCTGCAGCGACTGCACGGCCTTCGCCATCGCCAGGTAGGTCTTGCCGGTTCCGGCCGGGCCGATGCCGAAGACGATGGTGTTCTGATCGACCGCGTCGACGTACTCGCGCTGCCCGAGCGTCTTGGGCCTCACGCTCCGTCCACGCGCCGTGAGGATGGCCTGGCCGAACGCCTCGGCCGGGCTCACCGGCCCGCCGTTCTGCAGGATGCGGGCGGACTCGCGCACGCCCTCCGGGTCGAGATCGTGCCCGCTCGCGGTCATGCGCACCAGTTCTTCCACCAGGCGCGTCGCAGCGGCGACGGGCTCGCGCTCGCCGTCGAGCGTCACCTCGTTGCCGCGCACGTGCACCCGGACATCGGGGAATCGTCCTTCGACCGCTCGGATGAGGCGGTCCTGGGGTCCGAGGAGGCGCACCATCGCGACTCCGTCGACGGCGACGACGCGCCGCGTCGTCTCGGACGCGTCCGCGCCGGGGGCGGGACGCTCGTCGGGGCTCGCGCCCGTGTTCTCAACCGGTGGCAAGGGAGCCTTCCGTCTGGTGGCCGCCCAGGACGTGGGCGTGCACGTGGAACACGGTCTGGCCCGCCTCTTCGCCGGAGTTGAAGACGAGGCGGAACTGACCGTTGCTGTGGGCGTCGGCGAGCGACTGGGCGACCTGCACCATCTCGGCGAGCAGGGCGGGATCGGCGGCGGCGAGGGCGGCGACCGTGGCGTGCTCCTGGGTCTTCGGGAAGACGAGGAGGTGGACGGGCGCCTTCGGCTCGATGTCGGTGATCGCGAGGATGCGCTCGTTCTCGAACACCACATCGGCCGGGATCTCGCCCTGGACGATGCGCGTGAAGACGGTGGGTTCGCTCATGCACTCATCTTAAACGGGGCCCGTGCGCGACGGGCGCCGCGTTCGCCCACGGCACCCTGCTCCGGCGCCCCGAGGCGGCTGTGGAGGAGCGTCACCAGCGGCCCAGGCGGGCCGAGAGGACGGCGATGGCAGCGGGACCTGCGGTCGAGGTGCGCAGGACGGAGTCGCCGAGCGCGACGGCCTCGGCGCCCGCCTCCGCGAGCAGCCGCAGCTCCTCCGGAGCGATGCCGCCCTCGGGCCCGACGACGAGCACCAGGTCGCGTCCGTCCGGGACCACCTGGGAGAGCCGCGCCTGCGCCGAGGGCTCGAGGACCAGCACGCGGGACGTCGCGGCGCGCGCGACGAGACCGCGCACCTGCTCGAGCGGCGCGACCTCGGGCACCCGGGGGCGCAGCGACTGCTTGCTCGCCTCGCGCACGATGGCCCGCCAGCGCTCGCGCCCCTTCTCCTCCTTCGGGCCCGACCACCGCGAGATCGACCGCGCGGCCTGCCACGGGACGACCTCGTCCACCCCGAGCTCGGTCGCCGCCTGCACGGCGAGCTCGTCGCGGTCGCCCTTCGCGAGGGCCTGGACGAGGACCAGGCGCGGGGACGGAACCGGGGACTCCTGCACCGACTCCACGACGAGCACCACTCGCGCCGGCTCCGCGCTCTCGACGACCGCGGTCGCGACGAGTCCGCGCCCGTCGCCGACCCGGACGCTCTCGCCCGCGCGGATCCGGCTGACGGTCGCGGCGTGCCGTGCCTCCGCGCCGGTGAGCGCGAGCCGGCCCCCGACGACGAAGCCGCCGGAGTCCAGCGACTCGTCGATGTAGTGGTGCGCCACGGGCTCAGCCCAGGAAGCGGTCGCGGAGCTTCGAGAAGAGGCCCTGCTGGAAGTGGGTCAGCGCGGGCTTCTGCGGCTTGTAGTGCTTCGCGAGCTCCTGGACCAGCTCCCGCTCGCGGTGGCCCAGCTTCGTCGGGGTGACGACCTGGATGCCGATGCGGAGATCGCCGCGTCCACTGCCGCGCAGGCGCGTGACTCCGCGTCCCTTGATCGTGACGATCTCGGTGCTCTGCGTGCCCGGCTTGATCTCGATCTCGATGTCGCCGTCGAGCGCCTTGAGCGACGCCGTGGAGCCGAGGATCGCGTCCGTCATCTGCACCTCGAGGGTGCAGAGCAGGTCGTCGCCGTTGCGGCTGAAGACGTCGTGGTGCTTGACCTTGATCTCGAGGTACAGGTCGCCGTTGGGGCCGCCGGCCGGGCCGACCTCGCCGCTGCCGGGCATCTGCAGGCGCAGGCCCGTGTCGACTCCCGCGGGGACGTCGACGGGGATGGTGCGGCGGGCGCGGACGCGTCCCTGGCCCTGGCAGGTGGAGCAGGGGGTCGCGATGACGGTGCCGTAGCCGCGGCAGGTGCCGCAGGGGCTCGCCGTCATCACGTTGCCCAGGAGCGAGCGGACCGTGCGCTGGATCTGGCCGGAGCCGTGGCAGATGTCGCAGGTCACCGGCGAGGTGCCGGGCTGGCAGCACGAGCCCTGGCACGTCTCGCAGAGCACCGCCGTGTCGACCTCGAGGTCGCGGTGGGTGCCGAAGATGACCTCGTCGAGCGAGACCTCCACGCGCAGCAGGGCGTCCTGGCCGCGCTCGCGGCGGGAGCGCGGCCCGCGGGACGAGCCCTGCGCGCCCTGCCCGAAGAAGGTCTCGAAGATGTCGCCGAACCCGCCGAAGCCCTGGCCGCCGCCGCCGAAGCCCTCCTGGGGCCCGCGGTCGTACTGCGCCCGCTGCTGGGCGTCGCTCAGGACGTCGTAGGCGTGCGTGACGAGCTTGAAGCGCTCGGAGGCGTCCGCGCTCGGGTTGACGTCGGGGTGCAGCTCGCGGGCGAGTCGGCGGTACGCCTTCTTGATCTCGTCGGCGGAGGCGTCGCGGTCGACGCCCAGCACTTCGTAGTGATCGGCCACAGGTGGCTTCGTCCTTCGTTCGTGGGTCGGTGGGCCGGGCACGGCGCACCGACCCACGAACGAAGGACGAAGCCACCTGTGGCCGATCACTAC
>NZ_PSTN01000051.1:1789-5247 GCF_002930955.1 Rathayibacter sp. AY1A4 | reverse complement strand
GAACCACAAAGTGGACGCAAGCAATCTCTGACCACTCCTACCAGCCTTTACAACAGTATGAGTGTAGTGATTATCAAGTTATCGGCTTATTAGTACCGGTCAGCTCCGACAGTCTTTAGTCCTGTCTTCCACATCCGGCCTATCAACCCAGTCGTCTGGCTGGGAGCCTCTCCCCCGAAGGGATGGAAATCTCATCTCGAAGCCGGCTTCCCGCTTAGATGCTTTCAGCGGTTATCCGTTCCGAACGTAGCTAATCAGCGGTGCTCCTGGCGGAACAACTGACACACCAGAGGTTCGTCCATCCCGGTCCTCTCGTACTAGGGATAGATCTTCTCAAATTTCCTGCGCGCGCAGCGGATAGGGACCGAACTGTCTCACGACGTTCTAAACCCAGCTCGCGTACCGCTTTAATGGGCGAACAGCCCAACCCTTGGGACCTACTCCAGCCCCAGGATGCGACGAGCCGACATCGAGGTGCCAAACCATGCCGTCGATATGGACTCTTGGGCAAGATCAGCCTGTTATCCCCGAGGTACCTTTTATCCGTTGAGCGACAGCGCTTCCACAAGCCACTGCCGGATCACTAGTCCCGACTTTCGTCCCTGCTCGACTTGTCAGTCTCACAGTCAAGCTCCCTTGTGCACTTACACTCGCCACCTGATTGCCAACCAGGTTGAGGGAACCTTTGGGCGCCTCCGTTACTCTTTGGGAGGCAACCGCCCCAGTTAAACTACCCATCAGGCACTGTCCCTGAACCCGATTAGGGTCCGAAGTTAGATATCCAGAGTGACCAGAGTGGTATTTCAACAATGACTCCACGAACACTAGCGTGCCCGCTTCAACGTCTCCCACCTATCCTACACAAGCCACACCGAACACCAATACCAAACTATAGTAAAGGTCACGGGGTCTTTCCGTCCTGCTGCGCGTAACGAGCATCTTTACTCGTAATGCAATTTCGCCGAGTTCGCGGTTGAGACAGCTGGGAAGTCGTTACGCCATTCGTGCAGGTCGGAACTTACCCGACAAGGAATTTCGCTACCTTAGGATGGTTATAGTTACCACCGCCGTTTACTGGGGCTTAAATTCTCAGCTTCGCCTTGCGGCTAACCGTTCCTCTTAACCTTCCAGCACCGGGCAGGCGTCAGTCCGTATACATCGTCTTGCGACTTAGCACGGACCTGTGTTTTTAGTAAACAGTCGCTTCCCACTGGTCTCTGCGGCCATCGAACGCTCCCGGAGCAAGTCCGTTCACGCCTCAGGCCCCCCTTCTCCCGAAGTTACGGGGGCATTTTGCCGAGTTCCTTAACCACGATTCTCTCGATCTCCTTAGTATTCTCTACCTGACCACCTGAGTCGGTTTGGGGTACGGGCAGCTAGAACCTCGCGTCGATGCTTTTCTTGGCAGCATAGGATCACCGATTTCGACTTGCGTCTACCCATCAGATCTCAGGCTATATGAACGACGGATTTGCCTATCGTTCGCCCTACATCCTTAGACCGGGACAACCATCGCCCGGCTCGGCTACCTTCCTGCGTCACACCTGTTAATACGCTAAACGCACCAGCACGGGGTCGTACGCTAGGCCCAACGCTTCACCCCGAAGGGATCCATCAAAGGGATTCAGATACTTAGCACTACTGGATTGTCTTGGGCGGTTCTTCGCCGGTACGGGAATATCAACCCGTTGTCCATCGACTACGCCTGTCGGCCTCGCCTTAGGTCCCGACTTACCCAGGGAAGATTAGCTTGACCCTGGAACCCTTGGTCTTCCGGAGGACGGGTTTCTCACCCGTCTTTCGCTACTCATGCCTGCATTCTCACTCGTGTGGCATCCACGGCTGGTTCACACCGCCGCTTCACTCGCCACACGACGCTCTCCTACCCATCAACACGGCTGGACCACGAAGGCCTACCACTAATGTCAATGCCACAACTTCGGTGGCGTGCTTGAGCCCCGTTACATTGTCGGCGCGGAATCACTTGACCAGTGAGCTATTACGCACTCTTTCAAGGGTGGCTGCTTCTAAGCCAACCTCCTGGTTGTCTGTGCAACTCCACATCCTTTCCCACTTAGCACGCGCTTAGGGACCTTAGTTGGTGGTCTGGGTTGTTTCCCTCTCGACTATGAAGCTTATCCCCCACAGTCTCACTGCTGCGCTCTCACTTACCGGCATTCGGAGTTTGGCTGACGTCAGTAAGCTTTTGGGCCCCATCGGCCATCCAGTAGCTCTACCTCCGGCAAGAAACACGCAACGCTGCACCTAAATGCATTTCGGAGAGAACCAGCTATCACGAAGTTTGATTGGCCTTTCACCCCTATCCACAGCTCATCCCCTCCATTTTCAACTGAAGTGGGTTCGGTCCTCCACGACGTCTTACCGTCGCTTCAACCTGGCCATGGATAGATCACTTCGCTTCGGGTCTAGACCCTGCGACTGAATCGCCCTATTCGGACTCGCTTTCGCTACGGCTGCCCCACACGGGTTAACCTCGCCACAGAGCACTAACTCGCAGGCTCATTCTTCAAAAGGCACGCCGTCACCCCTACAAGGAGGCTCCGACGGTTTGTAAGCAAACGGTTTCAGGTACTATTTCACTCCCCTCCCGGGGTACTTTTCACCTTTCCCTCACGGTACTTGTCCGCTATCGGTCATCTGGGAGTATTTAGGCTTATCAGGTGGTCCTGACAGATTCACACGGGATTTCTCGGGCCCCGTGCTACTTGGGATACTCTTCACGCCATAACACCATTTCGACTACGGGGCTCGCACCCGCTCTGGCCAGGCGTTCAAACCTGTTCGTCTATGATGCGCTGTAACGTTCACCGGCCGGCAGACCGGAACAAAAAGTCCCACAACCCCGGCCATGCAACCCCTGCCGGGTATCACACATGACTCGGTTTAGCCTCTTCCGCGTTCGCTCGCCACTACTGACGGAATCACTGTTGTTTTCTCTTCCTGTGGGTACTGAGATGTTTCACTTCCCCACGTTCCCTCTACCCGCCCTATATATTCAGGCGGGAGTCACCAGGTCACCACAAGGGGCCTGGCGGGGTTTCCCCATTCGGAAATCCTCGGATCACAGCTCGTTTATCAGCTCCCCGAGGCTTATCGCAGATTACGACGTCCTTCTTCGGCTCCAGATGCCAAGGCATTCACCGTTTGCTCTTATGAACTTGCTAATCACATGAGTTAAGAAACTACAACTCGAAAAGTTGCAGATCCAATGATTTGCATGACCGCAGCCCGAAAGCCGCGCCATGCGAATCTTGTCGATCCACGACCGAAGCCGTGAATCTAAGATGCTCGCGTCCACTGTGTAGTTCTCAAAATACGGGCGGTATCCCTCTCTCACACACCCAGGCGTGAGAAAAGGATCCGGAGAGTCGACCCCGCCACCCGAAGGCAGCCGGCCCGGTCCCTCAGGACCCAACAGCGTGCATGTACCCGACTCC
>NZ_PSTN01000051.1:0-1692 GCF_002930955.1 Rathayibacter sp. AY1A4 | reverse complement strand
CCACCGCCCCGACGCGTTCCCAACCCGAAGGCTGTACTGACGCGAGACGATCTCACCGAGCACCTAGTTCAATGTTCCACCCATGAGCTACCAGCAAAGACATTCGCTTTGATCTGGCGCCTGGAACACCCTGCGGTGTCCAGATGCTCCTTAGAAAGGAGGTGATCCAGCCGCACCTTCCGGTACGGCTACCTTGTTACGACTTAGTCCTAATCACCGATCCCACCTTCGACAGCTCCCTCCTTGCGGTTAGGCCACTGGCTTCGGGTGTTACCGACTTTCATGACTTGACGGGCGGTGTGTACAAGGCCCGGGAACGTATTCACCGCAGCGTTGCTGATCTGCGATTACTAGCGACTCCGACTTCATGAGGTCGAGTTGCAGACCTCAATCCGAACTGAGACCGGCTTTTTGGGATTCGCTCCACCTTACGGTATCGCAGCCCTTTGTACCGGCCATTGTAGCATGCGTGAAGCCCAAGACATAAGGGGCATGATGATTTGACGTCATCCCCACCTTCCTCCGAGTTGACCCCGGCAGTCTCCTATGAGTTCCCACCATGACGTGCTGGCAACATAGAACGAGGGTTGCGCTCGTTGCGGGACTTAACCCAACATCTCACGACACGAGCTGACGACAACCATGCACCACCTGTATACCGACCTTGCGGGGCAACCATTTCTGGAAGTTTCCGGTATATGTCAAGCCTTGGTAAGGTTCTTCGCGTTGCATCGAATTAATCCGCATGCTCCGCCGCTTGTGCGGGCCCCCGTCAATTCCTTTGAGTTTTAGCCTTGCGGCCGTACTCCCCAGGCGGGGAACTTAATGCGTTAGCTGCGACACGGAGACCGTGGAAAGGTCCCCACATCTAGTTCCCAACGTTTACGGCGTGGACTACCAGGGTATCTAATCCTGTTCGCTCCCCACGCTTTCGCTCCTCAGCGTCAGTAACGGCCCAGAGAACTGCCTTCGCCATCGGTGTTCCTCCTGATATCTGCGCATTCCACCGCTACACCAGGAATTCCATTCTCCCCTACCGCACTCTAGTCTGCCCGTACCCACTGCAGGCCCGAGGTTGAGCCTCGGGTTTTCACAGCAGACGCGACAAACCGCCTACGAGCTCTTTACGCCCAATAATTCCGGACAACGCTTGCACCCTACGTATTACCGCGGCTGCTGGCACGTAGTTAGCCGGTGCTTTTTCTGCAGGTACCGTCAAGCCGAAGCCCTTCTTCCCTACTAAAAGAGGTTTACAACCCGAAGGCCGTCATCCCCCACGCGGCGTTGCTGCATCAGGCTTTCGCCCATTGTGCAATATTCCCCACTGCTGCCTCCCGTAGGAGTCTGGGCCGTGTCTCAGTCCCAGTGTGGCCGGTCACCCTCTCAGGCCGGCTACCCGTCGTCGCCTTGGTGAGCCATTACCTCACCAACTAGCTGATAGGCCGCGAGTCCATCCTTGACCGAAAAACTTTCCACCCGCACCCGATGCCGGGGCAGGTCGTATCCGGTATTAGACGCCGTTTCCAGCGCTTATCCCAGAGTCAAGGGCAGGTTACTCACGTGTTACTCACCCGTTCGCCACTAATCCACCCAGCAAGCTGGGCTTCATCGTTCGACTTGCATGTGTTAAGCACGCCGCCAGCGTTCGTCCTGAGCCAGGATCAAACTCTCCGTAAAAAAATTACGACCTCC
>NZ_PSTN01000050.1:0-5282 GCF_002930955.1 Rathayibacter sp. AY1A4 | reverse complement strand
ACCGTCGCGCGCCCGGCGACCTGGGAGCCGGGCATCTTCGAGGCCGCGACCGCCGCGTCGGCCGCCGCGTCGTACTGGATCGGGCCCTCGACGAGCAGGTCGGGCCGGCGCTCGCGCACCAGCGCCGTCGCCGCGCGGACCTTCTCGACGTCGGCGCCGGCTCCGCTCTCGCCGGTGGAGTAGGAGAGCATCGCGATGCGGGGGTCGATCCCGAACTGCTGGGCGGTCTCGGCGGACGAGATCGCGATGTCGGCGAGCTGCGCCTCGGTGGGGTCGGGGTTCACCGCGCAGTCGCCGTAGACCAGCACGCGGTCGGCGAGCGCCATCAGGAACACGCTCGAGACGACGGAGACGCCCGGGCTCGTCTTGATGATCTCGAAGCCGGGGCGGATGGTGTGCGCGGTCGTGTGCGCGGCTCCCGAGACCATCCCGTCGGCCAGGCCGAGCTGCACCATCATCGTGCCGAAGTAGGAGACGTCCGTGACGGTGTCGTAGGCGTGGTCGTAGGTGATGCCCTTGTGCGCGCGGATGCGGGCGTACTCCTCGGCGAAGCGCGCGCGGTGCTCGGGGTCGAGGGTGCTCAGCACGCGCGCGCCGTCGAGGTCGAGGCCGAGGCCCGCCGCACGGGCGCGGATCTCGGCCTCCTCGCCGAGGATCGTGAGCCGGGCGATGCCGCGCTTGAGCACGGTCGCGGCGGCACGGAGGATCCGGTCGTCGCCGCCCTCGGGCAGGACGATGTGGCGGTCGGCGATGCGCGCGCGCTCGATCAGCCCGTACTCGAACATCAGCGGCGTGACGACCTCGGACCGGCCGACGTCGAGGAGGGTGAGCAGCTCGACCGCGTCGACCGCCTCCTGGAAGAGGGCGAGGGAGGTGTCGCGCTTGCGCGGGGAGTCGGCCGCCAGGCGGCCGCGGGCCGCGGTGACGCGGACGGCGGTGTCGTAGGTGCCGAGCTCGGTCATCACGATCGGCACGCGGCTGTCGACGCCCTCGATCAGCCGGACGATCGGCTCCGGCAGCTCGAAGCCGCCGTTGAGGATGATGCCGGTGACGGTGGGGAACGTGC
Source organism: Rathayibacter sp. AY1A4 (assembly GCF_002930955.1). Taxonomy (NCBI): domain Bacteria; kingdom Bacillati; phylum Actinomycetota; class Actinomycetes; order Micrococcales; family Microbacteriaceae; genus Rathayibacter; species Rathayibacter sp. AY1A4. The sequence continues at coordinate 4,216 of NZ_PSTN01000050.1, read as the reverse complement.
CGGAGGCGTACGCCATGATCACGGCGAGGACGACCTCGGGCCGGTCGCCGGGGACGATCACGACGCCGCCCTCGGTGAGCCGCGGCAGGACGTTCACCATCGACATGCCGGCGATCACCACGCCGAGCGCCTCGCGGCCGAGCAGCTCCGGATCGCCCGCGACGACGACGCCGTCGACCGCCTCGACCAGGCGGGACAGGCTCGGAGCGACGAGGAACGGATCCTCGCGGATCGCCCAGACCGGGACGGTGGCGGGGATGCTCTCGCGGATCGCGGCGACGGCGTCGGCGGCGGTGTCGGGGTCCGCGCGGTTCGCGATCACTCCGATGAGGCTCGCGTGGGCCGTGCGCAGCTCGACCGAGGCGAGCTCCGTGATCTGGCGCATCTCCTCCGGCGTGCGCGCGGGAGCCTGGCCCAGCTGCTCGCTGCGGGACGAGTCCCGGCCGGTGAGGACGAGCAGGACCGGGGCACCGAGGTTGGCGGCGATGCGGGCGTTGTAGCCGAGCTCGGTGGGGCTGCCGACGTCCGTGTAGTCGGAGCCGAGGATGACGACGGCGTCGCACCGGGCCTCGACGCCCTTGTACCGCTCGACGATCCGCGAGAGCGCCGCCTCGCCGTCGGCGTGGACGTCCTCGTAGGTGACGCCGATGCAGTCCTCGTAGGCGAGGCCCGAGTCGGAGTGGCCGAGCAGCATCTCGAGCACGTAGTCCGGCTCGGAGGTGGAGCGGGCGATCGGGCGGAAGACGCCGACCCGCTGCACCTGGCTGCTGAGCGCATCGAGGACGCCGAGGGCGACCGTGGACTTGCCCGAATGACCTTCGGCGGACGAGATGTAGATGCTCTGAACCATCGGATCCACCCTACCGAGGGGGTCCCTCCGCCTGGCTGAGTAGAGGCCAGGGATGGGAGGGCGTGCACGGCGCGCGGCTGTGGAGGAGCGTCCGCCGCCGGTAGGGCCTCGTAGAGGCTGTGCGGCGGTCCATGGGCGGAGCAGGCGGGCCGCTTAACGGAAGAAGACCCCCCGCGCACCCGCCAGAGCCCGGTTACCCTTGCTGCGTTTCCGCCCTGGGGGAGTTGGCCTGGATGGCGCCACGCGGGGAGCCGGGTGACAGTCTAACCGACGACGGCGGCCGAGGAGAGCGGGGCGTGTCGGGGTCGTGGTCAGCGGGAGCCTCCGACACCGGCTAGTATCGATGAGTCGCGGCTCAGGTCGTGCCAGGAGGATTCGCCTAGTGGCCTATGGCGCACGCTTGGAAAGCGTGTTGGGTGAAAGCCCTCGGGGGTTCGAATCCCCCATCCTCCGCGAACGGTGTCCGTTGCTCTCGCCAGCACGGGCACCGTTTTGTTTAACCGGTGCGGCCGATCGTCGGAGCCCGGTCGACCGGTGAAGGCGTCGATCGGAGCGGCCCACTCACGCAGCGCCGGGTTCGCCCTGCCGGGGCACACCCGGCTGCAGCCGACGACGTCGCGCCGAGCAGGCGCCGCCGATCGTTCGGCGCGCGCCGGGCGTGCGGGATCAGCCGTAGAGGTGGTTCGTCCGCGCGCAGGAGTCGGAGCAGAAAGCGCCACGGCGGGCGACGAGCGGGGCCGAGCAGGCGGCGCAGACGGGGCGGAAGAAGAGTTCGGCTATGGATCGCGACATGGTCCGACCGTAGGTGCCGGTCCCGGATCGTGCCCGTCGCCATCCGTATTACGACAACGCGGACGACAGGGCGGCGATACGGACCCTCCGGCGACGCCGGCCGTCAGTCGGCGATGCGCTCGAGCCATTCGTCGAGCAGGAGCCGCTCCCCCGCGCTGAGGGGCTCGATCTGCGGCAGCGCCGTCCGCAGGGCGACGGCGTGCGCGACGACCGCACGGGCGGCGGGATCGGTGGGGCCCGCCTCCGCCGTGGTGATCGCCGCGAGGACGGACTCGCGCGAGCGGGACGAGAGCTCGTCGTCGGGGTCCGCGAGGGCGGTCAGCGTGAGGGTGCAGCCGAGCGCGGCCGACTGGAGCAGGCGGGAGGCCCGCTCGACGTCGACGGTGAGGCGGCCGGCTTCGGCGACGGCCCGGACCGCGTCGAGGAGGACGCCGCGGGACAGGCGCGCCGCCTCCGACTCCTCCCCCGGCCGCGCGGTGAACATCAGCGCGTAGAGGTGCGGTTCGGCGAGTCCGAAGGCGACGTGGTGATCCCAGGCGGCACGGAGCGCGTCGACCGGGTCGGCCGGCGCCTCGCTCCGCTCGAAGTCGGCGAGGGCCGTGGCGAATCCGGCTGCCGCGGCCGAGTCGAGCAGCCCGCGCAGGTCGCCGAACGTCCGGTAGATCGTAGGGGCCTGCACCCCCGCCGCCGCGCTGATCGCCCGCGTCGACACCGCGTCGCGCCCGCCGTCCGCCAGCAGCTCGACCGTCGCTCGGAGGATCCGCTCCCGCGTCGTCCCGCTCTCACTCATGCTACCGACGCTAACACGCTCCCGTTAGCGCCTCGTCTCCCCGAGCGGCCCCGGTCGCGTCAACGCCGTCGGGCGGTCCCGAAGATCCCGCGGACCACCTCGCGCAGCAGGGTCCTGCCGGCGCTCGAGCCCAGCACCTCCTCGACGACCGTCTTGTCGCGGCGGGCGGTGCGGGTCCCGCGGGAGGTCGGTGCCGTGCGCCGTCGGGAGCGCTCGGCGGCCTGGTCGGCGGCGCGCTCGGCGGCGGCCCGCTCCTTCGCGCGGCGGGCGGCGTCCGCGGTCTCCTCCTTGGCGCGACGCGCGTCCTCCTTGGCGCGGCGGGCGTCGTCGGCGGCCTGCTGCTCGGCGGCGGCGCGGGCCTCCTCGGCGTCGGCGGCGGCGTCGAGCCGGCGGGTGAGGATCTCGCGGGCGGAGTCGCGGTCGAGGGGCGTTCCGTAGCGCGCGAGGAGCGGGGACCTCTGGACGCTCGCCTCGCGGTCGGCCTCGGGGGTGGGCTTCATCGAGCCGAGCGGGGCGCGGAGACGCGTCCAGGCGACCGGGGTCGGGGCGCCGCGCTCGTTCATGACCGTCACGATCGCCTCGCCGATGGGGAGCGCCTGGAGGACTTCGCCGAGGTCGTAGTCGCTCTCGGGGTAGGTCGAGACGGTGGCGCGGAGGGCCTTGGCGTCGTCCGGCGTGTGCGCGCGGAGCTGGTGCTGCACGCGGGAGCCGAGCTGGGCGAGGACGTCGCCCGGCACGTCCTTCGGGGTCTGCGTGACGAAGACGATGCCGACGCCCTTGGAGCGGATGAGGCGCACGGTCTGGGTGATCGCGGCGAGGAAGTCCTTCGACGCGTCGCGGAAGAGCAGGTGCGCCTCGTCGAAGAAGAACACCAGCTTCGGCTTGTCGAGGTCGCCGACCTCCGGCAGGTCGTTGAAGAGGTCGGCGAGCAGCCACATCAGGAAGGTGGAGAACAGAGCCGGTCGGTCGGCGACTCCGGGGACCTCGAGGAGGCTGACGACGCCGCGCCCGTCGGCGGCGAGGCGGAGGAACTCGGCCGTGTCGATCTCGGGCTCGCCGAAGAACACGTCGGCGCCCTGGTCGGCGAACGCGATCAGCTCGCGGAGGATCACGCCGGCGGTCGCCTTGGACAGCCCGCCGAGCTCGGCGAGCTCCGCCTTGCCCTCGTCGCCGACGAGGTAGGTGAGCACGGCGCGGAGATCGGACAGGTCGACGAGCGGGAGACCGGCGCTCTCGGCGTAGTGGAAGACGAGACCGAGGCTCGACTCCTGCGTGTGGTTGAGGCCGAGCACCTTCGCGAGCAGCAGCGCGCCGAATCCCGTCACGGTGGCGCGGACGGGGACACCGGTGCCGATGCCGCCGAGCGCGAAGTACTCGGCGGGGGCCGCCTCCGCCCGCCAGTCCTGGCCGATGCCGCGGGTGCGGGCGAGCAGCGCGTCGGTCGCGGTGCCCGGAGTGGCGAGGCCGGAGAGGTCGCCCTTGATGTCCGCAGCGAAGACGGGGACGCCGTGGGCCGAGAGCTGCTCGGCGAGGACCTGCAGCGTCTTCGTCTTGCCGGTGCCGGTCGCGCCGACGACGAGGCCGTGCCGGTTGAGCATGCCGAGCGGGATGCGGACGGGCACGTCGATCCGCGCGTCGCCGTTGACGAGGGCGCCGAGCTCGAGGGCCGGGCCGGTGAACGCGTACCCGGCGCGCACGGCGTCGACGGCGCTCTCGGGGAGCGGACCGGGGGCCGGGTACGCGTTCACCGGCCCGGCCCTCGAGCTCGGCGCCCTCGTCAACGG